>JBBSKS010000108.1:0-8304 GCA_038256095.1 Actinomycetales bacterium | reverse complement strand
TGACCGCAGCAACCAGCATCGCGCTCCACGCCCCCTGTTCGATTCCTGGCAGCACCGACGTTGCAGCGAGCACCTCGCGAAGACCCACCACGACCGCCCCAGCAGTGACGGCCGCGGCGAAGGCTCGCCTGGATCCGGCGGTGGCCGCGAACCCCCAACTCACTCGCACGGCCCGGGTTAGCATAAGCGCGCTCAGGGTCATCCCAACCGAACTCGACACCCCCATCAGCACCAACACCTCGGTGGGGGAGTCAATATTGGCGGCGAGGAAGGTAACCAGTGGCACTACGCCGGCCACAGCCCACCCCGCGCTGATGGCAATCGCCGCTCGCAGCGGTGAGCCCACGGCATACAACGCGCGGGTCAGTAGTGCGGCTATCGAGAAGCCCAACAAGCCGGGCGCGTAGGCGGCGAGAGCATCCGGCATAGCGAGCAGTGCTTCACGCCCCGCCCCCGAGCCGCCGGCATCGAGGCTGATGAAAATGGCACCGATCTCGCGGCGGACAGCGATCAACGCGGCCACCGCGACCACTCCCGCCACCAGGACGCCGGACATGGTCCGGCGCAGGGTGGCCGCGCCCTCCTGTGGGTCGCTCAGTCGGGGGAACGCGACCGTGGCCAGTGGCACCACGAGCAGCGCATACGGCAGCAGGTATGCGGTCTGGGTGTAGGTGTAGACGTTGATCGTGCCCACCCCGACGCGGTTGCTCAGCAGTAGAGCCACGATCACCACACCTTGCTGACCGATCACCGCGACCAGACCGGCTGCCGCCAACGCGCCAGCACGAGCGGCTGTGCCTTCGGGGAAACGCAACGCCGGTCGCAGCCGCACTCCGGCCCGGATGGTGGGCAACAACAGTGGCACGCTCAGAGCCACCACCCCGGCAGTGGTTCCGAGGGCGAGCAGCAAGATCCCGGAGTCGGGCGCCCGGTCCAGGGGCACGTTCGGGTCGTACATCGCGCCGTAGATCACGTAGGTGCCGATCACCACCACGCTGGACAGCAACGGCGCTACCGCCGCCGCGGCAAACCGTCGATGGGCCTGCAGCACGCCGGTCAGCACCACGCCCACGCCATACAGTGCGATCTGCGGCGCGAAGGCCAGCAGCATCAGAGCTGCGACCCGGTGGCTAGCCTGCGCCGAGCAGGTGGTCGAGCTGCCCATCAGCAGCACCGAGAGCGGGTTGGCCAGCAGGATCACGGCAGCACTGATCGGCAGCAACGCCAGCAGAGCCCAGGTCAGCAGGGCGCTCGCCGTCTGGTCAGCTCTTCGTTCGTCACCGCGATTGAGGTATGTCGAAATCAAGGGGACCGCAACCGCAGCCAGTGCCCCCCCGGCAGCGGCTTCGTACAACACGTTGGGCACTTGGTTGGCCGTGGCATAGACCTGGCCCAAGCAGGTGGCGCCCACGCTGTTGGAGAACACGACCCATCGGCCCAGCCCGATCGCCCGCGACACGATCGTGATCGCCGCCACCATCCCGGCGGCGGCAACGATGCCGCCGGCTGCGAGGCGAGGGCTCGGCATAGCGGGGACAGTCATCGTGGGGGCTACCGACCCCACTGATCGATGGCATGCAGAAAGGGATTGTTGTCGATGACTGCGCTAAAACTTACCCGCTCGGAGATCAACGTTGCCGCGGTCAGCACCGTCAACGCGGCCAAGCGGAACGACCGCGAACATCCCGTGACGCTATGCCCCAGCAGGGCGCCGAGCGCGTTGGCCCCCGTGTCCCCGAGCATGGTCACACCCTTGAGGTCTGCGGGCAACACCATGGCACTTGCACCGACGGCTGCCGCAGCCGCAACGCCTCGTGAGCCGCAGACCCCCCAGGCCAGCGGCACCCCACACGCCATGACGACCTTGAGGCACCGACCCGGTCGCAGATCCAGCAGATTGGCCATGTTGGCTGATGCCGCCACCAGCGCTGCATCGAGGCCGATCTCGAAGGGGTTGCGGCGTCCGCTGACCCACGAGCCGGTGGCCGCGCTGCCACACAGGCCGACAATCTTCAACGTCCCCGGGCTAACCTCGGCTCGACGCAGCGCACCGAGGTGACCTCGCAGGCCCTTGCGGTCAGCGTCGGGGTGCAGATCGTCGTAGGCACCGGTGACTCCCGCTCCGAAGGCAACTGTTGCGGCGCCAGGGTTTAGGGCAAGCAGCGGGACCCCCGAACCGACGACAGCCCAGACGCCTTCTAGCAAACTGACGTCATCTCCCGCATGGTTCCGCCTGGCCCATTGCTGCGATGTGTCGCGCCCAGGTCGCGCGGCGGGATCGAGCCGCTCTGACAGCTCATAACCCGCAAGGTGAGTGAAGGGATCGAACTCTGCTCGCGCTGCCGCCCGGGTCAGTGCCATGGAGCCCAGCAGCGCCGCGACCGTTGCGGGCCAGGTCGGCATACGTCTCACGGGGTGGCGTCGTCAGCCGGCGCATCTAGCCGCGCCGGCTCCGGGGGCGCTGGGGCCTGCGCGTCGTCAGCCAAGCCGTAGTGGCCCTGGTCGCCCTCGAGGACCCAAGCGGTGGCCCAAGTGGCCGCAACCAATCCGGCCGGGCTCTCGATGTTGTCCACGCTCGCCACGACGTCCGCTACGTCGGAACTGCTTCGGATGGCGGCGATGAGGGGGTCCTCAGCGGCGGACTGTGGGTCGGCATAGGACTCTGAGCCGCCCCCGGTCACCACGGTGGGCACGTCCTGCTCGGCGAGCGCGGCCACGATCGCGAGGCGATCTGCGAGCCGTGCTTGCAAGGCCGAATCCTCGTTCAGGTTCTCGGCGTCTAGACCGCCGCTGAGGATCACCACGACCTCTGGTGCGATCGCCGCCGGGGCGCCGGGCAGAACCGTCACGCCTTCGGTTGGCCGCTGCGTCTCGATCGCATCAAGATTCACTAACCGTTCTTCGGCTTGCATCCAGGCCGCGACATCGTCCACCTCCCGCGGGCCGGCAAGCACGGTGGCTAGCAGGCCGGCAGGAGTTGCCTCGATGCCGGCGTTGGTGAATGAGGGGAAGAGCTCAGTGGCGGCCGCTTGGCGATCAGCGGCACCATCCGGGTCCAACCACGAGCGCCCAACAGTCGTGCGCGCGACCACCTCTGCCCCCGCGGCTTCTAGAGCAGTCGCTGTGGCATCCGCAAGACTCGTGTCTGCACCCGGCAGTTCGACGATACTCACGCGCCGATCAGTCAAGGTATCCGCGACGGCGCTCGGCAGCAGCGATGACAAAAGTGTGTCCTTGTCGTCCGCTCGCTGCTGCTGAAGATCCACCCGTGAGCGCAGCACGTTGCGCTCCTCGCCCAGCTCGGCAACCTGGCTTTCCAAGGCCTCGGACAGTTGGCCGCGCAGCGGCCCGGCGCCCAAGATGATGCCCACCGCTAGTGCCAAGAAGACGGCCACCAGAGACACCATGTGGTACTTGAAATCGATCACGTCAGAACAACCTTCCCCCCCAAGCGACGAGGTCATCCCACCGCAGATTGATGACTCCAAAGATGGCGCGGCCCCCAGGGGTCGATGCCAAGGCGGCGATCATGGCCACCATTCCGGCCAGTACGAGCCACGTCAGCGACGCCGCCGAGATCCTCGAGCGATACAACACGCTCACACCCTTAGCGTCGATCAGTTTGCTCCCCACCCGCAGCCTGGTCAGGAAGGTGCTGGCCATGCCGCGCCGTCCCTTGTCCAAGAATTCGACCAGCGTGGCGTGGGTCCCCACTGCGACGATCAGGGTTGCTCCCAGCCCATCGGCAAGCAGCATCGCGATGTCCTCGCTGGTGCCTGTTGCTGGCAGCACCACCGCGTCGTCGACACCCAGCTCTTTCACCCGGGCGTGGCCGGGGGCGTTGCCATCTCGATAGGCGTGCACCACGATCTCGGCCCCACTGGTCAGAGCCGCGTCACTGACGGAGTCCATGTCGCCGACGATGAGATCCGGTCGCAGACCCATCTCCAGCAAGGCATCTGCTCCACCGTCCACGCCGATCAGGACCGGCTTCTCTTCACGAATGAAGGGACGCAGTGTCTGCAGGTCCTCTTTGTAGTGGTAACCACGCACCACGACGAGCACGTAGCGGTCGCGAATGCGCGTCCGCAGCTCCGGCAGCTCGATGCCGTCGAGCAGGAGATGCTGCTCGGTTTGCACATACTGCATGGTGTTCTTGGCGAAGGCCTCAATCTGTTCCGAGACACGCCCTCGGGCTAGCTCCAAGGAGACGGCAACACTGCCCTCGTCGAGCAGGATGCCGGTGGCCACGGTCTCCTCGCCCACGAGCACCTCACCGCCCACGACGCGCGCACTGGTTCCTTCGGCGAGGACTTCCATGATCTCGGCACCGGCCCGGTCGATCAGCGGAATGCCCGCCTCGATCAAGATCGTGGGCCCGAGGTTGGGGTAGGCCCCACTGGTCGAGGCCGCCGCATTGATGACGACCGCGGGGCGACACGCCGCAAGCGCGTAGGCGCTGACTTGGTCGAGATCCTCGTGATCGATCACGGCAATGTCCCCGGCGCTCAGCCTCTTGGTCAGATTCTTGGTCCTCGCATCAATGCGCACCGTGCCGGCAATCGACACGTCCCGGCGTGCAGGCTGAGGCGATACGGGGGCACGGGACATGGTGTCCCCATCGTGCCATGACAACCCTGCATTGCCTTGCGTCTGAGCCCACGTCAGAGTGAGTCGACCCGATCGCCGGTATGCCGACTCAGCAGCTCCCGCGCGTGCGTCAGTGCCGCGTGAGAGGCGCTGTCTCCGCCGATCATTCTGGCGATTTCAGCGACGCGGTCTTCACCGTGCACTGCCCGAACCGCTGACGAGGTCACCTGACCGTCGGAGTTCTTGTCCACCATCAGGTGTCGATCGGCAAACGCGGCCACCTGCCCCAGATGGGTCACGACGAGGACTTGGGCGTGCTGGGCAAGTTGCGCCAACCGGGCCCCGAGCTCCAGGGCTGCGGCTCCGCCGACACCTGCATCCACCTCGTCGAAGACGTAGGTCGGCACCTGGCTCTGAGCACAGACGATTTCTAGCGCCAGCATCACTCGTGACAACTCGCCGCCGGATGCAGCCTTGGTGATGGGACGCGGCGCCGAACCCGGGTTGGCGGCGAGGCGAATCTCGACGTCTTCGAGGCCCGTGGCTCGCGCGTGACGCCAGCCGTCGTCAACCGGCACGTCGGCATTGCCTTGGCCTGCCTGCGACACGCGGGGCATGAGCTCGACGGTGACCACAGCCGAGCCCATCGCGAGGCGCTGCACCTCCGCGCTGATCGCCACCCCCAGGCGACGGGCCGCGCCCGCTCTCGCTTCGGTGAGTTGTTGGCCCAGCTCGGCGACACCTGTGCGGGCTGCGTCAACGTCCAGGCGCAGCTGGGCAATCTGGTCATCGCTGATATCGACCTGGGCCAGGCGCGCGGCGGATTGGCTTGCCCATTCCAAAACCTGCACCGAGGTAGCGCCGTAGTTTCGCAGCAGGGCGCTTACGGCTGAGCGACGCTGCTGCACCTGCGCCAGCCGCGCGGGATCACTGTCGATCGATTCGGCATATGCCGAGAGGTCCCGGGCCACATCGGCGGCGGCGTAGGACAGCTCGGCCACCCGCGATCCCAACTCGCGCAAGTCTTCATCGTGTTCGCTCACGGCAGCCACACTTGCTGCGGCTTGCCCGATCAGGTCAACGGCCGGGGTGGGCGCTTGCGGGTCGTCCTCGCCGACCAGCAACTCGTGGGCAGCGGTGGCGCCGTGGCGCAGCGCATCGGCGTGCGCGAGCCGGGTCTCTTCAGCGAGCAGGTCATCTTCTTCGCCGCGTTGCGGGTCCACCGCAGCGATGTCGTCCAGGGCAGCCCGCAGCATCTGAGCCTCACGCGCGCGCTCCGCTTTTGAGGCGGTGACGTCGGCGAGTTCGCGGCGGGCCCGTTGCCAACCCGCGAACGCTGTGGCGTACAGGGTCAGGAGGTCACTGACCACGGCTCCACCGTAGGTATCGAGGATGACGCGGTGTTGCTCGCCATCGCGCAGTCGCCACTGGTCGGCTTGTCCGTGCACCGCTACGAGGGACTCCCCCACCTCAACGAGCACTCCAACCGGCGCAGCGCGGCCACCGACGTGGGCCTTGGAGCGGCCCGAGGCGCTGACCGTACGCACCAGGATCACGCCGTCCTCGACACCGCCGCCGGCTTCACTGACCCGCAACGCGGCCGGGTGATCGGCCTCGATATCGACGTCGCCTTCGACGACGGCCGAGGCGGCCCCGGTGCGCACCAGCGCGGCATCGGCTCGTGCCCCGAGGAGGAGTCCTAGCCCGGTGACGACCATGGTTTTGCCAGCACCAGTCTCACCGGTAATGACGTTGAGACCGGGTGCAAATTCGACCTCGGCGTCGTCAATGACGCCAAGGTTTTGGATCCGCAGACTTCGAAGCATGTGCCCCTACGCCTCGGGCCGCGGGCGGCTGGGACGCCCCCGCCAGCCTTCGACATTAAGGTCAAACTTGGCGACGAGGCGGTCAGTGAAGGGCGAATTCGACAACCGCGCGATCGGCACCCCGATCTCACTTCGCCGCACTTCGATGCGGGCCCCGGGCGAGAGGTCGAAGGATCGTCGACCGTCGCACCACATCACCGCTTGACCGAAGTTCTCCGACATGACCTCGACGGCGAGGTGAGAATCCGGGCCAAGCACCAGCGGTCTGGCAAAGAGGGCGTGAGCCGAGATGGGAACGACCAGCAGAGCCTCGAGATTCGGCCACACGACCGGGCCGCCGCCGGAGAACGCGTATGCCGTTGACCCGGTCGGCGTGGCCATCACCACTCCGTCACATCCCCAGGTCGACAACGGACGTCCATCGATCTCGACCGCGAGCTCAATCATTCGCTCTCGAGCCGACTTCTCCACGGATGCTTCGTTCAGAGCCCAACTTCGGCATACCGTCACGCCGTTTTCAATGACGTCTACGTCGAGGGCCATACGCTCTTCGACGGTGTATTCACGGTCAACTACGTGATCAACCATCCATCCCATCTCTTCGCGCTCGGCTTCGGCCAAGAACCCAACCCGGCCCAGGTTGACCCCCAAAAGCGGAACGGCGGCTTGGCGGGCCAACTCCGCACTGCGCAAAATCGTGCCATCTCCGCCGAGGATGACGACCAACTCAGCACCCGCAACGCTGGGGTCGGCGCCTAGATCCCGGGCTGTGGTGGCACTGACCGGTGTGTGGTCCTCGACATCAAGGGTAGGCACGACGTCGACCTCGATGCCGTGCGCGCCTAAACGCTCCGAGAAGTCGCGGACCATCGCGTGCACCTCAGGACGCCGGGGGTGCGTGACCAGCAAGATGCGGCGGCTCATACTTCTTCTCTCATGTCAGTGCGCGGATCACGGTCAAGGCCGCGGCCCGGTCCATCATGCCTGCCTGCGTCGGTGCGGCCCAGATCAGGTACTCAAGGTTGCCGTGCGCCCCGTGGATGGGAGACTTCATTGCGCCCCGAAGAGACAACCCGCTGTCGTATGCAGTGTCGATCACAGCCGCAACAGCTTTGGCTCGCGCAGGGATGGAACGCACGATCCCTCCGCGTCCCAACGCATCTCTTCCCACCTCGAATTGTGGCTTCACCAACAGCAGTACAGACGTCTGCGCGCTACACCACGTCGCCACGTGCGGGATCACCCGCGTGAGAGAAATGAACGAAAGATCGGCCACGAGCACGTCGAACGGTGCGTGGACCTGCGCGGCGCTCACCTTCAGGACGTGGGTGCCACTGCGGTCGACCACCCGCGGGTTCTCTGCCACCTCGGAGGCCAACTGGCCGGTGCCCACATCGAGCGCCACGACCTGACGTGCGCCCCGGCTGAGTAGCACCTGTGTGAAGCCTCCGGTGGAGGCGCCCACATCCACGCATCGGGCACCGTCAATGCGCGCAACAAAGTCGGGCCACTCCCTCATGGCCGCCTCTAGCTTTTCGGCGCCACGCCCCACCCACGAAGGCATGGCCTCTGGGGACACCTCAATGCGATCGGTCGAGGCGACGGCGTGCGCGGGTTTGGTGACGGTAAGACCACTGACCCGCACCGCTGCCTGGGTAATCATGTCGTGGGCGATGCCGCGTGAGCGGGCAAGGCCCCGACTGACCAGTGCCCGGTCGAGGCGCTGTGTCATCGGGCCGCCCAACTGCGGGGCAGCGTCAGTATTCACGGTCAGCTGAGAGCCGAGCTTGGAGCTGCCGGTGAGCGTCCGTTGCTGCCTCGATGCACACCCCGAGGTCATCGTTATCCGCCGATTGCCTCACAAATTCTGCCAAGACTCCGTCGACGC
>JBBSKS010000107.1:0-8474 GCA_038256095.1 Actinomycetales bacterium | reverse complement strand
GATTGTGCCTCTCGACATGCCGCACTACGGCATCAACCCGTGGGGAGCGGTAAAGCGCTTCTTCGCTAAGTTCGCTACTTTCGAGGGGCGTGCCAGCCGCAGCGAATACGCATGGGTCATGGTGACAATTACTGTGCTGCAACCCGTCGCCCTATCTCTGATCTATTTCCCGATGGTGGAGATGGAACTCAATGGCCAGGAGGCCACGGGAGCGCTGGCGGCGGTGCTGCCGGCCGCTATCGGATGGATGGCGTTCCTTCTGGTCACCCTCGTCCCCTCACTGGCTGTCTCCGTGCGCCGACTCCATGACGCGGGGTGGTCGGGGTGGCTCTTCCTGTTGAGTTTTGCGCTGTTTTGGGTGCAGTACGGCGAGCTTTTCTTCAACGCGGTGCTGGCGTTCCTGCCTAGCTCCGAGAAGAGCCATCGATACGACCCGCGCAGCGGTTACAACTCGTTCTCGCGGTCGTCTTCCGGCCAAGGAGGCTCCGCAAAACTTACCGACGCTTAGATACGAGTTCGCAGACCTTACTGGGAGCCTCGGCTCTTCACACTGAGACTCTTTCGTTGAAGGGTTCGGAACTTACTGCGGGAATGCTGCGCCGCCGCGGCGATCTGGCCGTGCGGCCACCGGCCTGATGTGGAGGCGTGGCTGACCCGGCCTAGTTGCGCTGAGGGCGGATCGGGCACCGAACACGCCAGCGCATACCCCCAAAGACTGTGTTCCCCTCGGTGGGCGATGTAGCGTCGGTGGGGGGCGTCGATGTAACGGCGCCTTGAGGCGAGTGAGAGGATGCGGCGTGGCACGCATGGGCGAAAGTAGTGAACTGCTGAAGTGCTCCTTCTGCGGGAAGAGCCAGAAGCAGGTCAAAAAACTGATCGCAGGGCCGGGGGTCTATATCTGCGACGAGTGCATCGACCTATGCAACGAGATCATCGAAGAAGAGCTGGCTGAGACGACCGACCTCGGATTGGGGAAGTTGCCGAAGCCGCGTGAGATCAACGAGTTCCTCGAGCAGTATGTCGTGGGCCAAGAGCCAGCCAAACGCGCCTTGGCCGTCGCGGTCTACAACCACTACAAGCGCATCCAGGCAGGGGAGGGCCGCAAGGGCGAGGACGCGGTCGAGATCGCCAAGTCCAACATCTTGATGATCGGCCCCACGGGTTGCGGCAAGACCTATCTGGCTCAGACGTTGGCTCGTATGCTGAATGTCCCCTTCGCCATTGCCGATGCCACTGCGTTGACCGAGGCCGGATACGTCGGTGAAGACGTCGAAAACATCTTGCTTAAACTCATCCAGGCCGCTGACTTCGACGTAAAGAAGGCCGAGAGCGGCATCATCTACATCGACGAGATCGACAAGATCGCCCGCAAGAGCGAGAACCCGTCGATCACGCGCGACGTCTCCGGCGAGGGCGTGCAGCAAGCCCTGCTGAAGATCCTCGAGGGCACCACCGCCTCGGTGCCGCCGCAGGGTGGTCGCAAGCACCCCCACCAGGAGTTCATTCAGATCGACACGGGCAACGTGTTGTTCATCCTCGGCGGGGCTTTTGCTGGTCTCGAGAAGATCATCGAGGCCCGCGCAGGCAAGCAGGGGTTGGGCTTCGGTGCTCAGTTGCAGAGCGCCAAAGATGCCAACGAGCACTACGAAAACGTGCTGCCCGAAGACCTCATCAAGTTTGGGCTTATCCCCGAGTTCATTGGCCGGCTGCCCGTCATCACGACGGTGACGCCATTGGATCGAGATGCGTTGGTCAACATCTTGACCGAGCCGCGCAACGCACTGGTCAAGCAATACCAGCGGATGTTCGAGATTGACGGCGTCGAGTTGGAATTCAACGACGAAGCAGTCGATGCCATCGCCGATCAGGCCCTGCTGCGCGGCACCGGCGCCCGAGGATTGCGCGCCATCTTGGAAGAGGTGCTGCTGCCGGTCATGTTTGACGTCCCCTCAGAAGAGGACATTGCGCGCGTGGTTATCACCCGCGAGGTCGTGCTGGACAACGTCAACCCGACTATCGTGCGTCGCGAGGTCGAGGCCAGGCCCCGCAAGCGGACGCAGCGCAAAGAGTCGGCTTAGCCTCTCGGCGCAACCCTGCAGTAGTGAGCGATCAGCACGACCGCAAGGGTTCCCATGGCCACCAGGGCAGGCACGACCCCGCCGCCTAGGTCCGTTCCTGACACGACACCAGCGAGCAACCAGAGCGCAGCCGTAGCGGCGCTGACGACCGCGACCCGACGGCCGTTGAGCCTCCACCACGCTTGCGGTAGTGGTGCCTGCGCCGGCACACCGGCGCAGCCCGCAGCCCCGGTGTGAAAGACCAGCAGACCGAGGGCCGCGAGCAGCGTCCACGGGGAGAGCGTCAACGACGAAGCGGTCGGCACCCATGCGATCCAGTTGGCTAACAGGTAGACCATCGCAAGCATGGGCAACAGCGTGTGTGGTTGCCACGAAGCCAACGCGACCGCGGCCAGCATGACGAGCACCACCCACACGTTGGGGCCCGCGGCTGCGGCGAGCGCCGCGACGAAGAGTGCCCCGGCAGCAAACGTCACGAGTCGCGCCACGAGGTGAGCGCGGCTCAGGACAATGACATCGCGCCCCTGGTCATGCGCCCCGATCATCGACGATGCCTCCCCAATTGGCGCAGCACGCCGTCAACGCTGCCCGGGCCGACCCAGGGCACCACTGGCACCCCGCGCCGGATCACCGCAGCGATCTCGTGATCTCGCTCGATCATTCTGATCCGCCATGCCACCAGCGCTAGCGCTTCATCGTCGGCTGGTTGCACTTGGTCGTGCAGGGTGTCGATCATCACCACCGAAAAACCGGCCCCCGCGAGCGTGGCGGCCGCAGTCGCGGCGTCGGGGGAGACCATGGCCGAGACCACCACCATCAACGCCCCGGGCCGCAGCCGCAGCGGTGGCAATCGGGAGTCCAGCGGTGGGCCGGGCACCACGCGAGCCAGAGTTTCCAGGATGCGCACGCCGTGCCGTGAGCCGGTCCCGGTGGGCACGGTCATCGGCGCTCGGTGCGACAGCACGCGCAGGCTGACACGATCGCCATGGGCCAGGAAGTGCTCGGAGACGGCAGCCGCCGCGCGCACCGATAGATCCAAACTGGACGGTCGGCCGTCGATGCCTTCGGAGCGCCCCAAATCGTAGTGCGCGTCCAGCACGACCGCGACGTGCGTGTCCTGGTCGGCGTGCGTGGTGGTGACGTGCAGGCTGCCCGAACGCAACGACCGGGACCAGTGAATGCGCTTCAGCCGGTCACCCCACTGGAACGCACGAATCCCTGCGAATTCGCTGCCGTCCCCCGGTCGCCTGGAGCGGTGCCCACCGATCAGGCCGCGAGGGGAGGGTGCAGGAGCCGAGGAGTCAAAGGCTGCTGGCTGAGGCACCACGGTGATCCCAAGCGCGTCGATCGGCTCGGGTCCGAATCGGAAGGCCCCCCACGCGCTCGTCCCGCCGAACACCACGGGCCCTAACCGCCGACGACCCCACCGGGTGGCCCGCAGCGACACGCTCGAGGTGAGCGTCGCCCCCGGCTTTGGCGTGGCTATCACGCGCGAGTTAGCGCCGCGGGGCGCCTCGACATACACCGAGGTTGCCGCTGAGATAGCGCTGAAGTCTTGCCCGGCAACGGGAGTCACGTCCACCCGCAGGTATGCCGTCTCGCCCTCGCGCATCATCGTGTGCGATTGGCGTAATTGCGCGGTGGGGGCGCTGATTGGACGTGCGAGCAGCCCCCATCCGGTCACCAGAATCAGCGGGAAGACGAGCACAATCAGGTCGGGACGACGCACGAGCACCGCAATGAGCACGCCTAAGCCGCTGAGCAAGAAGGCGCGTCCGTGGGCGTGAGTCATCCGCCAGGGTGGTCGTGCGGACGCAGTGTTGCCCACGGAAGGGCTGCTCACGGAAGGGCTGCTTACTGACGAGGTGCTCACGACGAGGGTGAGCCTGCGCGTCGATCGCGGGCCGGCGGAACGGTGGCGCCGGCCAATGCCGCGGCGACCACGCTGGGACCGCCGTCGCTGCTCATCCAGAGCTCGGGCTTGATGGAGATACGGTGATCCAGCACTGCGTGAGCCACTGCCTTGACGTCTTCGGGAATGACGTAGTCGCGACCGTTGACCACGGCATACGCCCTGGCCGTCAACATGAGCGCAAGCGATCCGCGGGGCGATGAGCCGACCTGCACCGAGGGGTGATGCCGGGTGGTGGCGGCCAACTGGACGCAGTAGCCGGCGATGTCGTCTTCAATCGGCACGGTTTCGATGGCCTGCTGGATCGCGAGCAATCCATCTGCATTCGTCACCGACTCCAAGTGCTGATCCTCGGTGCGGCGGGCAACCCGGCGGCGCAGGACGTCCACCTCTTCCTCAGGGGTGGGATAGCCGAAGGAGACCCGCATCAAAAACCGGTCCAACTGGGCCTCCGGCAGCGGGTAGGTGCCCTCGTACTCGACCGGGTTCGCGGTGGCGAGCACGTGGAAAGGCTGGGGTAGGGGAAAGGTGCGGCCTTCGACAGTGACCTGGTGCTCCTGCATAGCCTCCAGCAAGGCGGACTGGGTTTTTGGTGGGGTGCGGTTGATCTCGTCGGCCAGCAGCAACCCGGTGAACAACGGCCCGGCCCGGAAGTCGAACTCGGAGCGCTTCTGGTCGTAGACGTAGGCGCCGGTCAGATCGGCCGGCAGCAAGTCGGGGGTGAACTGGGCGCGGGTGAAGTCCAAGCCGAGGGCTTGGGCAAACGAGCGGGCGGCCAGCGTCTTACCCAGACCGGGGTAGTCCTCCAGCAGCACGTGGCCTCGGGCCAGGATGGCCGTGAGCACCAACGTCAGCGCCTCGCGCTTGCCCACGACCGCCAGCTCCACCCGGTCGAGCACCGTCTGGGCATGCTCGCTGGCCTGGGCCACGCTCAGGGGTGCGGGGGCAGTGAGTGCAGGCTCGCTCATAGTTCCTCTATCCCGGTCAGTGCGTCGGACAACTGCTTCATGCTGCGCTTTTCGCATGCTTTCGGTGGTGAGGCCAGGTATGTGGCCAGGGCAGGAGACATCAGGGCGGCAGCCGCGTCGGGGTCAGCGTCCAAGTCGACCGTATGCCGCTGCATCAGTCGTGTCCGAGTCAGCTCGCGCAGCAGTGGGTGGACCTCATCGCCCCGGTCCTTGCGCTCTAGCGCGTCGCGCAGGTCACGGCGCAAGCGCACCAACCGGTAATCCAGCGCGGGGGGCACTGCTGACTCGTCGCGACGGACGGCATACCAGGAAGCGGCGTCGACGGGTCGGGGCAGGTCCACGCTGGACCACCACATCGCCGCGATGGCGCCGCCGACGATGACGGCCACGACGCCAGCAAATACTGGATCGCGGGGCAAGGAACCGACAAACCACATGAGGGGCCCGGCCAGGCCAATGCACAACACTGCGACGACAGTGCGGGTCGTCCAAGAGTGCCTCACGATGTCCCCTGGGCATCGGCGGAGTCGTCGCTGGACGTTGACTGACGCAGTGCGGCCTGGCGAAGGGCTGCTTGACGAAGGGCTGCTTGACGAAGTGAGGCGTGAATGTCGTTCAGCGCTCTGACAGCGGCGTCGCGTTGAGCCGTCGTGATCGGGTGGCGGGAGAAGCGCGCCTCCCGGTAGAGCTCTGCCAGCACGTTAAGCGTCGCCGGGTCGACGTCCCACCGGGTCAACACGCGCACCGTCAGATCGAGCGACGTTTCACTGCGCTCTGGCACCACTCCTGAGGCCGCGAGACCGTCTTCCAGCGCAACCCAGCAGGCCACCACGGCGTTGCGGGGCTCGCCGGTGAAGGCGGAGGACTGTGTGTCGACAGCCGTCGCTTCGAGCAATTGCTCCAACTCGTCGACGGGCTCAGCAAAGGGGTCGACGGTCCTGATGGAGCGTTTGCTCAACCAGCGGAACGCGAGGTAGGTGAGCACGAGGAACGCCACGACCTGCAAAATCAGCCACCAATTCAGCAACGAACTCGACCCTTGCGCTGTCTCGGCTGGCGGCTGGGTTGGCAGCCCGAGATCGGGCAGGCTCGGAGGCGGACGATTCGGCGGGTCCTGGAACTCAAAGGTCGTGCTGGGCGGGCTCACCACCGGGTCCCCGGAGCTGGCGCCCCAGACCATGATCAGGGCGACGAAGACCGCGATGGCGATCGCTGCCACCCCGCCGCTGGTCACTCGCCCCCCGGTCATGGGATCAGAGACTATTCGCTGATCAGGTGCACGTCGCGCACCTCGAAGTCCTCGCCTGTCGTCAGGTCAATGGTGCCGGTCACTTTGCCTGCGGCGCACAGGTCACCGATCGCAGCGCGGATCAAGTCCATGTCACCTGGGGGAGCCTGCACGGTGGCGGCGCTGACCCGCGTCCGCATCTTGACCTTGGCCTCGGACTTGGCTTTGCGCAGCCCGGCCAGACCGCGTCCGACGACCTGCAACATGCGGGGGTCGGCGCCGGTGGCGGCAGGGGCCAGCTCAGCGGTGGTGGGCCAGGGCTGGGTGTGCACCGAGTCGCTGTGCCACCACGACCAGACTTCCTCGCACGCGAAGACCAGCACGGGGGCCAGCAGGCGCATATAGACGTCGAGGGCCACCTGTAGGGCCGCGACCGCTGAGGCGCTCTGAGCGGGCGTGATGTGCTCGGCGTTGCCGTAGGCCCGCTCCTTGACGAGTTCAAGGTAGTTGTCGCAGAAGGTCCAGAAGGAGGTCTCGCTGACCTCGAGCGCCTTGGTGTGATCGAAGCCTTCGTATGCCGAGGTGGCAGTGGCCACGACCTGCGACAGACCGGCGATCATCGCCCGGTCAAGGGGCTCGGTGATGCGGCCCACGAGCACATCCAGCGGCTCGGGGTCGGGGAGTTTCCCGTCGGCGTCTGCGCCCATGCTCAGTGCAAACGTGCTGGCGTTCAGGGCCTTGATCGCAAGGCGGCGGCCGACCTTCATTTGGGCTTCGTCGAAGGCGGCGTCGGTGCCCAGGCGTCCGGAGGCGGCCCAATAGCGCACGCCGTCCGAGCCGTGGTTGTCCAGCATCCCCTCGGGGGTTTGCGCGTTGCCCTTGGACTTGCTCATCTTCTTGCGGTCGGGGTCCAAGATCCACCCGCTGATGGCGGCGTGGGCCCACGGCAGGGTGTCGTGCTCGTGGTGAGCGCGCACCACCGACGAGAAGAGCCAGGTGCGGATGATGTCTTGGCCCTGGGGGCGCAGGTCCATCGGGAAGGTCGCCGCGAAAAGGTCGCGGTCGTTGCCAAGGGTTCCGTCGCTCAGGCCACCGACCGGCCAGCCGGTGGCGATCTGCGGCGACAAGGACGAGGTCGCCCAGGTGTCCATGATGTCGGGGTCGGCGCTGAAGCCGCCGGGCTGGTCGCGTTGGTCGTCGGTGTAGCCGTCCGGTGCCTGTCCGCTGGGGTCGACGGGCAGGCTATCCAGGGAGGGGACCAAACGCTGGTCGTAGTCGATCTCGCCCGCTGAGCTCACGGCATACCAGAGCGGGATGGGGACACCGAAGAAGCGCTGACGGCTGATCAACCAGTCACCGTTGAGGCCGCCGACCCAGTTGAGGTAGCGGGTGCGCATGAAGGCCGGGTGGAACTCCAGCTCGTTGCCCCGATCCAGCAGTCCCTGCTGCAACTCCTCGTCGCGGCCTCCATTGCGGATATACCACTGACGCGAGGTCACAATCTCGAGCGGCTTGTCGCCCTTCTCGAAGAAGTTGGCCTTGCGCTGGGTTTTCTTCGGCTCGCCGTCGAGGTCGCCGGACTCCCGCAACGCAGCCACGACGGCCTCGCGGGCGCTGAAGGTGGTCTTGCCCGCGAGGGACTGTGTATATAACGACTCGCCTGCGGTGCCGACGATCCATTCGGGGGTCTCGGCGATGATGCGCCCGTTGCGGCCGACGACCGAGCGGGTGGGCAGGTTGAGCTCGCGCCACCAGATGACGTCGGTGAGGTCGCCGAAGGTGCAACACATCGCTATACCGGCGCCCTTGCCCATCTCGGCGAGACGGTGCGCGACGACCGGGATCTCGACGCCGAAGAGGGGCGAGGTCACGGTGGTGCCGAACAACGACTGATAGCGCTCGTCGTCGGGGTGGGCGATGAGGGCGACCACCGCGGGCAGCAGCTCGGGTCGCGTCGTCTCGATGTATGTCGACTCGCCGTCAGTGCTGTGGAAGGCCACCCGGTGGTAGGCACCGGGGTAGTCGCGGGCTTCGAGCTCAGCCTGGGCCACGGCGGTTTGGAACGTGACATCCCAGAGGCCGGGGGCTTCGCTCTGATAAGCCTCGCCGCGGGCGAGGTTCCCGAGGAACGCTTGCTGCGACACGGCCCTCGAACGGTCATTGATCGTCCGGTAGGTCAGCGACCAGTCGACTGAGAGGCCGAGTTTGCGCCAGAGGTCCTCGAACTTCTCCTCGTCCACGACCGTGAGCTCATTGCACAGTTCGATGAAATTGCCGCGCGAGATCTC
>JBBSKS010000106.1:0-8475 GCA_038256095.1 Actinomycetales bacterium | reverse complement strand
GTCGACAACGACGAAAGGAATGGCCGCTGTGTCGGTTTCCATCAAGCCGCTCGAAGACAGAATCGTTGTGCAGGCCGTCGAGGCCGAGCAGACCACCGCCTCTGGCCTGGTCATCCCGGACACCGCCAAGGAGAAGCCCCAAGAGGGCGAAGTCCTGGCCGTGGGCCCGGGCCGCATCGATGACAACGGCAACCGCGTCCCGATGGACGTTGCCGTTGGCAACCGCGTGATCTACAGCAAGTACGGCGGAACTGAGATTAAGTACGCCGGCGAGGACTACCTGATCCTCTCGGCGCGCGACGTGCTCGCCGTTGTTGGTGACTGACTCGTGAATTGATGCCCCGGCGTCCCGCTCTACGCGGGGTGACCGGGGCGTCGCCCATCCCGGAGTAAAGACAAAGAAAGGCGCGATTTTATGGCAAAGCAATTGCAGTTCAACGATCAGGCGCGCAAGTCCTTGGAGCGCGGTGTTGACGCCCTCGCCAACGCCGTCAAGGTGACGCTGGGCCCACGCGGCCGCAATGTCGTCCTCGACAAGAAGTGGGGCGCCCCCACGATCACCAACGACGGTGTGACGATCGCTCGCGAAGTCGAGCTCGATGACCCCTACGAAAACCTGGGTGCTCAGCTCGCCAAAGAGGTCGCAACCAAGACCAACGACGTCGCCGGCGATGGCACCACCACCGCCACGGTGCTGGCTCAAGCCATGGTCAAGGAGGGTCTGCGTAACGTTGCCGCAGGCGCTGCCCCCTCGAGCCTCAAGCGTGGCATCGACGCAGCCGTTGAGGCCGTCTCGACCCGTCTGCTGGAGACGGCTCGTGAGCTCGATGGGCGCGACGAGATCGCTCAGGTCGCCAGTTTGTCCGCTCAGGACACCGTTATCGGTGAACTCATCGCGGACGCGTTCGACAAGGTCGGCAAGGACGGCGTGATCACCGTCGAGGAATCCTCGTCCGCCGAGATGGACCTGGAATTCACCGAAGGTATGCAGTTCGACAAGGGCTACCTGTCGCCGTACTTCGTGACCGACCAGGACCGCATGGAGGCCGTCCTCGAGGACGCCTACGTGCTCCTGCACCAGGGAAAGATTTCGGCCGTTGCCGACATCCTGCCGCTCCTGGACAAGGTCGCTGCGCAGAGCAAGCCGCTGTTGATCATCGCCGAAGACGTCGACGGCGAAGCGCTGTCGGCCCTGGTGCTCAACAAAATCCGTGGCACGCTCAACGCTGCAGCCGTCAAGGCCCCGGGCTTCGGCGACCGCCGCAAGGCGATGCTGCAGGACATGGCGATCTTGACCGGTGGCCAGGTCGTCACCGAAGAGGTCGGCCTCAAGCTCGACCAGGTGGGCCTAGAGGTCCTCGGCTCTGCTCGGCGCGTGGTCTTGACCAAGGACGACGCGACCATCATTGATGGTGGTGGCTCGGCTGATGAGGTCGCGGCCCGCACGGCCCAGTTGTCGACCGAAATGGCCAACACCGACTCGGACTGGGACCGCGAGAAGTTGCAGGAGCGCGTCGCCAAGCTCTCCGGTGGCGTCTGCGTAATCAAGGTCGGTGCCCACACCGAGGTTGAGTTGAAAGAGAAGAAGCACCGCATCGAGGACGCCGTCTCGGCTACGCGTGCGGCCATCGAAGAGGGCATCGTCGCCGGTGGTGGCTCGGCCCTCATCCACGCCACGCGTGCCCTCGATGACCTCGACCTCTCCGGCGACGAGGCGGTGGGTGTCGCCATTGTGCGCAAGGCAGCCATGGAGCCCCTTCGCTGGATCGCGGAGAATGCTGGCCTGCAGGGTTACGTGGCTACCGCGCACGTCGCCGAGATGGAGCCGGGCCAGGGCCTCAACGCCGCCACCGGAGAATACGGCGACCTGATGAGCGCCGGAGTCATCGACCCGGTCAAGGTGACGCGTTCAGCGCTGCGCAACGCTGCCTCGATCGCGGCCATGGTGCTGACGACCGACACGCTGGTCGTCGACAAGCCCGAGGATGCCGAGCCAGCAGCATCGGGTCACGGTCACGGTCACTGAGTTCCACCGTCGCTGACCGTTAACCGCGCGACCTGACGAAGGCCCAGCCCCACGAGGGGCTGGGCCTTTGTTGAGTTCACGACGTGGGCGCGTGTGGCCGAGCTCGTCCTAGCTTGGCTAGTTCTTTCGCGAGAGGATGTCCTCGCGCTCGCCCTCGGTCATGGCTCCCCAAACGCCATACGGCTCACGCGCGCGGAGCGCATGGTCACGGCACTGTTGCAGCACCGGGCAAGCCGTGCATACTTGCATCGCCCTTTCGTCACGACGGCGACGGGCCGGGCCTCTCTCGCCCTCGGGGTGGAAGAAAACCTCGGGGCTGACGGTGCGGCATAAGCCGATGTACTGCCATTCCCATAGCTCTGCCACAGGTCCCGGTTGCTTCGCGGTCTCAATCACTCGGTCCTCCTCAGAAAAAGTGTTTACAACGTAGTGCTCTAAGTAACACCCATTCATCGGCGACCTGAAACACCCGAAGGGGTGTGGGCCGGCAGGTCATAGACTTTGCGGATGACAACTGGTGCTTCCGACCTCGACCCGCCTTCGACTTTTGCCGAGGTTGGGCTCACCTTCGACGACGTGCTGTTGCTTCCCGGAGAGACCGACGTCATCCCTAGCGAGGCAGACACCTCGACGATGTTGACGCGGCGCATCGCCGTGCGCTCGCCGCTGGTCTCGGCGGCGATGGACACCGTCACCGAGTCGCGGATGGCCATCGCCATGGCTCGTGAAGGCGGGCTAGGGATTCTGCATCGCAACCTCTCAATTGCCGACCAGTCGGCTCATGTTGATCGGGTCAAGCGCTCCGAGAACGGCATGGTCAACGACCCGGTCACGATCGGCCCGGAGGCGACGTTGGCACAGATGGATGCCCTGTGCGGACAGTTCCGCATCTCGGGTCTGCCGGTGGTCGATGACGAAGGCACGCTGATCGGGATCATCACCAACCGCGACATCCGCTTCGAGAACGACATGGGTGCCCGGGTCGCCGACGTAATGACGAAATCCGGGCTCGTCACCGGCGCAGTCGGGATCGACAAACTGGACGCCTTGCAGTTGCTGGCTGTCAACAAGATCGAGAAGCTGCCGATCGTGGACGCCGACGGCAAGCTTCGGGGGCTGTTCACCGTCAAGGACTTCACCAAGACCGAGCAGTTCCCGGCGTCCACCAAGGACGACGAAGGGCGGCTGCGCGTCGGCGCTGCCGTCGGGTTCTTCGGCGACTCCTGGGAGCGGGCCATGGCGCTGGTCGAGTCAGGAGTAGACCTGCTCGTGGTGGACACCGCCAACGGTCACGCTCGTGGGGTCACCGACATGATCGCTCGGCTTAAGGCTGACCCCGCCGCGGCTGCCGTCGATGTGATTGGCGGCAACGTGGCGACGCGTGCCGGGGCTCAAGCGCTGATCGACGCGGGGGCGGACGCGGTCAAGGTGGGGGTAGGCCCTGGATCGATCTGCACTACCCGCGTCGTGGCCGGCGTCGGCGTGCCTCAGGTGACGGCGATCCATGAGGCAGCGCGTGCTGCCGGGGCTGCAGGGGTGCCGGTCATCGGTGATGGCGGACTGCAGTATTCCGGTGACATCGCTAAGGCCCTGGTAGCGGGCGCGGACACGGTGATGCTGGGGTCGCTGCTGGCCGGCTGTGAGGAGTCACCAGGAGACCTGGTCTTCATCAACGGCAAGCAGTACAAGTCCTACCGCGGTATGGGCAGTCTCGGCGCAATGCAGTCGCGTGGGCGCGCGGTGTCGTATTCCAAAGACCGTTACTTTCAGGCGGATGTCGGCGACGACGACAAAGTGGTCCCCGAAGGCATCGAGGGCCAGGTGCCCTATCGCGGCCCGCTGGCCGCAGTCGCTTACCAGCTCATCGGCGGGTTGCGGCAATCCATGTTCTACGTCGGGGCTCGGACCATTCCGGAGCTCAAAGAGCGGGGGACCTTCGTGCGGATCACCGCGGCGGGCCTGAAGGAGTCGCACCCGCACGACATACAGATGACGGTGGAGGCACCGAACTACGTCGCTCGGTAGAGCAGACCCACCACGACGCTCGGGAGCGAAAGCCCACCAGGGCGACGGTTGCCGATTTCGCTGGGCGCTCTCGCCTGGTGAGATGGCTTGTACCCTTGCCCGGTGACTGAGATCGAGATCGGCAAGGGCAAGCGTGGCCGCCGCGCGTATTCGTTCGACGACATCGCCATCGTGCCCTCGCGCCGCACGCGCGACCCCAAGGAGGTGTCGATCTCCTGGCAGATCGACGCCTACCACTTTGAGCTGCCGCTGATGGCTGCACCCATGGACTCCGTCGTCAGCCCTGCGACAGCTATCGAGATCGGCACACTGGGCGGTCTTGGAGTCCTCGACCTCGAGGGGTTGTGGACCCGCTACGACGACCCTAGTAAGGCTCTCGACGAGATCGCCGCGCTCGACCCAGCCGACTGCACCCAGCGGATGCGCGAGTTGTATGCCGCACCGATCCGCCCCGAATTGATCAAGCAGCGACTGCAAGAGATCAGGTCGGCCGGCGTCACCGTGGCGGGCGCGCTGTCACCGCAACACACCCAGCAGTACTGGCGGGCCGTCGTGGACGCAGGCGTCGACCTTTTCGTGATCCGGGGCACCACCGTCTCGGCCGAGCACGTGTCCTCCAACCTCGAGCCGCTCAACCTCAAGCGCTTCATCTACGAACTTGACGTGCCGGTTGTGGTCGGCGGGGCGGGCACCTACACCGCAGCACTGCACTTGATGCGCACCGGCGCCGCTGGGGTCTTGGTCGGCTTCGGCGGGGGATCGGCGCACCGCACCCGCACCACGCTGGGGATCGATGCTCCGATGGCCACCTCTATCGCCGACGTTGCCGCAGCCCGGCGCGACTACCTTGATGAGTCCGGGGGGCGTTACGTCCACGTCATCGCCGATGGCGGCGTGGGCAACTCCGGCGAGATCGTCAAAGCCGTCGCCTGTGGCGCTGACGCGGTCATGATCGGAGCCGCGCTCGCCCGAGCGCAAGAGGCTCCCGGGCGCGGGTTCCACTGGGGCTCCGAGGCGCACCACCCACTCCTTCCCCGAGGCGAGCGCGTGCATGTCGGTACGGTGGGAAGCCTGGCCGAAATTCTGCTCGGACCGGGTCGTGACGCGGACGGAAGCACCAACCTCATGGGTGCGCTGCGACGGGCGATGGCCACGACCGGCTACACAGACGTCAAAGAGTTCCAACGGGTAGAAATCGTCGCTTCACCCTACTGAGTGCTGCGCTCAGGCGGGCGACGTATTCTGAGCGGATGCTGCGCGTTGCCCTGCAACCTCGATGGCTCGCCATGTTGGCGTTGCTGATCGTCGTCGTTGTCGCCTTTAGTCAGTTGGGGCTGTGGCAATTCTCGCGTGCTAACTCCGTTGATGCTCAAGCAGCGCTGCAGAGCCAAGAACAGCTCGCCCCCGTGCCGCTAACCTCGGTGATCGCGCCGTACGCCCCGTTTCCCTCAGGGGGGTCGAACCTGCCGGTAGAAGTCAGCGGATCCTACGAGCCGAGTTTGCAATTTGTGGTGCCGGACCGGGTTTTGGATGGCGACGTCGGTTGGTGGGTGGTGACCGGTCTACGCACCGCTGATGGGGCGCTCGTTCCGGTGCTTCGCGGGTGGGTCAGCGACCCGGCGGATGCTGGCAGTCCTGAGACTGGCGCTCGGATCGTTCAGGGAACCTTGGCCCCTTCGGAGTCGGCGGTGCCGACTGGGGAGGGGGAACCGTTGGCTGTTGGCCAGTTGGCTTCCATCGACTTAGCCACTCTGGCAAATACGTGGCCCGGCGACCTGTATAACGCCTTCATCTTCGCCACCGACGAGCAACCTGCGCCGGACACCGACGTGGTGCCGGTGCCCCCGCCGTCGCTGGCGGCAAGCGTGGATTGGGGCAATCTGGGGTATGCGCTGCAGTGGTGGGTCTTCGCCGGTTTCGCGGTCTACATGTACTGGCGCTTCCTCCGGGATGCCACGTCTCCACCTGTCACAGAAGACGCAGAATCGCGATCTACAGTTGCACCGTGAGCGCCGTCAACAAACTAAAATTCTTCCAGGTCATGGCCATGATCGTGGGCTTTGCCCTGCTGGTTCTGACGACCCACATGGTGCTGCGCTACGGGTTTGATAATCACCTTCTTGACTGGTGGGCGCAGCCACATGGTTTCCTCTACATGGTCTATCTGGTGGCCGTTGTCTTGCTCGGGTTCGAGCTGAGGTGGTCGCTTCCGCGCATGGTCGGGGTGATGCTGGCCGGGACGGTTCCGTTCTTGTCGTTCTTTGTCGAGCAGAAGGTGACGCGCGCGGCAAAGGGGCAGTTGGGGATCAGTTCCGGTGACCGCCGGTAACCTACCCAGGTGACACAGACACCACCGGAAGCAAGGCCCGTCGTGGCTGACCCCCTCGCGCAGCATCCCGTCCTCGTCGTGGACTTCGGAGCGCAATACGCCCAACTGATCGCTCGACGGGTCCGTGAAGCCGGGAGGTACAGCGAAATCGTGCCGCACACCATGACCGTGGCGGACATGCTGGCTAAATCTCCGAGCGCCGTCGTGCTTTCCGGTGGCCCTTCGTCGGTGTATGCCGACCAGGCCCCGCGACTGGACCCGGCGCTGGTTGAAGCTGGGGTGCCGGTGCTGGGCATTTGCTACGGCTTCCAGGCCATGGCTGCAGCGATGGGCGGAACCGTCGCCAAGACGGGGATGCGTGAGTACGGCGATACTCGCGCGAGTGTCAGCGACACCGAGAGCACATTGTTCAACGGTCAGCCAGATGCTCAGCCGGTCTGGATGTCGCACGGCGACTCGGTCACCGCCGCGCCTCCGGGCGCCACGGTGACGGCCACCAGTCCCGGCGCCGATGTGGCGGCGTTCGAGGACGATAAACGCCGGTTGTATGGCGTCCAGTGGCACCCAGAAGTCATGCACTCCACCTTCGGTCAGCGAGTCATCGAGAACTTTCTGCGCGATGGCGCGCGCCTGGAGTCCAACTGGACTAGCGCTAACGTCGCCGCCGAGTTGGTGGCCAAGATCAAAGCCGAAGTTGGCGACGCGCGGCTCATCTGCGGGCTCTCCGGAGGCGTCGATTCCTCCGTGGCCGCGGCCTTAGTTAACGCGGCCGTGGGAGACCAACTGACCTGCGTCTTCGTTGATCACGGACTGCTCCGCGAGGGGGAGGCCAGACAGGTCGAGGAAGACTTCGTTGCCGCCACCGGGGTTGACCTCGTCGTGGTGGACGCACAGCAACGCTTCCTCGACGCGCTGGCAGGCGTGTCCGACCCGGAGACCAAACGCAAGATCATTGGCCGCGAGTTCATTCGGGTCTTCGAGCAGGCCGCCCGCGACATCGCGGGGCACGCTGATCATGAAGGCCACCCGGTGAAGTTCCTCGTCCAGGGCACCCTGTATCCCGACGTGGTCGAATCCGGCGGCGGCGCCGGAGCGGCCAACATCAAGAGCCACCACAACGTGGGTGGGCTGCCCGATGACCTGCAGTTCAGTCTGATCGAGCCGCTACGGACCTTGTTTAAGGACGAGGTGCGCCTAGTCGGTCTCGAGTTAGGCGTGCCGGAGCCCATCGTCTGGCGACAACCCTTCCCCGGGCCGGGCTTGGCGATCCGGATCATCGGTGCCGTCGACGCTCAGAGGCTCGACATTTTGCGCCGCGCCGACGCCATCGCCCGCGAAGAACTCACCAAGGCCGGGCTGGATCGCGAAATATGGCAGTGCCCCGTCGTGCTTTTAGCGGACGTTCGCTCGGTAGGTGTTCAAGGAGATGGCCGCACCTACGGCCACCCGATCGTGCTCCGCCCCGTCTCGAGTGAGGATGCGATGACCGCCGACTGGACTCGATTGCCGTATGAGGTGCTTGCCACCATCTCCTCACGCATCACCAACGAAGTCGAAGAAGTCAACCGCGTCGCGCTGGACGTCACCAGCAAGCCGCCCGGCACGATCGAGTGGGAGTGAGACAGCAACTCTGACCTGCAGGTTTGCGCCCCGCCATTGACGAAAGCATGGGCCCTCGTGGTCGTGCGTGTCAACCACTGCTCGGCGGGTCGCGGCAGGAGCGCAGGCACCCGGGCTCGTTCCTGGCCTGTTCCGACACCATTGTACCGATCGCGCCTCGTGCCTCCCCCGAGCATGGGGCTGCGCAGTCCATCGACGTCTTCGTCGAGGACAACTCCACGGCTTATCAGCGCCGTGTCGATCTACTCTTCAGCAGTAGCGGAGTCTCTAGCCTCCGCTGACAGCCGCGGGAGAGGGAGACATGGACAAGAACGCGCTGAAGGCTTGGCTGCGGGAGGACCCGGATGCCTACGGATTGCTGGTGGTGATCCACGAGGCGACGGGTGATGCCCCGGAGACCTTCGGCTCGGCGGAGTCTGCCGGGAAGGCTCTGGGTCTTGGCATGGATGACGTGTTGGAGCACACGAAGAACTTG
>JBBSKS010000105.1:0-8553 GCA_038256095.1 Actinomycetales bacterium | reverse complement strand
GGGCCGGGTTAAGCAGGCAGGGTGGTGCCACCGATGCGATGCTTGGTGGCATGACTGAATACACCATTCCTCGACCGACCTCTGGAGACGTCGTCGAGTTGATCCTGACCGATCACCGACTCTTCGAGTCTTTGATGCGCGACATGCGAGACGTCAACGCTGACCGCGCTGGCGCCCGGGAGGCATTCGCCCAGGTTCTCATCGCTCACGGCGAAGCCGAAGAGGAGAAGGTCTACACGCGCCTGCAAACACAGAACGCCATCGACGCCGACCTGGCTGAACACGGTGAACACGAGCACGCCGAGATCAATCAGGCGTTGCTAGCCCTCCTGCAATGCGTTGGTACTGACACGCAGAAGTTCGACGATGCGGTGGAGGAAATGAACGAGGTGTTGCAGCACCACCTCAACGAAGAAGAGCAAACGATCCTCAACCCCGCCCGCACCTCCACCTCCGATGCTGTGCGCAACGAGCTGGGCATGTCCTTCATCGCGGCCCGCAGCGCGCACCTTGACGCTGGCTCAGGGTCGCTCGACAACGTTGCAGCGATCGTGAAGAAGGCACAGCACGAGGGCAAACTCGACGTCTGACTTCATGGCCTCGGTGCGTAGATTGGTCGCTGTGAGTAAACGCTGCGTGTGCCCGGGCTCGTTTGACCCAGTAACCAACGGACATCTCGACGTCATTGCGCGGGCTAGCGAAATTTTCGACGAAGTGTTGGTCGCTGTGATGCACAACCCGGCCAAATCGGGCGTCTTCGAGGTGGACCAAAGGATGGCTCTGATCCAGGAGTCGCTCCCACAGTTCGTGGCCGACCCCGAGCGAGTGCGGGTGGCGGCCTTCGCTGACCGCTTGCTGGTCGATGTCTGTCGCGACGAGCACGTGCAGACGATCGTCAAGGGGCTGCGCGGGCCCAACGACTATGCGTATGAGGTGCCAATGGCACGGATGAACCGGCACCTCGCGGCCGTGGAAACCGTATTTATCGCCGGGGATGCTCGCTTGGAACACGTGTCGAGCTCCCTGGTGCGTGAGGTGGCCGCGCACGGTGCCGACGTCACTGGATTGGTCCCGCAGGCCGTGCTCGATGCGTTGTTGCAGCGGTGGCCAGTCGGGGCCAGTGATCGCGGCTAGGCTCCGCGATCAGGGCGCAAATTGGTCTGCGGACCAGCCTGGAGTAGCCTGACCCGTCGGCCTGTTCTTGGTGGAGGGCCACCCGGCACGATTCCGCACGCACACGCACAGAAGTTGATTGAGGCGCACATTCATGGCACATCGCGAGGAAGACGGGCTCTGGGTTTTCAATACCCGTGAGCTGGTCCGCCGACCGGGCACCATGCGGACCGTGAGCCGATCAATCGACATCGTCGCGGCGATGGGCACAGAGGTCATTGCGATCGCTTCCGGAGCCACGGTCGACGTTGACGTGCGCATGGAATCAGTCGTTGAGGGTGTGCTCGCCACCGCGCAGGTCAATGGCACTGCGACCGGGTTGTGCGTGCGGTGCTTGGACGAGGTCAGTTTCGTCGTTGACGTCAACGTCCAAGAATTGTTCGCGTACTCCGATCGTGCGGCTCATCGCCTGAGTGTCGGCGACACCGAGAACGAAGAAGAACGCCACGAGCTCGACGAAGATCTGATGGACCTCGAGCCCGTGGTGCGCGATGCGGTCGTGACCACATTGCCGTATCAACCTTTGTGTCGGCGTAACTGCCCAGGATTGTGCTCCGAATGTGGCGTTCACCTGGCGGACGACCCCGACCACGAGCACGACCTGATCGACCCACGGTGGGCGGCGCTTGCCGACCTGTCCGGGGCCGATAGCAGCACCACCGATACAGCCACAATCGACAACGAGAAGAGGGCTTGACATGGCCGTCCCGAAGCGCAAGATGTCCCGTTCCAACACCCGGCACCGCCGGTCCAACTGGAAAGCAACTGCCGTTGCACTGACCGTGTGCCCGCAGTGCCAGGCGCAGACTCAGCCGCACCGCGCGTGCCCCTCCTGTGGCACCTACGGTGGCCGTCACTACGACGCCGCCGAGCGCACCGAGCACCAGGCCTGACCTGACCCGCCGACCCATGCCACGTCACACCGGGCCCCTGGGTTCAGATAACCATGCGGACGAGGCTCGTCCGCTGGCAGACCTACACGCATACCTCGAGCCCGTCATTGGTGGCCCGTGTGAGCGCCCGCTTCTTCGCCGTGCCATGACGCACCGTTCGTACGCCTACGAGCACGACAACGCTCCGCACAACGAGCGGTTGGAGTTTTTGGGCGACGCGGTGCTTGGCGTTGTGATCACCGATGCCCTGTATCGGAACAACCCAGACCTGCCGGAAGGGCACCTGGCCAAGTTGCGGTCCGCTGTGGTGAATACGCGGGCCCTTGCTCAAGTGTCGACGAAAGTCGAGCTGGGGTCGTTTGTGCTGCTTGGGCGCGGCGAAGAATCCACCGGCGGCCGGGCCAAGGCCAGCATCCTGGCCGATACCACCGAAGCCCTCATCGGGTGTGTGTATGTGTCCCGGGGGATGGAAGCTGCTGCAGCGCTCGTGCACCACTTGCTCGACCCACTGATGGCCGAAAGCGCCCAATGGGGTGCCGCTTTGGACTGGAAGACCAGCCTGCAGGAGCTGGCCTCAGTTGCGGAGTTGGCAGGGCCCGAATACGTGGTCGCGAACGAGGGGCCGGACCACGACAAAACCTTCACGGCCCAGGCATTGGTCGGTGAAGAGGTCGTAGGGACCGGCGAGGGCAGCTCCAAAAAGGTGGCTGAGCAACTCGCGGCCGAAGAGGCATGGAACGTGCTGACAGCCCGTGCTGCGGCCACGGTGTCCGCGCCCGCGACCGAAACGTACTAGGACCCCAGCCGTACTGCGATGCCTGAGCTTCCCGAAGTCGAAGTGGTCCGACGTGGTGTCGCAGAGCACGTCGTCGGCCGCACCATCTTGGGCGCCGACATCCGCGAGGGTCGCGTCGCTCGACGTCACAAGCCCGGGCACCTCGATCTAGCTCACCGCCTCGCCGGAGCCACCGTGCAAGCCGCCGATCGGCGCGGCAAATATCTCTGGTTGGTGGTCACACCGCCGGCCCAAGACCCGATGGCGTTGGTCATTCACCTTGGGATGAGTGGCCAACTTCTGGTGCAGTCGCACGATCATCCGGAGCCGAAACACACCCACGCAGCATTCGCCTTTGACGACGCGGGTGGGCTGTTGCGCTTCATTGACCAGCGAACCTTCGGCGGGTTGTCTCTGGCTGAGCTAGTGCCCGACGCCACCCACCCGTGGGGCATTCCGTCCTCCGTCTCTCACATTGCGCCAGACCCGCTCGAGGCCGCTTTCGACCAACACGTCGTGATCGCGGCACTGAAGCGTCGGCATACGGCGATCAAACGCTCGTTGCTCGATCAAGGCTTGGTCAGTGGGATCGGCAACATTTACGCCGACGAGGCACTCTGGCGGGCCGGGGTCCACGGACGGCGCACGTCGGACGCGCTGACCAAGCCGACGTTGGGGCGCATTCTGGGACACGCAAGCGACGTGATGAACGCTGCGTTGCAGGTCGGCGGCACCAGCTTCGACGCGCTCTACGTGAACGTCAACGGGGCCAGCGGCTACTTCGACCGGTCCCTCGACGCCTACGGCCAAACTGGGCGGCCATGCGCTCGGTGCCGGAGCGCGATACGGCGTGAAGAGTTCATGAACCGTTCCTCACACTTCTGCCCGCGCTGCCAGCCGGCCCCGCGAGAGCGTCGGTAGCTGCCCAGTCCGAGCCGCCCTATACCTTGAGCCGCCTTCGCGCACTAGTAGCGCGATGGTCTGCACTTGCGCAGACTGCCGGTCACGAAGGCGAGGGTGACCGGCTGAGCCGCGATCACGGCCGCGCCTTTGAGCGATAGATTCGGGTATATGGATAGTGCGGGGTCCGACGTGCAATCGAGCGGCGACGACGCTAGCCGCGCGTTGATTTTTGTGCGTGGGCAGGTCCAACGTGTGGGATTCCGCTGGTGGACGCGGGCACGGGCCCTCGAGTTGGGGTTGGTGGGCCACGCCCGAAACCTCGCTGACGGGCGTGTGGAGGTCTGTGCGCAGGGGAGCCGTATGCAGATCGACGCGCTGTGCGTGGCCCTTGACCCAGCGGCCCGGCCGAGATCGCGACCGGGGCGCGTTGATGGTCTGACGGTGCAGTGGCACGCGCCACGCGCCGGCCTTACCGGGTTCGTTGAGCGTTAAGACTGCCTACCGCCGGTAGTCTCAACCGGAGTCTGGCGGAGGTGACGGGATGTCAACGCCGACCAACAGGCCCGGTCAACGTCAAGAGGGAGCAGCCCGCACGTGTACGTGAAGAGCCTGACCCTGCGCGGCTTCAAGTCGTTCGCTTCGGCAACGACCTTCCGTCTCGAGCCCGGTATTACCTGCATCGTGGGCCCCAACGGCTCGGGCAAGTCCAACGTCGTCGACGCGCTGGCCTGGGTGATGGGCGAGCAAGGTGCCAAGAGCCTGCGCGGGGGCAAGATGGAAGACGTGGTCTTTGCCGGGACCACGGGCCGGCCGCCGCTGGGGCGTGCCGAGGTGTCGATGACCATCGACAACACGGACGGCGCCTTGCCGATCGACTACACCGAGGTCACCATCACCCGGACGATGTTCCGCAACGGCGGCTCCGACTACGCCATGAACGGCACCTCGTGCCGGTTGCTGGACATCCAAGAACTTCTCTCTGATTCTGGCATCGGCCGAGAAATGCACGTCATCGTCGGCCAGGGACAGTTGGACCAGGTGCTGCGGGCCACCCCCGAGGAGCGCCGCGGCTTCATCGAAGAGGCAGCCGGGGTGCTCAAACACCGCAAGCGCAAAGAGCGGGCGTTGCGCAAACTCGAAACAATGGAGCTCAATCTCACCCGACTCGGCGACCTGACCACCGAGATCCGCCGCCAACTAGGCCCGCTGGGGCGCCAAGCCGAGACGGCACGGCGGGCGGTCGGCATACAGGCAGATGTGCGCGACGCCCGGCTGCGGTTGCTGGCTGACGACCTGTCGATGGCTACCAATGAGCTCAGCAGCGAGATCGCTGCCGAAGCCGCATTGCGCCAGCGCCGCGCCCAATGCGAGGAAGCGCTGCGCGAAGTCTCCGCAGAAGTCGATGCGGCCGAGGCACAGAGCGCCGAGACCGCCCCCGCGCTGAGTGCAGCCCAAGACACCTTCTACGCGGCATCGGCGTTGGTCGAGCGACTTCAGTCCACCCAAGACCTGGCGACCGAGCGTGCGCGGTTGATGTCCGCGGAGACGGGCGACGTTGGGGCTTCGGCTGCCTCCGGTGGTGGGCGCGACCCCGAACAACTCCTGGCCCAAGCCGCTTCGGTGCGTGCCGAAGAGGCCAGGCTGAAGGATCTGGTCACCCAGGCTGCTGCGGCGTTAGAGATGGCGGAGGCCGCTCGACGAGACGCCGAAGCGGCTCACACGAAAGAACAGGGCCGGATCGCTACGGTGTTACAGGCCGCTGCCGACCGCCGCGAAGGTCTGGCGCGCTTGGCTGGACAGGTTGCCGCTCGCCGGTCACGGCTCGAAGCAGAGGAGGCTGAGTTGGGCAGGCTGCGCGGCACTGAGGACGGGATCGAGGCCAGGGCCAAGGCGGCGCAGCAGCAGTTCGCGGCCCTCGAAGTCACGATTGCCACCGCAGAGCACGGTGAAGAAGGTCTGGACGAGGCGTATGAGGCTGCCGAAGAAGCCCGCTCCGAGGCCCAAGGCCATCTCGACGAATGGCGCGAGTCGCTACGGGATGCTCACAGCAGGGTCTCGTCGTTACAGGCGCGGTGCGAAGCGCTTGAGATGAGTTTGCTGCGCAAAGACGGCGGCGCCGCCCTGATGGAGTCTGGTGAAGGCGCAGGTATCCGCGGCACCTTGTCGTCCCTGGTCACCGTCGACGCCGGGTACGAAGCTCACATCGCGGCTGCCCTTGGGTGGGCTGGCGAGGCGCTGGTCTTGGATTCGCTGCAACAGGCCGCAGCCGGTCTGGACTGGCTGCGCGCCAACGAGCAGGGTCAAGTGGCCATGATCATCGCCAGCACGGCTGACGAAGAAGCACCGCCGACGGACGAGGTGCCGCAGGGCGCGACGTGGGCAACGGACGTGGTCTCCGCCACGTCGGACTCCGTCATCGCGGCCATTCGGCACCACCTGCGCGGCGTGGCGTTAGTCACGACCACCGAGCAAGCGCACGACTTCGTAGCGGCCAACCCGAGCCGCCACTGTGTCGCGGTGACTGCCGACGGTGATGTGTATGGCGCGACGTGGGCGCGCGGAGGCAGCTCGACCGGACCTAGCTCGATCGAGATCGAGTCGGCGCTTGAACACGCACGGTCGGCCCGAGATGCAGCGACTGCGGACGTGGAGCGCGCGCGCTTCGAGCTGGTGGGATACACCGAGACGCACGCTCTAGCGGATACTGCGGCGCAGCGGGCGCTCGAAGAGTTGCACCAGTCCGACGCCTCGATGGCTGCGGTGGCCGAACAGTTGGGCCAACTTGGCTCAAGCCTGCGTGGGGCGCACGCCGAGCGCGACCGCACCCAGGCCTCTATCCTCAAAGCGGTCACCTCCATCGAGGCGGGTCAGCGCGAACTGCATGACCTGGAGCAACGACTGACCCGAGCCCAGGAAGACGCCCAGGCCACTGCCGAGGTAGGGGTAGGCGGGGCGAGTGCGGGCGAGCCTGTCGATGCGCGGGCGGCGCTGGCCGAATCGGCGGCTCGCGCACGCAGCGCGGAAACCGAGGCGCGCCTGACGCTTCGCACCGGTGAAGAGCGAGCCAATGCGCTATCGGGTCGGGCCCAATCCTTGGAGGCCGCTGCCCGCAACGAAGTGAGTGCCCGCGAGAAAGCCCAAGCCCGAGCCCGGCAACGGGAGCAAGCCATGGCGCTCGCTTCGGCGGTGGCCGATGCTGCGGCATACCTCGTGGGGTGCACAGCAGACATGGCCGCGCAGGCCAACGCGCACCGCACCGCGCTCTCGGCAGCTCAGGCGCAGCGAGATCAGCGCCTTATCGCGGCCCGGGCCCGATCTCGCGATTTGGGCCAACAACTGCGGGACCTGACCTCGTCGGTGCATCAGGACGAGATTGCACGGGCGGGTCAGCGGCTGCGCGTCGAGACACTGCGCACCCGCTCCCTGGACGAGCAGGGAGTCGACCCCGAAACGTTGTTGCGTGAATATGGCCCGGATCAGATGATCCCGGTGCTTGATCCGACCACTGGTACTCAAACCCAGGACGGCGCCACATCCGGGGAGGGTGATGTGGTGCCGTTCGTACGGGCCGAGCAGGAGAAGCGGCTGCGGGCTGCCGAGCGCAAACTTGCTTCGCTGGGCCGGGTCAACCCGTTGGCCCTAGAGGAGTTTGCTGCGCTTGAGGAGCGGCATACGTTCCTCACCTCGCAGGTCGACGATCTGCGCCGTTCCAAAGCCGACCTGCTCGAGATCGTCAAGGAGGTCGATGAGCGGGTGGAGCGGGTCTTCGCCGAAGCGTTCGCCGACACCGCGGCCCAATTTGAAGGCGTCTTCTCTCGCCTCTTCCCAGGTGGCGAAGGCAAGTTGATCCTCACCGAACCTGACAACATGCTGACCACCGGCATCGAGGTCGAGGCCCGCCCGCCAGGCAAGAAGATCAAACGCCTGTCGTTGCTTTCCGGTGGCGAGCGGTCCCTGACCGCGGTGGCTCTGCTGGTATCCATCTTCAAGGCCAGGCCCAGCCCGTTCTACATCATGGATGAGGTGGAAGCAGCGTTGGATGACACCAACCTCGGGCGCCTCATTACGCTCTTTGAGGAACTACGCGACTCCAGCCAACTCATCGTCATCACGCACCAGAAGCGCACGATGGAAGTGGCCGATGCGCTGTATGGCGTGTCAATGCGGGGCGATGGCGTGACCACGGTGATTTCTCAGCGACTGCGAGAGCAAGAGCACGCACCCGCCTGATCGCCACCTCGCGAGGGGGGCTGAGATCGTCATACGTCGCGGCCAAGGGAATCTCGGTGGCGAGGTGGTGGAACACTGCGCCGGTTCATGTGGTTGTGACCAACATGACTTCTACAGATGCTTCCGTTCGCCGCGTTGAGTTCTTCTTCGATCCCGCCTGCCCCTTTTGCTGGCAGACCTCCAAGTGGTTCCGCCAGGTCGCGCGCCAGGTGAAGATTGAGCCCGTGTGGCGCTTCATCTCCCTTGCCATGCTGAACGACGAAATGGAGGATCTCGACAGCGCCAAAGGCCACGCGGTCGGTCACAAGATGTTGCGCGTCGCCGCGGCGGCGCAGACCGAGCACGGGGCCGAGGTCATCGGTGCCCTCTATGAGGAGATGGGCAATCGGCTCTGGGAGACCGCTCCGCAGACCAACGGACCCGTTGAAGACGACGCCGTCTGGGACGCGATGAGCGCGCACCACCAGCAGGTCTTCGAGGACATGCCCGAGATACTGACTGCGGTGGGCCTTCCTGCCTCCCTATTAGACGCTGCGACCGACACCTCCTTCGATGCGGCGTTGCAGGCCTCCACCGACG
>JBBSKS010000104.1:0-8755 GCA_038256095.1 Actinomycetales bacterium | reverse complement strand
CGTAGTCAACATCGTCACGGTGATGGGGCTGGCGCTGTGTATCGACTACGGGCTGTTGATGGTGAGCCGCTTCCGCGAAGAAGTCGTGAGTGTCGCACCCGGCGTCGCACACAAAGAACTGACGGACGCTCAGATTGAGGCATCGGTGATCGGAGCGGTGTCGACGGCGGGTCGCACCGTGCTCTTCTCGGCTCTTATCGTCGGGATCTCCCTGTCCGGTTTGATCCTCTTTGAAGCGCCGATCATGCAAGCGATCGGCGCCGCCGGAGTTGCGGTGGTGATCGTGGCCCTCGTGGTTGCCCTGACGCTAATTCCCGCACTATGCGCCGTGGGCGCACGTCGGCTGGGGCGTCGCCGCGGCGCCGAAGTTTCCGGTGACGATGGCGTCTTCAGTGCCCTTGCCGTCCGGGTGCAGCGGCGCCCCGTAATGACGGTGCTGATTTCGGTTGCCGTGCTGCTGGCGTTGGCCGCACCCGTGCTGGGTCTACGACTGACGTCGTCCGGGGTGGAGCTGTTGCCCCAGGGCGCCGAGCAGCGCGTCTTTTTCGAGACGCTAGACACGGACTACCCGGCTTTGGCTGGCGCGGATGTCACGGTCGTGGCCAAGGCCCCGGTCCAGACGGTGCAGGTGTGGGCGGACGAAGAGGTTTCTTCCCTTCGCGGTATTGACCAAGTCGAGCCGGTGCAGGCTGAGGGCGACCTGTCGGTCGTGCGGATCGCCACGCAGGGCGGCCCCTCCGAAGACGCCGCCCGCGATGTCGTCGAAACTCTGCGCTCGGATCGTCCGAATTTCGAGATCTTGGTCACCGGTCAAGCCGCTGGATTAGCCGACTTTGTGGACTCGATGATTGAGCGGGCGCCTTACGCGATCGCCTGGATCGCTGGAGCCACGTTCATTCTGCTGTTCTTGCTGACGGGCTCGGTCGTCATCCCTGCCAAGGCGTTGATCTTGAATGTGGTTTCTCTCGGTGCCAGTTTGGGGCTGACCACCTGGGTGTTCCAGGGCGGAAACCTCGAGGGAGTGCTGGGCTTCACGTCGACCGGCGCGGTGGAGTCGATTATTCCGCTACTCGTCCTAGCCTTCGGGTTCGGGCTATCGATGGACTACGAAGTGTTCCTGCTCGCTCGGATCATCGAGCTGCACGAGACTGGGTATAGAGACAACGATGCAGTGCGTCTGGGGCTGCAACGCTCAGGGCGGATCATCACCTCTGCCGCGCTCATCATGGTCATCGTCTTCTCCGGCTTCATCTTCGGCGAGATGCTGGTGATCAAGCAGACCGGCTTCGCGCTCGCAACCGCCATCTTTATCGACGCGACGTTGGTGCGAATGATTCTCGTCCCGGCCACCATGACGCTGCTCGGAAGATGGAACTGGTGGGCCCCCGCATTCCTCAAGCCCGTGCACGACAGGTTCGGCGTGACCGAGCACGCCAGCAGCAATGCGGCTATGCCCACCCGAGAGCCAGTCGGCGCTACGAGTTCACACAAACTATGAAGGCTTTGCCACGCTGAATCCACGGCCATTGTTGCTGCAGCCACGCCGGTGCGTCGATCAGGTCGACGACGAATAGCGCTTGCGTCAACCGGTCGTGCACTTGCTGGTTGGTGGGATCGAGCAGCAACTAGTCGAGGTATGCCCACGCCTGCTAACCGCAACGGCAGTCGCGGGCTCGGACATTGACACGGAGCAGCCGAACACGGCGATATCAAAATGATATTCTGAATCTATGGACGTTTTGATCAGAGATCTGCCAGATGCGGTGCACTCAGAATTGGCTCATCGTGCCGCAGCCAAAGACATGAGCCTGCGTGCGTATCTCCACGATGTGCTCTCCGAGCATGTTGCCGTCCCCTCGATGCACGATTGGCTAGAGCGCGTGTCTGCGCTAGATCCGGTCGGCGCTGACATCTGCTCCGGAGCCGATGTGGTCGCCGCAGCGCGTAACGAGGACGACGAGCTCGTGGGTCGATGAGCGTTCTTGTTGTCGATGCGTCTCTAGTCGTGGACCTGATCTGCGGCTTCCCCGCCGCCGACGGCTACCGCGAGATACTCATATCCGCTGATGCGGTGGCTGCACCGGCCCATCTCGATGCCGAGGTCCTCTCAGCGTTTGGTCGTCTTAAACGATCCGGCCAATTTACTCACGAAGCGGAACGTGTGGACGCACTGGCCACGTTTGGGGCAAGTCGTTGGCCGTTGCGGCCCCTGTTGGCTCCGGCCTGGGCGCTGACCGACAGGATCGCGACCAGGGACGCGCTGTACGTTGCCCTGGCCGCGTCTCTGAACGCAACCCTCGTCACCACCGATGGCCGCCTTCGTCGTGGTGCCAGGGGGATTGTCTCCGTGACCAACCCAACGACCTGACTCCCAAGTAGGAGATCGCAGCAGTCCTCACTTGAACGAGGCCATTGCAGAGGAAGGAACTGGCCCTCCCCACCGTCTTGGAAGACCTCCGAATCGTGAGGGGCGGCGATTCGCGAACCTGTGCTACATCTCGATCGATCCCACGATGAAGGCTGATTGTGCGTTCCGGGCCGGGCTCTGTGCACCTTGTTCCGCTCTGATGAGGGTTGACTGCGATGTGACCCCCGCTGTTGCCGGTGCGGGCTACAGCGACCAGGCGATGGCGGCGCTGACGACCATGACGACTCCGGTCGACAGGCATACGCGGCCGGCGCCTACGGACCCACGATCTGGAGTGCTGTCCACCTCGTTACGAGGAGGATCACCATGGCCTTGGGCACTTGCGTGAACTGGCCACTGCCGACGAGATAGACCAGTCCCACCATCGTGGGACGCTCTGGCCCAGGTGTGAGGGCCGTCAGCCCGAGCGCCAGAGGCAACGCCACACACCCCTGAAACAAGGTGCAGTAGGCCCCGGCCTTCGCCGACCACCGCCGCCAAATCCCGGCGCAGATGAGCCACGTGACCGTACGCTGCGAGAAAACTCCATCCGTGTCTGGTCGCCTCAGCCAACGCCTGGCGGTAGTCATCAATGCTCACCAGATCACGCCTCCCTGCGTTCCGCCGGCCGCCACGGGGGGCGGCAGCGGAACCTAGTCAGATAGTGCGGCACCAGCGGGCGCGTCAGCAGCCTTCTTTGCCTCCGCCGCCTCTTTGGCTGCTGCTGCGTCGACGCCGGCTTCCTTACGCTGAGCCGGGGTGATCGAAGCCGGCGCCTGGGTCAGTGGGTCGTAGCCGCCACCGGACTTCGGAAAGGCGATGACGTCGCGGATCGACTCGGTGCCCGCGAGCAGGGCCACGATCCTGTCCCAGCCGAAAGCGATTCCACCGTGCGGCGGGGCGCCGAACTTGAACGCCTCCAGCAAGAAACCGAACTTCTCCTCGGCCTGCTCGGCGTCCAGACCCATGAGGGCAAACACGCGCTCTTGGACGTCGCGGCGGTGGATACGGATCGAGCCGCCACCGATTTCGTTGCCGTTGCAGACGATGTCGTAGGCGTAGGCCAACACGGCGCCGGGGTCGTCTTCCATCGCGTCGAGGAACTCGGCCTTGGGCGAGGTGAAGGCGTGATGCACTGCGGTCCACGCTCCCCCACCGACGGCCACGTCACCGGCGGCGACAGCCTCAGAGGCGGGCTCGAACAACGGCGCGTCAACGATCCACAGGAAGCTCCATGCGGACTCATCCAGCAGGTCGCAGCGGCGAGCAATCTCGAGGCGGGCCGCACCGAGCAGCATGCGGGAGGACTTGACCTCGCCGGCCCCAAAGAAGATGCAGTCACCGGGGTTTGCGCCGACGTGCGCAACGAGTCCTTCGCGCTCAGAGTCGGACAGGTTCTTGGCGACGGGCCCGGCCAACGTGCCGTCCTCGGCGACCGTGACGTAGGCCAGCCCACGCGCCCCGCGCTGCTTGGCCCACTCCTGCCACGCATCGAACTGGCGGCGCGGCTGACTCGCGCCGCCGGGCATCACCACAGCGCCGACATACGGCGCCTTGAAGACGCGGAAGGGCGTGTCCGCGAAGTAGGCGGTGCAGTCGGCCAGTTCCAGATCGCAGCGCAGGTCAGGCTTGTCGGAGCCGTATCGCGCCATGGCCTCGGCGTAGGTCATCTGCGGCAGCGGGGTGGGCACGTTGACGCCGATCAGACCCCAGACTGCCTGCAGGATCGCCTCACCGAGCTCGAGGACATCGGCCTGCTCGACAAAGCTCATCTCGATATCGAGCTGGGTGAACTCGGGCTGACGGTCAGCCCTGAAGTCCTCATCGCGGTAGCAACGGGCAATCTGGTAATACCGCTCCATGCCCGCGACCATCAGCAACTGTTTGAACAACTGCGGGCTCTGCGGGAGGGCGTACCAGCTGCCGGGCTGCAGTCGCGCGGGCACCAAGAAGTCGCGAGCTCCTTCCGGGGTGGAGCGCGTTAACGTGGGAGTTTCGATCTCGACAAAATCGCGCTCGGCCAGCAGGTTACGGGCGGCAGCGTTGACCTTCGAGCGCAGGCGCAGGTTTTGCCCCACAGCCTTAGCACCGGGGCGGCGCAGGTCGAGGTATCGGTGGCGCAGTCGCGCCTCTTCCCCGACGGTGACCCGCTCGTCGATCTGGAACGGCAGCGGAGCGGCTTCGCTGAGCACGGTCAGCGCGCTGGCGACGACTTCGATGTCACCCGAGGGCAGGTCCGGGTTGGCGTTGCCCTCGGGACGCGCACGCACGGTGCCTTCGATGGTGATGCAGTATTCGTTGCGCAGATCGTGCGCACCGCCCTCGGCCAGCACCTCGTCACGAACGACAACCTGGGCCACGCCCGAAGCGTCGCGCAGATCCAAGAACGCGACCCCGCCGTGATCGCGACGACGCGCGACCCATCCACTCAGGGTGACGGTGGTCTCGGCTTGCTCGGCTCGCAGCGAGCCGGCCTCATGGGTGCGCAACACAGTGATGTTCCCTCAATGTTCGTGGTGAATGGTGACAAAACAATCGTCAGACCAGGGTATGCCGAAGCATCCCCAGCAGGTGACCTCTAGTTTGCCGGGTGGCGCGGGTGAGTTGTCCACGGCTCATTGGCCGGCCGCAGCATCGACCAGCCTTGCCCGCGATTGACGTATGCCGACAACAACCCGATCGTGGCCGCAGAATTTCGCATCCGCCCGGCCAGGATCGCCTGGACTGCGAGATCTAGGTTGACCCAACGGGTCGGCATACCCAGTTCCTCGTCCGTGCGCACGAATCGATCAGCCTCAGGCACATCCGAGAGGTCCCGCGCGAGGAAGATTCGTTTGGCCTCATTGAGTCCGCCAGGTGAAGAAAAGTACTCGTTGAGCAGATCCCACTGACCCGCCACCAAATCGGCCTCCTCGGCCAGCTCACGGGCAGCGGCCTCGACGCCGGGCTCCCCCGACACGTCGAGCAAACCAGCGGGCAGCTCCCATTCGAAGCTGCGCACCGGGTGGCGGTACTGCTGGATCAGCAGCACCTCGTCGTGGCCACGGTCTTGCCGCAACGCCACGACGCTGACTGCCCCTGGGTGGTCGACATACTCGCGGGTGACCTGACCGGCCTGCCCGAGATCGACGACGTCACGCAGCACGTTCCAGATGTGACCGGTCATCACCACATCGCTCTTATTGACGGGCAGCGGCTCGACGCGGTCGACGAGTTCCTCGAGCCCGATGCTCGGTGCCGACAAGGTCATGACAGACCCGCGGGCTCGACCTCGACCAAACGCTGACTGCGCTGCAACTCCACTGCGGCCTCAATGAGCCCCGAAAACATCGGGTGCATCTTGTCGGGCCGGGACTTGAACTCGGGGTGGGCCTGGGTGGAGACGTAATAAGGGTGGACGTCGCGAGGCAGCTCGACAAATTCGACGAGCGAGCCGTCAGGCGAGGTGCCGCTAATCGATAACCCAGCCTCGGTGAGCTGGTCACGGTAGGTGTTGTTGACCTCGTAGCGATGGCGGTGGCGCTCGCTGACCTCAGTCGTGCCGTAGGTCTCGGCCAGCACCGATCCCTTAGCCAACCGAGCCGGGTACGTGCCCAGGCGCATCGTGCCGCCAAGATCTCCGGCGCCCTCGACGAAGGCCTTCTGCTCAGACATCGTGGCGATCACGGGTGCAGCACACTCGGGATCAAATTCAGTCGAGCTGGCCCCGTTGATGTCGGCCACGTGGCGCGCGTATTCGATAACCATGGCCTGCAGGCCGAGGCAAATCCCGAGGGTCGGGATCCCGTTGACGCGCGCCCAGCGCAGCGCGCCGATCTTGCCCTCGATGCCGCGCACGCCGAACCCACCCGGCACCAAAATCGCGTCGACTCCGGACAGGGCCTTGGTCGCTCCCGATTCGGTCTGGCACTCGTCGGAGGCAACCCAACGGATGGTGACCTTGGCGTTGTGACCGAACCCGCCCGCCCGCAGCGCTTCGGTGACGGAGAGGTATGCGTCGGGGAGGTCGACATACTTGCCGACCAACGCAACTTCGACCTCATGCTCGGGGCGGTGCACCCGCTGTAACAGTTCATCCCAGTCGGTCCAGTCCACGTCCTTAAACGGCATTCCAAGGCGTCGAACAACGTAGGCGTCGAGGCCTTCTTTGTGCAGGACCTTGGGGATGTCGTAGATGCTCTTGGCGTCGATGGCGTTGGCGACTGCATCTTCTTCGACGTCGCACATCAGCGAGATCTTGCGCTTGATGGAGGCGGGGATGTCGCGGTCAGCGCGGCAGACGATCGCGTCGGGGGTGATGCCGACTTGGCGCAGCATGGCGACTGAGTGCTGTGTGGGCTTGGTCTTCAACTCACCGCTGGGGGCGAGGTAGGGCACGAGCGAGACGTGCACGAAGAAGCAGTTGCTTCGGCCCACGTCATGACGAACTTGGCGGGCGGCTTCGAGGAACGGCAGTGACTCGATGTCGCCAACGGTGCCGCCGATCTCGGTGATGATGACGTCAGGAGCGTCGTTCTGCTCCGCGTCAGCGCGCATCCGCGACTTGATTTCGTTGGTGATGTGCGGGATGACCTGCACGGTGTCGCCGAGGTACTCACCGCGGCGCTCTTTGGCGATGACGTCGTTGTAGATCTGCCCCGTGGTGACGTTGGCCCGGCCCCGAAGGTTCACGTCGAGGAAGCGCTCGTAGTGCCCGATGTCGAGGTCGCACTCGGCGCCATCTTCGGTGACGAAAACCTCACCGTGCTGGAACGGGTTCATCGTCCCGGGGTCCACATTGATGTAGGGGTCCAGCTTTTGCATGGTGACGCGCATCCCCCGCGACCTCAGCAAGAAACCGAGGCTTGATGCCGTCAGACCCTTCCCCAGCGAAGAGGCCACGCCCCCAGTGACAAAAATATGCTTCGTTGTTTCGACCACGGACCGTGATTCTACGTGCTTCTGGACTCGAATGGTGCAGCGCGTCGATAGACGTCCAGCGCAGCAAGAGCAACGGCACGTCGGTCAGGCAACTGCGTAGCCCGGATCGAAGCTTTCCCCTGCAGCGCTCCCCTGGTCTGCTCATCGCGCAGCAGGCCCACGATCGCGTCGGACACCCGTTGCGCAACAGCCTGATCCGTTCCGGTTGCGTCTACCAAGTCCCCTCCATCTCCTAACACCACGCTGGTGCCGCCAACATCGGTGGCCACAATCGCCGCGCCGACCGCCAGCGCCTCCTGGAGCCAGACTGGTTGTCCCTCCCAGAGCGCGGTCGACACGACGACGTCGGCGGCGGCAAGCAGATCCGGCACGTCTGCCCGTCGGCCCAGAAGTCGCACGTGGGCCTTGGTTGCCCTGATCAGGGCCTGCAACTCATCGCGCTTCGGCCCCTCGCCCACAATGACCGCGTCCACGTTCAGGCCCTGGCGGGCACAGCCTGCTACCGCTTTGATGAAGCGCTGGTGAGCCTTCTGGGTCGCTAACCGGCCCACGGTGACCACGAGGCGATCCGAGGTGGCGAGCCCTAAGCTCGCTCGGACCTGGTCAGCGGAGGTAGACACCGTCGTCGCGGGCGCGGCGATCACGGCGAGCGACACGTTCGCCCTTCGTGATGGCGCCTTGACCGCGGCTGCGTCGGGTCGGTGTAGGTCCGGCGAGACCACGAGCACCTCGTCGGCCCCACGCAGCACGATCGCCTCCAGCGCTCGGTAGATCACCCTGGTTGCCCCCGAGGACGGCGCCGCGTTGTGCGATGTCACGACGACCGCGGGAAGCAGTCGTTGCCTCTGTCGGACTCGAATCCGGTCCTGTAACGACGCGCGCGCCAGCACGGCCAAGGCTCCCGCCCGTAGTCCGTGAGCGTGGACGACATCCACGACGCGCATCTGCGCTCGCAGCAGTGCAATCGCGGCCACATCGCCTGGGGCGGGCCGAGAGCCCACCTTGAGGTCGACAACCTCTCCGATTTTTCCCAGCCCGAAGGACGTGATGACCGACAGCGGCGCCGCCACGCAAACAGTGTGACCGGCCTCGCTCAGACCTGCCGCAAGATCGGCGACATGGGCGCCGATTCCACCCTCAACCAGGCCCGTGACTAGTAGCACCGAGGTCATGACGCGCCACTCTTCACGCCCGACCGCCGACGTAGCCGCGCAAGCACGGCGCTGAGCAAGTCCGGCTCTCGGGCGCCGACCGCCGACGCGATCGCCCCGAGCAAGACGACGCCAGTGACCGCAGCAACCAGCATCGCGCTCCACGCCCCCTGTTCGATTCCTGGCAGCACCGACGTTGCAGCGAGCACCTCGCGAAGACCCACCACGACCGCCCCAGCAGTGACGGCCGCGGCGAAGGCTCGCCTGGATCCGGCGG
>JBBSKS010000103.1:0-8780 GCA_038256095.1 Actinomycetales bacterium | reverse complement strand
TCGCACGACGTGCACGAAGAGCCTGGATCCCGGGGCCACCAAACCTAAGATCAACCTGCGACCTCACGTCTTGCGACCGTTAACCAACCGCCTTACGTAGGCGAGAGGGTGGGAGCTCAGGTGGCTCCTCTTGCACCGTGTGCATGGTGTGGCGACAAGAGACGTCGTCACTGCACACGCGGTTCCCACGATGTTATCAGCGGTGGCACCAAAAGCCCACTCGCCCACGCCGAGGGACTCACGAGCCTGGATCGCCGAGAAGGCGGAAGGACACCGCGTCGATGCGAGCGCGAGCTTCGCCGTCGGTGGCGATAGCCGCCCCTACCCGCTGCAGCACGTCGTTGACGACGGGCGCGCTCAATCCGGAGGTGAGTTCTACCTGGATCACCAGGGCGCCACCGACGCCGTGCTCGAGTGAGAACGCGCCAATATGCTCTTCGCCGCGGACCGCCGCCTGGACCGCGGCCTGCACGTGCGGGTCCCGGTGTGCGGGCATCCAGTCGCGGGCCATCGCCAACGCCCAGACCATCGACGTCCGCAATTCGGCAGCGTGATCGGTCCCGACATCGAGCACCACGACGTCGCACCCTTCTTGCACCGCGGCCAACGCCGCACGTTGGGCCGTCACCGGCACGGGCCGCGCAGCCGAATCCCACGCGGCCAACAGTTCCGTGCTGGAAAACGCGGGCAGTGCCTTGCGGCCGTCGGGTGACGAGAGCGTGACCGCGGCCATATCGCTGGAGGCCGACTCGCCGGGAACGGCCACGATAGGCACGATCAGTCGGGCTGTGGCCACTGCTGCCACCAACGCCGCATCGCGCGCGCCGGTACGCAGCGCGTCGTACAGCGCCGCGTCGGCCTGGCCGTCGTCGCCATCGAATCCGGTGCCGGTCAGGGTGCGCCCCTGCCACGGCACGCCAGCGGTGTCACCGGTGGCGGGATCGTGGCCAGAAAAACGCCCAGCGCCCTCCTCCGCGGTCATACCGTCACCGCCGCCTGGGCTTGCGCGATGGTGAAGGCACCGTGATGCAAGGCCGCCCCCAATACGACCCCGCGCACGCCACCAGCCTCAAGTCGAGCCAGTGCGCTCACGTCAGCCACCGTTGCCACTCCCCCCGATGCCACCACAGACGCAGTGGGTATGACGTGTCGCAAGGCAGCGCTGACCGAGCCAAACATCGCCACATCCACACCCCTTCGGGAGCCATCACGGCTGGCGTCGGCCACCACAAACTCTGTCGCCCCGGTGCCGGCGAGGCTCTCAACGACCCGATCCACGCTGCCTACCTCCACGTTGGTCCCTCGAGCCACGACGACCCGCCCACCTCCGTCAATCCCCGCTGGCGCATCAGCACCAGGGCGCACGTCAAGCCCGATAGCCACCCGAGCACGATGCTCGGCCACTGCTGAGGCGATGAAGTCGAAGTTCAACCTCTGGTCATCCCCCAGCAGGGCCGTTGAGGCCAGATTGATCCGCTGCGCCCCGGTGGACGCTGCCGCGTGCAGCGTCTCGATGCTGTCGATGCCCCCGGACAGTTGCACTGGGACGGGCACTGCGGCAATGAGGTCACCCAGGAGGTCGAGGTTGTTTCCACGGCGAAAAGCTTGATCGAGATCCACCATATGAAGCCAAGCAGCCCCCGCGTGCACAAACCCCAGAGCGACCGCGAGTGGATCGTTGGTGTGTCCTGGGGCCACTTGGCTGGCCTTTCCCGCAGCCACATCCACGGCCGCATACAGGGTAAGGCTCATGCCTGCATACCCAACTCGCGACGCAGCGCCACGGCCCCGGCGACGGCCTCCTCGAAGTACCGAATCTCACGCTCTTCGGGGTCGTGCTCCCAGACCCGCTTCCAGGTTGACGGTGTTTCCGGATCTACCAGGGCAGCAGATCCAGGCAAGCCCAGCACGCCAGCAACCGCAGACAGGAGACGGCGCGGGGGGTGAAGACGCTCGTTCAACATGTCGATCAGCTCATCGCGGTTTCCACCACCGGCGGCGGTCAACACCTGCGTTGGCGTGGCAATGTCAACGCCTTCTGGGCGGAGCATGCCGCGCGCGGGGTCCCAGATCACCCAGCTCAGGGTGCGACGCCACCGCCGCTCCTCCTGGACGGTGATGACGGCGCGATCGTCGATCACCCACAGCCCGATCGCGGGCGCTACCGATGTGGGCGCTAGACGGGAGGCGCACATCAGCGCCGCATCGTCATAGGGAGCACCGACGGCCGATCGACCACGCGGAGCCAACACGCTGTGCCCGCCGAGGCGTGCCACCAGCACCGGCACCACACTCTTAGCGGCCCAGGCGTTGACTGCCTGGACGTTGCCACGGCTGAACCACATACCTGCGAGCCCAGCAGAGGGCACAGGGGTGGCAGCAGCGGGACTCACCGGGACAGTCTAAGAACGCCGGAGAGTTGAGCCAACGCGCGACGCCGATGACGGGGCGGCTTGCCCGTAGAACAGGCGCTCGACCACGAAACGGCAGCGTCGCGCGACCTGTCGCCACTCTTGAGCCAACGCCGCACCGCCGCCGGGCGGTCGAGCCAGGATCAATGAGATGCCCTCCGCGTCGCGGTGATCGCTGGGCACCGAGTCCACGGGCCGACCTCTCCACAACACCCCGGCATCGCGCAACTGGGACGCCAACGTCCACGCGGAGCTGAGGGCACGCGCGTCGGCCGCAGTCATCAGGCCTTGCGCGACCGCGCTCTGTAAGGCTGGTAGCGTGCCCGTGGTCTGCAACCCGCTGATGGCGTGGCCGTGTTGCATCTGCAACGTCTGCACCACCCATTCCACGTCGGATAAGCCCCCGAGCCCCAGCTTGAAGTGGGTGCGCGGGTCGGCGTTCTTGGGCAGCCGCTCTGCTTCCATCCGCGCCTTCAGTTTGCGAATTTCGCGGACTCCTTGGTCGTTGAGTCCCTCTGCTGGCCACCGCAGGGGGTTGATCAAGGCAGTGAAGTCGTCGGCCAATCTCGACTCACCCGCCACGACGCGGGCGCGCAGCAAAGCTTGCGCCTCCCAACCGGCCGACCAACGGGCGTAGTAGGTGGTGTACGAGTCGAAACTTCGCACCAGGGGCCCGGACCGTCCCTCGGGGCGTAGGTCGGCGTCAAGCTCCAGGGTGGGGTCAGGGCCATGCCCTGACAGTCCTTTGCGCAGACGGGCGATGACCTCCGCCGCGAACTTGCCCGGTTCCGACTCTTCGCCATCGACCGCAGTTGGAGCATCGGGCCTGGTTCGGTAGCAGAACATGACGTCGGCGTCGCTGACGTAGCCTAACTCTCGTCCACCCAGGCGCCCCATCCCGATCACGATGGTGTCGATGCGCCGCTCGGCGCCGCGCATGGCGATATCCAGTGCGGCCTGGATATAGGCATCGGTCAGCTCGGTCAACGCCGTGCGCAACTCTGTGTCTTTGAGATCGCCGACCAAATCAGCGAGGACGATCCGGACCAGTTCCTTGGCACGCACCGCGCGAATCGCCAGGTATGCGTCGGCAGTTTCGGTATGCCGCTCCCCTGCGGCACCAAACCGGGACGTCAGACCGTCCCTCGACGTCGGCACCAGGCCTGCTGGATCACCAAGCAACGCCACGGACTCTGGCGATCGCAGGAGCAGATCGACGGCATACCGGCTGCTGCTCAAGATCATGGCCAGTCGTTGCGCCGCGCTGCCTTCGTCCCGCAACATCGCCAAATACCAATGTTTGGTGCCCAGGGTGTCGCTGATCTGGCGGAAGGCCAACAGCCCGGCGTCGGGGTCGGCGCCGTCGGCAAACCAACTCAGCATCACCGGGAGCAAGGTGCGTTGGATCGTTGCCCGCCGACTCACCCCCTCGGTCAACGACTCGAGGTGGCGCATGGCGCCGGCCGGATCCCGGTAGCCCAGCGCCGACAAACGTGTGCGGGCGGCCTCCGGGGACAAGCGCAACGCATCAGGACTGAGCTTTGCGACGGCGGCCAGAAGCGGGCGGTAAAACAGCCGCTCGTGCAGGCGGCGGACCTCACGTTGTTCAGTCCGCCAGCGGGTAACGATCGCTGCGTCCGCCCCGCTGCGCTCCCCCAACGACCGACCCAAGCGGCGCAGAGCGGCCTCGTCGCTCGGCATGAGGTGACTGCGGCGCAACTTATACAACTGAATGCGGTGCTCCAAGGAGCGGAGCAGACGGTAGGCCTTGTCCAGCGCGGCGGCGTCCTCACGACCGACGTAGCCGCCATCTCGAAGAGCCCGCAAAGCCTCCAACGTGGTGCCCGAGTGCAGCGTGTCGTCAGCACGACCGTGGACCATCTGCAACAACTGGACACTGAACTCAATGTCTCGCAGCCCGCCGGGGCCCAGTTTGAGTTGGTGATCCGAGGTGGCCGATGGCACGTTCTCCTCGACCCGGCGTCGCATGGCTTGAACGTCGTCGACAAACCCTTCGCGGCTGCCCGCCTCCCAAATCATGGGCCGCACGATGTCCAGCCACTCTTGGCCGAGGCCATCGTCGCCAGCGATGACCCGCGCCTTGAGCAGCGCCTGGAACTCCCAGTTCTTGGCCCACCGTTGGTAGTACTCCCGGTGACTCGACAGGGTGCGGATCAACGGCCCTCTCTTACCCTCGGGGCGCAGCGCGGCGTCAACCGCCCACAACGACCCCTCAGCGGTTGCTTCAGCGCAGATGCGCATCACTGCGCTGGCTATCTTCGTGGCGACGGCGATCCCGACCTCTTCGTCAACCCCCTCGGCGGGTCCACCGAGGAAGATGACGTCCACGTCGGAGATGTAGTTCAGCTCTCGGCCGCCTGTTTTGCCCATGCCGATGACACTGATGACGGCTTGCTCAGCCTGCGGCACGTCGCTGTGGGCGAGCACCAGAGCCGCCTGCACCGCAGCTGAGGCAAGATCGGCCAACGCTTGCGCAACTTCGGGCACGATCTCCAGCGCGTCTGCCGCGCTCAAATCCGTGGCCGCGATGCGGACGAGCTCACGTCTGTAGGCAACCCGCAGCGCCTCGGCGCCTGTTCGTCCGCTCAGTCCCTGCACCGCATTGAGCACGGCATCAGGGCGCACGGACGCATAGTGAGCGGCGGCTTCCACGTGCTCAGGGTGTTTGATGAGGTGATCCGCCAAGGCCGTGGACGCACCGAGCACACGCAGTACGCGACGCCGTGGCTCGCCGGACGCAGCCAGCAACGTCGCCGCCGCAGCGTCGGATTCGGCCAAGCGGAGCATGGCTAAGGCCCCGTCGTCAGGATCGGCCACCGCACCCAAATCGGCGACCAGCTCCGCCGCATCAATGCTGCCCGGCAACGCCTTCTGTAGGTCGTTCAGCACCGACAGTGAGCGTGCCGTCTGCGTGAATCCAGCCCGGGCAAGATCTGCTGCTGCAGGCTCCGGGCGGTCGCTCACAGCCGCACCAAGTATCGATCCAGCTCGAAGGAGGTCACTTGCGAACGGTAGTCCGACCATTCCTGCCACTTATTGCGCAAGAAGAAGTCGAAGACCTGCTCGCCCAACACTTCAGCGAGCAACTCGCTCTCCTCCATGATCGCCACCGCTTCACCGAGCGACTGGGGAAGGGGGTCGATGCCCATCGCGCGGCGCTCGCCGTCGGTCAGACCCCACACATCGTCCTCGGCCTCTTCGGGCAACTCGTACTCACCCTCGATGCCTTTGAGGCCGGCCGCTAGCACGACGGCATACGTCAGGTAGGGGTTGCACGCAGAATCGATCGAGCGGATCTCGATCCGGCGGGAGTGCCCGCGACCGATCGAGTACATCGGCACGCGCACCATGGCGCTGCGGTTGTTGTGCCCCCAGCAAACGTATGCAGGCGCCTCGCCGCCGCCCCAGAGGCGTTTGTAGGAGTTGACCCACTGGTTGGTCACGGCGCAGATCTCGCGGGCGTGCACCAACAGCCCGGCCATGAAACGACGTCCGGTGATCGAGAGTTCGTAGTCGGCGGACGGCTCGTAGAACGCGTTGGTGTCGCCTTCGAACAACGACACGTGGGTGTGCATCCCCGACCCGGGCTGACCGGCCAAGGGCTTGGGCATGAAACTGGCCAGGGAGCCGTGCTGCAGCGCGACCTCACGCACGACGGTCCGGAAGGTCATGATGTTGTCGGCCATCGAGAGGGCGTCGGCATACCTCAGGTCGATCTCGTTCTGGCCCGGTCCACCCTCGTGGTGGCTGAACTCCACCGAGATGCCCATCTGCTCGAGCATGGTGATCGCCGAGCGGCGAAAGTCATGACCGTCGCCGCGCGCGACGTGGTCAAAGTAGCCGGCGTTGTCGACCGGCACCGGGATGGTGCCCGAGACGTAGGGCTCCTTGAACAGGTAGAACTCGATTTCGGGATGGGTATAGAAGGTGAACCCAAGGTCGGCGGCTTTGTCCAGGGTGCGCTTGAGCACAAACCGCGAGTCCGTCATCGAGGGGGTGCCGTCGGGCATCCGGATGTCGGCGAACATGCGCGCGGTGCCCGGGTTGTCGCCCCGCCACGGCAGGACCTGGAACGTGCTCGCGTCTGGCTGGACCACCATGTCGGCCTCGTAGACCCGGGTAAAGCCCTCAATCGCGCTGCCGTCGAACCCGATGCCACTGTCGAAGGCCTGCTCCAACTCGGCTGGGGCCACGGCCACCGACTTCAGCGCACCGAGAATGTCGGCAAACCACAGCCGCACGAACCGAATGTCGCGTTCCTCGATGGTGCGCAGTACGTACTCCTGCTGACGATCCATGCGCTCATCCTGCCGTATCGCTTCGACGATCCCTGACAGACTGACCTGCGTGGAGTTCTACAGCGCCTACGACCAGGGCTTTGCTCGAGTGGCCACCTGCACAGTGCCGGTGGCCATCGCCGACCCCGCCACCAACGCGCAGCGCACGATAGAGGTGGCGCGGGAGTGCGCCGAGGACCACGTGGCAGTGGCGATCTTCCCGGAGTTGGGGCTGACGGGGTACGCCATTGACGATCTGTTGCTGCAGGACCCGCTGCTGGATGCGGCGCTGGTGGCTTTGGGTGAGGTCGTGTCCGCGAGTGCCGATCTGATGACGGTGTTGGTGATCGGTCTGCCGCTGCGCTTTCGCAATCGGCTCTACAACTGCGCGGTCGTGGTGCACCGGGGAGCCATCTTGGGTGTGGCGCCGAAGTCGTACCTGCCGAACTATCGCGAGTTCTACGAGAAGCGCCACTTTGCGTCGGGAGTAGATGCGGGCGGCTCGACGATCGTCTTGGGTGGGATATGCGTTCCGTTTGGTCCGGACGTGCTGTTTGCGGCCACCGACGTGCCGGGGCTGGTGCTGCACGTGGAGGTGTGTGAGGACCTGTGGGTGCCGATCCCGCCGAGCAGTGTTGCCGCGCTGGCCGGGGCGACGGTTATCGCCAACCTTTCGGGCAGCCCGATCAACATCGGCAAGTCCGCCGGTCGGCATACGTTGTGCGCTGAGGCGAGCTCTCGGTTGTTAAGCGCTTACCTGTATGCCGCCGCTGGCGAGGGCGAGTCGACGACCGATCTGGCCTGGGACGGGCAGACGATGATCTACGAACTGGGCGAGCTATTGGCCGAGTCCGAACGCTTTCCGTCGGGTGCCCAACGGGCTGTGGCGGATGTGGACTTGGATCGGATTCGCCAGGACCGGCTGCGCAACGGCTCTTTCGACGACAACCGCGCAGCGTATGCCGACCGGGCAGGGGCGCTGCGCACGGTCGAGTTCACGCTGGAGCCACCGCATACCGACATCGGTCTGCACCGTGCTGTGGACCGGTTCCCGTTTGTGCCGGACGACCCGGACCAACTGGCACTGGACTGCTACGAGGCGTACAGCATTCAGGTCGCCGGTTTGGAGCGGCGACTGTCGGCGATTGGTCAGCCCAAGGTCGTGATTGGGGTCTCGGGCGGGCTCGACTCCACGCACGCGCTGATCGTGGCGGCTCGGGCGATGGACCGACTCGGACGCCCCCGCAGCGACATCCTGGCCTACACCCTGCCCGGATTCGCGACTTCGGATCACACGAAGTCGAACGCTACGGCTCTGTCTGCGGCCTTAGGTGTGTCTTTCGAAGAAATCGACATTCAACCGGCTGCCCGGCAGATGTTGAGCGACATGAAGCATCCGTTTGCCGACGGTGAGCCCCTCTACGACGTGACCTTCGAAAATGTGCAGGCCGGTTTGCGCACGGACTACCTGTTCCGACTGGCCAATCAACGTGGCGGCATCGTGCTGGGCACCGGCGACCTCTCGGAGTTGGCGCTGGGCTGGTGCACCTACGGAGTGGGCGATCACATGTCGCACTACACGGTGAACTCCGGCGTGCCGAAGACGCTCGTCCAGCACCTGATCCGGTGGGCGATCAGCTCGCAGATGTTCACCCCCGACGTCGACGCGGTGCTGCAGTCCATCGTGGACACCGAGATCACCCCCGAGTTGGTGCCGGCCGACGGCGCGGGCTATCAGAGCACCCAGGCCCAAATCGGGCCGTACGAACTCCAGGACTTCAACCTGCATTACGTGCTGCGCTACGGATTCCGGCCCAGCAAGATCGCTTTCCTGGCGTGGCATGCGTGGCGCGATGTTGAGGTCGGCGCGTGGCCCCCCGGCTTCCCAGCGAGCGAACGCAACGCCTACGAGTTGACGGCGCTGCGCTCTTGGCTGGAGTTGTTTGTGAAGCGCTTCTTTGGTTTCAGTCAGTTCAAGCGCTCGGCGCTTCCGAACGGGCCGAAGGTGTCGACCGGTGGCGCGGTGTCGCCGCGCGGTGATTGGCGGGCGCCGTCGGACGGCGACGCGCGC
>JBBSKS010000102.1:0-8783 GCA_038256095.1 Actinomycetales bacterium | reverse complement strand
CCTATGTTGTGGCCGCGATGGTGGTGGGAGTTTTGGGCGGGTGGTTGGTCTTCGGGCAATCCAGCCCAGGCAGCGACAGCGTCGAGGCGGGCTTCGCCCGTGACATGAGCGAGCACCATGCGCAGGCCGTGGACATGTCGTTGATCGCGTTGCAAGCCTCCGACTCCCCCAAGATCGACGTCTTGGCCTACGACATCGCCACCACACAGTCCACCCAGATCGGCACCATGAAGGGCTGGCTGGATCAGTGGGACGCCCCGTCTGCGCGCAGCGGCCCGCGGATGGAGTGGATGCCGGCTGGCGCGGTGCCTGACATGGACGGTATGTCTGACATGGAAGGTATGCAGGCGGCTAGCCCGGGGGAACCCGACTACCGGGCAATGCCAGGCATGGCGACCATCGCTCAAATGGAAAAACTGCGGACGACAACGTCCACCGACGCCGAAATCCTGTTCCTGCAACTCATGATCACGCACCACACTGCTGGCGTTGAGATGGCCCAGGCCGCTGTCGACACCGCCAACAGCCCAGCGGTGACTGCGCTAGCAGGCGCGATGGTCAATGGCCAGCGCAGCGAGATCGATCTCATGACCGCTCTATTGGAAGAGCGCGGCGCCGTGCGGCAAGAAGACATGTAGCGTCCTGACGTGGTGCGCAGCGGCTATCTGGCAGCGTGCTGAGGGTCTGCGGCGTGGGGGTGGTCCTTGCGGTGCGGGTCCGTGCCATGAGTCCCGGTCACCCGGTAGACATCGAGCACCGCATGCACGCGTCGAACCGCACGGACGACACTGTCGAGGTGCGACGGGTCGGCCATCTCGAAGGTGAATCGCGACAAGGCAATTCGGTCGCGCCCGGTCTGCACGGAGGCCGAGGTGATGTTGACCCGTTGCTCGGCGAGAGCCTTGGTGATGTCGGTCAGCAGTCCTGGCCGGTCAAGGGCCTCGACCTGCATATTCACTAGGAAGACACTGGCCTCGGTGAGCGACCAGGCAACGTCGATCAACCGATCCGGGTGCCGCTTCAACGTCTCGACGTTGTTGCAGTCCACGCGGTGGACCGACACGCCCTTGCCGTGGGTGACGAACCCCAGGATGTCGTCGCCCGGCACCGGAGTGCAGCACCGGGCAACCTTGACCCAGACGTCTCCGGCCCCGACCACAGTGACCCCTGGGTCCGTCGCTCGTGCACGACCACGACGCGGAGTCACGGCCTCGGCAAGATCCTCGGTGGCGCTGTCTTCGCCTCCAAGGGTGGCGACAAGTTGGTTGACCACGTGATCGGCGGAGACGTGCGACTCCCCTACTGCGGCAAAGAGCGACTCGATGGACTGGTATCGCAGGTCACCTGCAACCGCGGTGAGCACGTCGTGCGACATCAGGCGCTGGAGTGGCTGGTTGCGCTTGCGTAGCACCTTGGCGAGTTGCTCACGACCTTGGTCGATCGCCTCGTCGCGACGTTCCTTGGAGAACCAGTGGCGGATCTTGGTGCGGGCCCGGCCGCTTTTGACGAACTTCAGCCAGTCTCTGCTCGGGCCGGCGTCCTGGGCCTTGGACGTGATGATCTCCACCACGTCACCGGTGACCAGCGCGTTTTCCAACGGCACGAGTTTGCCGTTGACCCGACCACCCACACAGCGGTGGCCGACTTCGGTGTGGACGGCGTAGGCGAAGTCGACGGTTGTAGCACCAGCAGGAAGGGCCATGACGTCACCTGCAGGCGTATAGACGTACACCTCGGCCGCGTGGATCTCGAACTGCAACGACTCCAGGAACTCGTCGGGGTCGCTGGTGTCGGCCTGCCAGTCCACGAGTTGGCGCAGCCACGTCATATCGCCATTGGGCGGGCTACCGGCGGCGTGCCTGCCCATTTCCTTGTACTTCCAGTGCGCTGCGACGCCATACTCCGCGCGCCGGTGCATCTGCTGGGTGCGTATTTGGACCTCGACGGGCTTGCCTTCGGGTCCCATGACGGTGGTGTGCAGTGACTGGTACATGTTGAACTTCGGCACGGCGATGTAGTCCTTGAACCGCCCCGGGACCGGGTTCCAACGGGCGTGCAGTGCACCGAGCACCGCATAGCAGTCGCTGATCGACTCCACCAGCACCCGCACTGCGACCAGGTCGTAGATCTGCTCGAAGTCGTGGCCCCGGACGATCATCTTTTGGTAGACCGAGTAGTAGTGCTTGGGTCGGCCGGTCACGGTCGCCCGGATTTTGAAACTCTTGAGGTCGGTCCCGATCTGAGAGCGCACCTTAGCGAGGTATTCCTCGCGCTCCGGGGTGCGCTCAGCGACCATGTGCACGATCTCGCTGTACACCTTGGGATAGAGGTAGGCGAAGGACAGGTCCTCCAACTCCCACTTAATGGTGTTCATCCCAAGTCGGTGCGCCAGCGGAGCGAATATCTCCAACGTTTCCGCCGCCTTGCGTGCGGCTGAGGCCGCGGAGACGTAACGCCACGTGCGGGCGTTGTGCAGCCGGTCGGCCAACTTAATGACTAGCACCCGAATATCGCGCGACATGGCGACGACCATTTTGCGCACAGTCTCGGCCTGAGCCGCTTCTCCGTAAACGACTTTATCGAGTTTCGTGACCCCATCGACAAGCATGGCAATCTCGTCGCCGAAGTCTGCGCGCAACTGCTCTAGCGAGTAGTCGGTGTCCTCGACGGTATCGTGCAGGAGCGCGGCCGCAATTGTTGACGGCGTCATCCCGAGCTCGGCCAGGATGGTCGCCACGGCCAAGGGGTGTGTGATGTAGGCGTCGCCACTCTTGCGCTCTTGGCCGCGATGCTTCTCTTCGGCCACGACGAACGCGCGCTCGATCAGTTGCAGGTCGCCCCTGGGGTGCGTGGCTCGAACCGCCCGAAGCAGCGGCTCTAGGACTGGCTTGTCGCTCGTGCGTGAGCCCCCCAGGATCGCCCAGCGGGTGCGAACTCCCGGGGTCGTCGCTGAGGGGATGGTGGGTGCGACATCCTCGCTCATGGGCAAAGTGTATGCGGACCGAATCAGAGGTTGGTTCCGCCCTCCGGCGGGATCACACGCTCAAGGCAGCGATCAGCAGGTTAGGAGAGCAATGACCTCAAGATCGGCAATCGCCGAGCGTCCGGCTAGGGCTTCGATCTCGACAAGAACCTCTAGCGCCGCGACCACTGCGCCAGCCTGCTCAACCAAACCCGCAGCCGCAGCCGCAGTGCCCCCGGTAGCTAAGACGTCATCAATGAGCAGCACGCGCTGACCTTCTTTGACCGCATCACAGTGCAGTTCCACGGTGGCGCTGCCGTATTCCAGGTCGTACGTGGCGGCATACGTCGCGCGGGGCAGTTTGCCTTGCTTACGGATGGGCACAAACGGCAGCCCGAGCTCGTGGGCCACGAGTGCACCGAAGATGAAGCCTCGTGCCTCGATCCCGGCGACGACATCGACCGCTCCGGCCCGACGCGTGGCGATGTCGGCCACCACTTGTCGACACAGATGAGCATCGCTAAAGAGGGGCGTGAGGTCTTTAAACAACACTCCCGCGACCGGGAAGTCCGGAACGTCCACGAGCACGGCGTCGACGTTGCTCGCCAATGAACCCGCCAAACCGTTGGGCTGGCCCGCTCGGCTCATCGTCGCGACTTCGGCGGCTTCTTAGGCTGGTTGCGGGGGCCACGTTGGGCATACGGGTGAACCCCACGCTCGGTGACCTCGTCACGCACCCCAGACGATGGTGACACCACACCACGCGCACGTGGCGGCACGGCCTCGTCGCCGTCAACCAACACGTCACCTGACTCTTGACCGGCGTCTTGCCCAGCGGCGACAACGCCGACCTGCTCGCTTTCGCGTCGCTGAACTTTCTTGTTCAACGCCACAATCTCTGGCTCGCGTTCGCGCAAGTGAACGAGCAACGGGGGCGCAATGAAGATCGAAGAGAACGTTCCGATCGTGATCCCAATGAGGAGCGCAATCGCGAGGTCGAGCAGCGTGCCTGGCCCGATGAAGATGAGACCGACCACAACAATGGTTGCCACGGGAAGCAGTGCCACGACCGAGGTGTTAATGGACCGGACGAGGGTCTGATTGACAGCCAAGTTCGCAGACTGAGCAAACGACATACGACGCGTGTCCATTGCTTGGTCGGTGCTTTCTCGGACCTTGTCGAAGACCACAATGGTGTCGTAAATCGAGTAGCCCAGGATCGTCAAGAACCCGATCATCGAGGCCGGGGACACCTCGATGCCCAGCAGCGCGTAGGTCCCGACCGTGAAGACCAGGTCGTGCAGCAAAGCCACGAGCGCAGCCGCCGCCATCTTCCACGTGCGGAAGTACAGGGCCAAGACCGCCGAGACCAAGATGAGGAAGACAATCAGAGCCTGGATCGCCTTGTTCGTGACCGTTTCACCCCAGGACGGGCCGATGAAGGAGCTCGATACTTGATCGATCGGCACGGCGAAGGCTTCAGATAGGTCGGCCCGGACCTGCTCACTGGGGCCGCTTTCCAACTGTGAGGTCTGGACCCGAACGGTGCTGGACCCAATCAGCGTGACCGAGGCTTCCGAGCCTGAGGCGGCTTGATCAACGGCGTCGCTGGCGATCTCCTCATACCCCTGAGTGGTCGCGACCTCGCTGACGCGAAACTCGGAACCGCCGCGGAATTCGATGCCAAAGTTAACGCCGCGGCCAAATAGCCCGATCAGAGACAGGACAATGAGTCCCGCCGAGATCATGTACCAGAGTTTGCGACGACCAACAATATCGAAGGAACGTTTACCGGTGTAAAGGTCGTTGCCTAGAGCAGCAAAACTGGCCATTAGACCGTTCCTCCTTCGAGTTCAGCGCGCGAGGGTTTGACCTTGGGTGGCGGCAGGTTGAACTGACCACGACCGAGGTATGTCGACCGCTTGGCACCGAGGCGTTCCGGGTCCATACCCGACCACTTGTGGCCCTCGCCGAAGAATTTGGTGTTGGCCAGGATGCTGAGCACGGGGTGAGTGAACATAAAGATCACGATGAGGTCGATCACAGTGATCAGGCCGAGTGTGAATGCGAAGGCCTTCACGCTGGACTCCGAAAGCCAAAACAGCACGCCAGCGGCGATGAGGTTGACCGCGTCCGAAATCAGGATGGTGCGCTTGGCGCGTTCCCAACCGGTATCGACGGCGTACCTCAGGGGTCGGCCCGCGCGCACTTCGTCGCGGACTCGTTCGAAGTAGACGATGAACGAGTCAGCGGTGATACCGATGGCCACGATGAGACCGGTCACGCCAGCCATGGTGAGACGGAAGTTCGAGGCCCAGCCCAGCAAGGTCACCGAGAGGTAGGCCAAGATTCCGGCTACCACCAGCGACCCGATAGTGACCAGGCCCAGGGCCCGGTATTGCACGAGCGAATAGAAGAAGACCAGCGCGAGGCCGACTATCCCGGCCCAGATTCCCAACTGCAGCTGCTCCCCACCCAGGGTCGGGCTGATCTGCTCACTGGTCTGGACCGCGAACGAAATTGGCAGCGCACCAAATTTGATCTGGTTGGCCAACAACTCCGCACTGTCCAACGTGAAGTTCCCGGTGATACTGGCTTGACCGGCATCAATGACGCCATTGATGCCCGGCGCACTCAGCGCGCTGCCATCCAGCACGATCGCAAATCGGTTCTGCGCCTCAGCGCGGTCGTACTGGAAGAGTCGTGCACTGATCTCTGCAAAGTCTCGGCTGCCCTCATCGTCGAATTCCAGCGCCACCTCCACGATGCCCGTGGGCGTGCCGCCTTGCGAGCTCTGGAAGCCCCCGCGGGCATCTTCGACCTTGGCTCCGGTGAGCTCGACAGGTCCGAGGATGTACTTCTCGGAAGCGTCCGTTGCACAGACCACGACGGCTTCTCCGGCCGGCGCCGCTGCGACACGCTCACCCTCTAGGTCAGCTGCACAGTCAAGGTCAAGGAACTGCTGACGCAACTCGTTGGTGACTTGGGCCAGCGAGCTCGGGTCATTCGAGGGGTCGAGCTCGGGCAGGATCTCGGAGGGGTCAAGGGTGGTTCCTTCATCATCGGTGCCACCCGTCGAATCGGCGGGGTCTTGCGCCCGCAAACCGTCAGGGAAGGGGCCGTTGGTGACCTCCGCGTCGTCGGGCAAAGACTCATCGACGCCGGGAACGGGCTCGCCCTCGCCAGGCTCACCATCGAGAGGGGCCACGTCGGCGTCCGGTTCGGTGCCGTCGTCTGGGGGCACGAAGTCATCCGGCAGCGGCAAAATCGGGGCCGGTGCCGACGGGTCGGTGCCGGGACTTGACGGTTGAGCAACCAACACGGGACGGAACTGGAGCTGTGAAGAACGGCTGAGTGATTCGAGTTGCTCAGCCGTGGGATTGCCGGGGATGGCCACCGCAATGTTGTCGCCACCGAGACGTGAAACCTCGGCCTCGGATGTGCCCAAGCCGTCGATACGCCGACGAATGGTGTTGATGGCTTCGGTCACCTGGCCTTCAGATGCCTCTGCGGCGCCCTCAACGACAGGCTCGATGACGATTTGGCGCCCACCGGCAAGGTCTAGACCCAGTAGTGGCGTGAATTGCGCTTTGGGACTCGCTAGCGTGGCCGCAGCCGTGAGCCCAGCGCACATCAAGACGACGATGACGACCAGGGACCACAGCGTGCGGACCGCCTTGCGATTGCGTGCCTTCACGGCCATCAGTTGTTCCCCCCCTGGGTGCCGTGCGGATCGGCATCATCAGGCGGGATGTCGTTAGAAGGCGAGCCCCCGCGCTCGTCGATCGCCTCGGCGGCCGTGGGCACCGCTGCCGGGATCACCGCACGACGGTCGAAGGTGAGCACGACACCGGGCGCAACAAGCACGCGAACGCTCGGACCGTCAAGGCCTTCAACGGCGCCAAGGATGCCCGCCCGCGTCGCCACAGCGTCGCCAATCTGAAGCCCAGCCTGCGCCGTTGCTTCACGCTTGGCGCGGCGTCGCTGGCTAAACATCAGATAGGCCAACAGCGCAAGCGGAACAAAGAGAATCAGCAGTGAGAACGATCCGCTCTCGCCACCGCTCGCAGCAGAAAAAAAGGCGGGCATGAACGTCCTTCAACGATGTGTCAATAGTGCTCGGCAGAGGCAGCGTATGCAGAAACGTGCCTCGGGCAGTCTAGGCGAGGCAGGCAGGGCAACCAAAGACCGCGCGCCGCGCCGGTGCTCACCTATCCGCCTAGTCGCCCACCATCAGGACGGAAAGGAAGTGACTGCTGACTCGCCGTTGCTGCCGTCTCCGGTGGTGTGAGCCCCAAATGCGCCCACGCTGATGCTGAAGCAGCCCGCCCCCGTGGGGTTCGCACCATGAAGCCTTCCCGCACCAAGAAGGGCTCCGCGACCGTCTCCACGGTGTCTGGCTCCTCCCCAACGGACACGGCAAGCGTGCTCAAACCGACCGGTCCCCCGCCGAATCGGCGACACAAAGCCTCCAAAACGGCGCGGTCGAGGCGGTCTAGACCGAGTTCATCGACGTCGAAGAGAGCTAGCGCAGCATCGGCGGCTTCGAGATCCACGATGTGTCGGCCGTGCACCTGCGCCCAGTCGCGCACCCGTCGAAGAAGGCGGTTGGCAATGCGCGGTGTGCCGCGCGAGCGGGAAGCAATCTGATAGATCCCGGCCTCATCGGCATCGATCTCCAGCAATTGGGCGTTGCGGGTCAAAATCGTCACTAAGTCTTCGGTCGCATAGAAATCGAGGTGACCAGTGAAGCCAAAACGATCTCGAAGCGGAGCCGGCAACAGACCTGCGCGGGTGGTGGCACCGACCACGGTGAACGGCGGGAGCTCCAAGGGAATGGCGGTAGCACCAGGACCTTTACCGACAATCACGTCAACCCGGAAATCTTCCATGGCGAGATAGAGCATTTCTTCGGCTGGCCTGGCCATTCGGTGAATTTCGTCAAGAAAGAGCACTTCGCCCTCGGCCAAGGACGACAAAATGGCCGCAAGATCCCCCGCGTGTTGGATCGCGGGGCCGCTGGTGATGCGTAGGGGTTGCTCCAATTCGGCGGCAACGATCATGGCCAGCGTCGTCTTGCCCAGCCCCGGCGGGCCGGAGAGCAACACGTGGTCCGGTGGTGCACCCCTGCGCTTGGCCGCCTCGAGCAGCAGGCCCAATTGGTCTCGGACTCGGCCTTGGCCGGGGAAGTCGGCGAGCCGGCGTGGGCGCAAAGCCGATTCAACATGACGCTCCTCGTCGGCCGCATCGGCACTCACGATGCGCTGCAGAGAGTCCTCATGAGCCTCTTGCTGCGACGCAAAATCATCGCCTAGCCCGGAGGTGTTAGTCGTCATCGGCCAAGATCCTGCAAGGCAGAGCGCAGTAATGCCGCGACATCCATCGCGACTGCTGATGAGGCCGCTGCGTTGCGGGCTTCCACAGTCCGCACCGCCTCATCAGCTTGCTTCGTGCTCCAGCCCAACCCTTCGAGCGCCTGCACGACATGAGTGGCTTGCGGGTGCGTATGCCGACTCGGCACCGGCGACAGGGCCACCGCGGCTGCAGTTGGCGCTCCCGCAGGTGGCGTGACCTTGTCGCGCAACTCCAGGACTATTCGCTCGGCGCCTTTCTTACCGATCCCGGGCACCTTGATCAGGGCCACCAGGTCGCCGCTGGTGATCGCGCGGCGGACATCGTCGGGCTCATGGACGGCCAACATCGCCAGGGCGAGCCGTGGCCCCACGCCCGAGACGGTCTGCACCTGCTCAAAGATGGCTTGCCCGTCGGCGTGAGCAAAGCCATAGAGGGTGAGCGACTCCTCGCGCACCACCATCGACGT
>JBBSKS010000101.1:0-8785 GCA_038256095.1 Actinomycetales bacterium | reverse complement strand
GACGCCGAGGAAGACTCCGCCCCTGGTCCCGACGAAGATCCCTAGCGAGCCATGTGCGCTGGCTGCGCAGGCGAGTCGCGGTGCTTAGCGGTCGAGGTCCGCGGAGTCCGGTTCTGCGGTGCTGGTGCTGCTATCGGCCCCGGGTAGAGACATTCGGACGTACTCAGGCGAGGGGACACTCGCGAAACCGGGCATGTCCACACTCGACAGAGGGTCAACTACGTACCCCAAACCGAGCGTCGCAGACCACCCTCGATAGCTCTCCACAATGGGGTCTTGCTCGAGCGAGGTCCTCAACGAATCGATGTCGCCGATGGCGGTGATCGTGTACGGCGGCGAGTAGACCCGGCCCTGCAAGTACAACGTGTTGCCGACGCACTGAACGGCGCTGCTGGCGATGATGCGCTGATCTTGGATCATCATCGCTTCGGCGCCACCGGCCCACATGGCATTCACCACCGCCTGGACATCCTGCTGGTGGACCACCACGTCATTGACCGTGTATCCGTCCGGCAACGTCTCGAGGGTGTAGCCGGCGTCATCGAGAGTCACTCGCACCCCTGGGCCCCGCACAGCGCTGAGCCCCACCTGCGGCGCCAGCGCATCGGCTTGCTGACTGACTTGCACGGTGAGCGCCGAACTGCCGTTGGAACGCTCCAACTCCTCGACCTCTGCTGAGAGGGCTCCGGCTTGAGCGGTAAGCCGCTCGACGCTGCTGTTGCGTTGCTTGATCAGGCCCGCCAAGTCAGATGGCTCGCTCGTCGCCGGCGGCTCTGCTCGCGCCAGCGCCGCCGAGGTGCCGAAGATGAGTCCTGCCGCCAGGGCCATGATGGGCACGGCTGAGCGCCAACGTCTGGCGCGGCGCCCACTGGTGGCCGCAGGCTGCGGGCTGGGGTCGGTCCTCATGACCTTCTTAGAATAGACGCCTTTACCCACTATCCTGTGACGAAAGCCATCACCAAACAGGGAGTACGTCGTGTCGGAGCCAAAACCCAGCCCCGGGTCGAAGAAGTCGGCGAGTTCAACCTCCGGCAACCCGGCCACTCGTGCCGAAGCGCAGGGGCGTCCTGCGTCGAAGCCAAAAATACAGCGCGTCAGCAACCCGGAATGGTTTGTGCCGGTGATGTCTGCGCTGATGATTTTCGGTGTCCTGTGGGTGGCGACGTTCTACATTTCTGAGGGCAAATTCCCCGTCGGGTCCATCGGCTACTGGAACTTGGGCATCGGCATGGGGGCCATCATGGCTGGCTTCGCGATGTCCACCCGCTGGAAGTAGCGACTTCTCCACACGCTATCCACAGTTCTGGGGATAACTACACACGTGTAAGTCAGGCCGCCCTGCCTGCAACCACCTAGAAGCCTTGGACGAAATAGAAGCGGACTAGGGCTGCTGCGACCACGACAATAAGCACAAGCGCGAAGCCGGGCCACTGGAGCCGACGTTTGTGGACTGCGGCGGCGTCGCGTCCTGGCGCAGCGGTGAGAGCTAGAACTCCCGCGAGTGCTGCCCCAGTAATGGCGCCGCCGAGGTGGGCCTGCCAAGCGATGTTGGGGATGATGAAACCGATGATCCCGTTGATGACCAACAGACCCACGATGCCGCCCGTCTCGCGGCCCATCCGCCAGTTCAGCACCAGCACGGCCGTAAACAAGCCGAACACCGCACCAGATGCGCCGACCACGCCGGTGAACCATCCATCAGGGAAGGTGGCGAGCACGACCACGCCAGCTGAGCCGCCGATGGCGCTGATGAGATAAAGCACCACGAACCGCAGTCTGCCCAGCATGGGCTCGAGGTAGCCACCCATGATGTAGAGGGCAAACATATTGAACCCGATGTGGATGATGGAGCCGGGGCTATGCAAAAAGGCCGATGTCAGCGCGCGCCACGGCTCCTCCACGGCCAGGACTGGCCCAAAACGAAGGTTGGCGGTCACGGCGGGATTAGCCAACTGCGCGACATACATCAGCACGCAAATGCCGATGATGGCGATAGTGGCTTGCGGGCGCTCCGATGCGTTCCGAACTGGAGCGCCGAAGCGTGAGGTGATGCGGGGAGCGTCCTTCGTGGATTGCGCGACGCAGTCCACACATTGAATGCCGACAGCTGCTGGCCGTTGACAGTCAGGGCAAGTAGGCCGGCCGCACCGCTGGCAGCGCACATAGGCCACCCGGTCCGGGTGGCGTGGGCATACCGGCGGGGCGTCGGTGGTCACAACAAGTCCTGATCAGTGCGCGAACAGCGGTGCAGCGAACTGCTACTCGCTGACGGACACGCTCTCGATGAAAACCGGTTCGCTCGGCTTGTCGCCGCGACCGGTGGGAACGGCGGCAATCGCGTCGATGACGGCGCGGCTGTCAGCATCAGCAGCCTCACCAAAGATGGTGTGTTTGCCCTGCAGCCACGGCGTCGGCTCCACGGTGATGAAGAACTGCGAGCCGTTGGTGCCTTTGCCCATCCGCTTGCCCGCGTTGGCCATCGCCAAGATGTAGGGAGCGGAGAAGTTTTTGTCGGGGCTGATCTCGTCGTCGAAGTTGTAGCCCGGGCCACCGACGCCTTCACCCAGCGGGCAACCGCCCTGGATCATGAAGCCGGGGATGATGCGGTGGAAGGCCAGGCCGTCGTAGTACTTGGTCGGGTTGGTTCGACCGGCGTCGTCCTTGAAGTCCTTGGTCCCCTGGGCCAAGCCTACGAAGTTTGCGACCGTCTTGGGCGCGTGATCCTCGAAGAGGGTTAGCGCAATGTCGCCATGGTTGGTGTGCAGCGTCACGTTCATGCGGTCTATCCTCCCACGCGATGTGTCGCGGGTCGAAGCAGACCGTGTCGACACACCCACGTTAAGTGGCTCCGAGTGGCTTGCGCGGTGCAGACAAGGCAGGATGGCTACTGCCATAACACCACAGGAGGGTTCCCCCGTGTTTCGCACGAAAACAGATGTAGCCGCCGACAAGGCAGGCAAGCAGACCAAGAAGGCTCGCAAGCAGGGCCAGAAGGCCACCAACGAAGCGAAGAAGGTCGGCAAAGCCGCTGCCGCTCGCGGTGAGGCCGTGAAGGGCAGCGTGCTCTCGACCGCTGCTACCGCTTTGCATTCCCTGTCCGACTCGATGGCCCCCAAGGCTGCTGCCGCTGCGAGCGCCGCCAAGGGTGGCGCAAGCAACGCAAAGTCGGTCGCACTCGACAAGACCGCCGACGCGCGCGCTGTCGCCATGGACAGGACTGCGGACGCACGTGCAGCCGCCATGGACAAGACCGCCGAGGCCCGTGGGGTCGCGAAGGAACGCGCCGGTGTTGCCCTCGAGAAGGCGACTCAGGCTCGCGACTCTGCCGTGTCTGGTTTGGACCGTGGCGTCGACGCCGCAGTCCCCGTGATGCAGCAGGGCGTCTCGGATGTCAGTGCGAAGGTCGATCACGCCCGCGACAGGCTCGTTGACGACCTTCTGCCCAAGCTGCAAGAGATGCTGAACAACGCCCAGTCGTCGAAGGACGACCTCCTAGCCACGTCAGACGGTGCAGTAGCGGCGGTCACTGGCGCACCGAAGAAAAGCCCCAAAAAGGGTGGCTTCCTGATTGCTTTCGGCATCCTGGCTGCCATCGGTGCTGGCGTTGCGTACTACTTGAGCCAGCAGAAGAGCACCACCGAAGACGACACGGACCCGTGGGCCGGTTCGGCTGACTCGAGCACGACACCCAATGCCAAGAATGCTGCGGCCCAGACCACCGCTGCAGGTCCGGTCAAGACCTCGGCTGCTGACACCGACGGCGCAACAGCCGTTGCTGTTAACGCGGATGGCTCGACTGACAGCGTTTCGACCGACGGTGACATCGCCGGGGTCTCGGCCATCAAAGACGACGAAGAGCTGCCCGTCATGATCGACGTGGACGACGTCCCCGGTACTGACCCGGACGCCCAGGCCGGTTTTGGCACCGACTTCAGTGACACGGACGAGCCCGGCGAGGGCAAGCACCGCGCCTGACCCCAACGCATGATCGACCCCGGTGTTCAGCCCTTGTGGCTGACCCGGGGTCGCTTTATGTGGCAGGCTCGACATTGTGAACATCGTCTTCGTTGAGCCCCACTTCCCGAAGAACCAGCGCGAGTTCGTGCGAGCGTTGGCTCAAGCTGGTGCCTTCGTGATCGGGATCGGTGAAACTCCTGCCGAATACCTCGACGACGAGCTCAAGTCGTGGATGGGTCACTACGAGCAGGTCGGCTCGGTCACCGACGTGGGTCAGATGACCGCCGCAGTGCGGCACGTCCAGAGTTGGGTGTGGATCGACCGGCTCGAGGCCACGATTGAGTCGCACACGCTGCCGGCCGCGCTGGTCCGGGAGGCAACCGGCATACCAGGGACGTCGGTGCACACCACGTATTTGTGCCGGGACAAGCCGTCCATGAAGGACGCCCTGCGAGCAGCCGGGGTGCCTACGGCGGCCTCGATCGGCGCCGATCACATCGATGCGGTGCGTGCCTTTGCCGCCCAGGAGGGCTACCCGCTGATCCTCAAGCCTCGCGACGGAGCCGGGGCTGCAGCCACCCACCGGGTCAACAACGACACGGAACTCGAAGCCGCATTGGGTCAATTCGGGTCTGGCACCACCTCGATTGCGGTCGAAGAGTTCATCGAGGGTCACGAGGGCTTCTACGACACCATCAGTATCGACGGTGTGCCGGCGCTTGATTTCGCGTCGCACTACTACCCCGGGGTGCTCGAGGCGATGCGCCACCGCTGGATCTCCCCGCAATACGTCTCCACCAACCGCATCGACGGCGGCGGCCTGTATGCCGAGATCCGCGAGATGGGGCAGCGCGTCTGTGAAGCTCTCGGGATCGGCACGGCAGCCACCCATATGGAGTGGTTCCATGGGCCCAAGGGCTTAAAGTTCAGCGAGATCGGCGCTCGACCCCCAGGCGTCGGGTGCTGGGACCTCTACAGCAACGGCAACGACATGAACGTCTATCTTGCCTGGTCCCAAGCCGTGCTCTACGGCCAGACCGACATCACCCCGAGCCGCAGCCATTCGGCGGGCATCATCGCGCTGCGCCCCGACCAAGACGGGCAGATCAGCCACTACGACGGGCTCGAAGACGTCGAGAACCGACTTGGACGCTGGATCATCGACGCGCACCTGCCCGGCAGCGGCAGCCCGACGCAGCCGATCGAGAACGGATACATGGCCAACGCCTGGATTCGGATGCGCCACCCGGACTACGACGTGCTGCGCGCGATGCTGGACGATGTGGGCTCAACGGTGCACGTGCATGCCCGCTGACGACACCCACATCACGCTGCTGGGGCCGCAGCGCACACCCCACCTCGCCCAGGTCGTGGCTTCTTTGGGGCTGCGCGACGCACGCTTTGCCACCATCAACGCGGGGTGGCGCGAGCGCGAGCCCGACGACGGGTTGTTGTCCGAGACACTTGGCAGCAACACGATGAACCCCCGACTCTGGCATCGGATGCAGCGCGTCTGGGAGCATGACCCCGAGCTGGCACAGGCCGATCAAGACCGACGACGGGTCTTGGAGGAGATGCAGCAGCTGTATTTGATGGGGCTCGACCATGCCCTGTCGGCGTTGAAAGACCTGCAGCGCCACGCGCCACGGCATGCCGAGGTCGTTGACCTGGCCGTGCTCGACGCGGAAGAGATCGTGCGGCAGATGGATGTCCGCCACATCGAGCGGGTCGAGGCGCAGTATGCCGAATTTTGGCAAACATGGAAGCCACACGAACGCGAATCCCTGTCCCGTGAGCGGGCCGAAGTCGCTCACGAGTTGTCCCAGGTGCAAGGCGTCATTTTGACCGGGGGGCACGTCGGCGTGCTGATGGGCGCGATGAACCTCTTCAACATTGCGCCGGCACTCGACGTGCCGATCATCGCCTGGGGAGCCGGAGCCATGGCCTTGACCGAACGGGTCGTGCTCTTCCATGACCGGGCGGCCCACGGGCCAGCCATCGCCGAGGTCTACCGTAACGGCTTGGGCTTGGTGCGGCATACGGTGGCGTTGCCGTCCCCGCGGGATCGTCTCGACGTCACCAACGCTCGACGAATGGGCCTGTTGGCCCGCCGCTTTGACCCCGCGCGGTCGCTCTTCTTGGACGCCGGAGTGCAGGTGCACATCGGTTATGACGGCGTGCTGCCACCCACTGCACCGGTGCTGGCCTCCGACGGCTCGGTCACGACGCTGGAAGGGGACGCTGCATGAGCGTCAACACCGACGCCGCGCACACCCGTGCCAAGGCCCGCCCCAAACTGGCGATCAATGAGTTCCGGGCTCGCGATCACATCGACGAACGCGCCATCGAATCGTTCGTTGCCGAGCACGAGGCGCCGATCGTCGAGGGCGCAAAGTGCACGTTCCTTTTTCGCGGCGAGGCCGACGAAGTGCACGTGATGCACCGCATCGTGAATCAACCGCAGCGGGTGCCCATGAAGCGCCTGGGCCATACCTCGTTGTGGTGGGTCACGATCGAGTTGCCGGAGGGCTCGCGGGTCGAATACCAATTGAGCAAGCGGATCGGCGACTACACCGACCAGTTCAACGACCCCCTCAACCCGCACGTGGCGCACAGCCCGGTGGGGTCGTCCTCGGTGTGTCACGCAGTGGGTTACGAAACTCCCGAGTGGGTGCATCACGACCCAGCGTCACGGCCCGGCGAATTGCACGACATTGAATTTCACTCGAAGGCTCTGCGCCGCAACACCACCAGTCGCGTGTACCTACCGGCCCGCTATCGCCTCAGCTCGGCATACCCCTTGTTGGTCGTGCACGACGGCGATGACTATCTGAACTATGCGGCCATGAAGACGGTGCTGGACAACTTGATCCACCGCCTCGATATGGCCGAGACGGTCGTGGTGTTCAGCAATTCGCCTGATCGGCTGCGTGAATACCCCAACAGCGCAGCCCACGCTCGGCACCTGTCCGACGAGCTCGTGCCTTATCTGCAGGAACGCTTGTCGCTGATCGATCGCCCCGAAGCACGGTGCCTGATGGGGGCCAGCTTCGGAGGGGTGGCGGCGCTCTCGGCGGCCTATCGCAAACCGCGTCTTGCCTCGACGCTGCTGCTGCAGTCGGGGTCGTTTGTGTTCACCGACATCGGCGATGACCACGGGGGTGGTGAGGCTTTTGATCCGGTGGTGAAATTCATGAACCGTTATCGCGCCGATCCGCGGCGCGTCGCTGACCGCATGTTTATGTCCTGTGGCATTTACGAACCGCTGATCGTGCACAATCGCTCGATGCTGCCGGTCTTCGAATCCACCGGCACCAACGTTCGGTATGTCGAAGCGCGAGACGGACATTCGTGGGAAAACTGGCGGGACCGCCTCCGTGACGGTCTGTCGTGGGTTTTCCCGGGGCCGCAGAAGTTCGTCTACGAGTAACCTTTGTCTCGACGGTGCACCGAATGGTGCGGCCGATATCGACTAATGAATTTGAGTTAAGGAACTGCAATGGACACTTCTGACGAATCCCCCCGTGACGAGAACGAGCGGGTGACCTACCTGCTGGTCGATGGCGAGAATATTGACGCCACGATCGGCAATTCGATCTTGAACCGCCGTCCCCACCCTGAGGAGAGGCCGCGGTGGGACCGATTGCTGACCTTTGCGCAGTCCCAATGGGACCAGCCGGTGCAGGGATTGTTCTTCCTGAACGCCTCTTCCGGTTTGCCGATGGCTTTTGTGCAGGCACTCCGAGCAATCGGCTACCGGGCGGTGCCCCTGTCGGGCAACGCCGACGAGAAGGTCGTCGACATGGCGATCATCCGCACCATGGAGGCGCTGCTCGACCGCGACGCCGACGTGATGCTGGTCAGCCACGACGGCGACTTCGTTGAGGCCATGACGCCGCTGGTCGACAGCGACCGGCGGGTCGGGTTGATGGCGTTTGAGGAGTTCCGCAACAACGGGTTCGGGGCGCTGGAGTCGCGCGGCATGGAGTTCTTCGACCTGGAGCACGACGCTCGGGCTTTTAACACTCACCTGCCTCGCCTGCGCATCATCGCGATTGAGGACTTCGACCCGATGGACTTCCTGTAAGCCTCTGGTGCATATGCCACCACTCGGTGGCATGTGCACGGACGACGTCGCGAGAAACTCGATGGAACTCGGCGAGCGCTGCGGGCACATAAGGGTATGAAGCAACAGTCGAGCACCTCAGCGCGGACCACCGTGGGTCTGGACTCGGCCACGGACACTGTTGTGTGGCACGTCGCCGCGCGCGTTAACCCCGAGGCCTTCGGCGTCATTTTCGACAGGCACGCTGACGCCGTACATCGCTACTGCGCTCGCCGCTCAGGTTCGGCGGATGCCGCCGATGACCTCACCTCGATCGTCTTCCTTGAGACGTGGAGGCTGCGGGGTGAGGTTGTCCTGCAACGCGACTAAGCCTTGCCGTGGCTGCTCGGTGCCGGACCACGCCGACAGGGTCGTGGCCACGTTGGACGACCAGCAGCGACTGAGCGCCATCGAACGCGCCTTCACACAGCTCAACGACCACGAGCAAGACGTCATTGCGCTCTGCGTGTGGCAAGGGCTGGAGTATGCCGACGCTGCCCTCACCCTGGGAGTGCCGGTTGGCACGGTGCGCTCCCGCCTCTCCCGTGCCCGACTTCACCAGCCCCACCCCATCCACTGGCGGTGCTGACACTGGCCCCACTGAAGAAGCGCTGGATGGTGATTGCCAGCGGATTGACCCTCGCTGCCGTTGGAGCCGCGATCATCGCCGGCACCGGCATGCTCTCTGGCGACGACTTCGGCACGGGCCCCGCCGGCACGGAG
>JBBSKS010000100.1:0-8948 GCA_038256095.1 Actinomycetales bacterium | reverse complement strand
GGGCCGAGTTCACGCCCCAATCCGGACTGTTTGAACCCTCCGAACGGGGTGTTGTAGCGCACGGCGGAATGGGAGTTGACCGAGATGTTGCCCGCCTCGAGCCCGCGGCTAACGCGCACGGCTCGGCCCAGATCCCGGGTCCAGATCGACCCCGCCAGTCCGTATGCCGTGTCGTTGGCAATCCGCAGCGCATCGGCTTCGTCGGTGAAGGGCAGCAGCGTGATGACCGGGCCGAAGATCTCGTCGGTGAAGCTCGGGTCCAACTCATCCCGCGCTCGCAGCACCGTGGGCGGCGACCAGAATCCGGCACCCTCGGGGCAGGAGGCTTGGGTAATGACGTCGCCGCCGTTGACGTAGGAGGCCACCGAGTCGCGTTGGGCCGCCGAGATGAGTGGCCCCATCAACACGTCATCGCGGCTTGGGTCCTCCACCTTCACCCGCTGCACCGCACGTTTCAGTTCGGCAGTGAAGTCATCCAAGACGTCGCGCTGGACCAGCAGACGCGATCGGGCGCAACAGTCTTGACCGGCGTTGTCGAAGGCACCGTCGGGAGCGGCTGCGGCAGCCGCAGCGAGGTCGGCGTCGGCAAACACGATGTTGGCGTTTTTGCCCCCAAGCTCCAGCGTCACGCGCTTCACCTGGTCGGCGCACCCGGCCATGATCGAACGCCCCACCGCCGTAGAGCCGGTGAAAACGACTTTGCGCACGTCGGGGTGAGTCACGAAGCGCGCGCCCACGACCGACCCCTTGCCCGGAAGTATCTGCACCACCCCCTCGGGGATGCCCGCCTCGAGCGCCAATTCGCCAATCCGAATCGCGGTCAGCGGCGTCAACTCGGCGGGTTTGAGCACCACTGAGTTGCCTGCGGCCAAGGCCGGGCCGATGGCCCACCCGGCGATCGGCATCGGGAAATTCCACGGGACGATGACGCCGACGATGCCGATCGGCTCGTGGAAGGTGGTGACCATGCCGCCGGCCACCGGGATTTGCTGGCCCAGATGCCGCTCGGGTGCGCCCGAGTAGTAATTCAGCACGTCGCGGACATTCCCGGCCTCCCACGTCGCATTGCCGATGGTGTGGCCCGCATTGCGGACTTCGAGGTCCGCGAGCTCGTCGATGTGGGCGTCGACCTGCTCGGCGAATCGGCGCAGCAGCCGAGCTCGGTCGCTTGCGGCCACCAAGCGCCACTGGCGCTGGGCGATCACCGAGCGAGCGATGGCTGCATCGGTCGACGCTTCGTCGTGCATTTCAATTTCGGCAATCACCTCTTCGGTCGCCGGGTTGAGAACCTGCGTGATGCTCATTCCGTTCACTCTGTTCCTTTGCTCCATGGGGTTCGTTCCATTCGAACTGTCTACAGACGCTCGAATCCGCGACGCAATTCCCAGTCGGTCACGGCGGCGTCGAAAGCGTTGAGCTCAACGTCGGCGTAGTTGACGTAGTGGTCAACGACCTCTTGGCCGAAGATCTCGAGGGCGATCTTTGACTGCGCGAACAGGTCGCGGGCTTCACGCAGCGTGCGCGGCACCTGCTCGGCATCCGAGGTGTAGGCGTTGCCTTCGGTGGCTGGGGGCAGCTTGAGCTTGTTCTCTATGCCGTATAGCCCTCCCGCCATCATGGCGGCGAGCGCCAGGTAGGGGTTCGCATCCCCTCCGGGAAGGCGGTTCTCTAGGCGGGCGCTGGGGCCTTCGCCGACCAAACGCACCGAGCAACTACGGTTATCCATTCCCCAGGCCACGGCCGTGGGGGCAAAGGAGCCGAGGGCAAACCGCTTGTACGAGTTGATGTTAGGCGCGTAGAACAACGTGAAGTCGCGCATGGTTGCAAGCAGTCCGGCGATGAAGTGGTCGTACAAGGCACTCCGGTAGCCCTTCTTCTTGCCGTCGTCGCCGGAGTCCCAGAAGACCACTTCGTCGTCCAGACCACGCAATGAGAGGTGGATATGGCAGGAACTGCCGTCTCGTTCGTTGGGCTTGGCCATGAAGGTGAGCGAGTGATCCATCGCCGAAGCGATCATCTTGGCACCGGTCTTGTAGACGGTGTGGTTGTCGGCGGTGGTCAACACGTCGTCGAACAGGAAGCCGATCTCGTGCTGACCGAAGTTGCACTCACCCTTGGCCGACTCGACCACCATGCCGGCGGCGTACATGTCGCCGCGGATCCGCTGCAGCAGCGGCTCGACCCGGCCTGATCCCATGATCGAGTAGTCCACGTTGTACTGATTCGCCGGGGTCAGGTTGCGGTAGTTGAGGTTGGCGGCTTCTTCGTAGCTGTCCTTGTAGACCACAAACTCCAACTCGGTCCCGGCCACGGCCTTCCACCCCTTCGCCGCCGCCTTGTCGATCTGGGCTGCGAGCATGGAACGGGGTGACATCGGCACCGGTGATCCGTCGGTCTGAGTCAGGTCGCACTGCACCATGGCGGTCTTGGTCAGCCACGGAATCCGCCGGAGGGTGTCCAGATCGAGGTCGAACTCCATGTCGCCGTAGCCGGCTTCCCACGAGGTCAGCGCATAACCGTCGACGGTGTTCATCTCGGTGTCGACGGCGAGCAGGTAGTTGCAGCCCTCGATACCGTCGGCCAGGGCGTGCTCTACGAAGTAGGCACCGTGAAGGTATTTACCTTGCAACCGGCCCTGCATGTCGGTGAACGCCACGATGACGGTGTCTATCTCGCCGGTCGCAACGGCTTCACGGAGTTGTTCGACGGACAGCATGCGAGGGTTGCGGGGGTGGGTTCCAGGCTCAGACATGGGCGCTCCTGTTGATTAAAAGAGTTGATGCATCAGGGGTAATGCGAGGTATTGCGGTTGAGCGGAGTCAACGCAGGTCAGACTCGGCGTCGTCGATGTTGGAGAACTCCTCCTCCGGGGCGTTTCCGACCACATGGTGGCGACTGTAGAACTGAAAGTAGGCCAAAAAGGCCACGAACACGACGGCGGTGATACCGGCCGCTAGCGGGTCGACGAAGAAGGTCGCGATGACCGCGATAAAGCTCAACACCAACGCAATTCCTGTGGTGACCACGCCACCGGGCGTGCGATAGCCACGTTCCAGATCGGGCTCGTTGCGGCGCAGCATGATGTGCGACAGGTTCAGCAATACGTACGACACGGCGGCGCCGAAGACGGCAATGTTGATCAGCAACCCGCCGGCGTCGGCTCCCTGGGCGGCGAACAGGATCGAGGCCAATAAGAATCCGAAGGTGCCGGGCACGATGAGCGCGATGTATGGCGTCTTGCGTGGGCCGGTCTTCGACAAGACGCGCGGAAGATATCCAGCGCGCGACAAGGCGAACAATTGACGTGAATAGCCGTAGATGATCGAGAAGAAGCTGGCGATCAAGCCGGCTAGTCCGGCATAGTTTACGAAGTTCGCTAGCGCGGAGTTCTCTCCGTAGGCCGTCCGCAAGGCCTCGGGTAGCGGGTTGCTTGATTGCCCCATTGCGTCCGCGCCGCCAGCTCCCGGCACCAAGATCAGCATGAGGGCCGCGGTGACAAGCAGAATCATCATGGCGACAATGATCCCTTTGGGCATGTCCTTCTTGGGGTCAGTAGTTTCTTCAGCGGCCAGCGGCACACCTTCGACGGCGAGGAAGAACCAGATGCCGTAGACGAATGCTGCGAGCACCCCGCTAATGCCCATTGGCAAGAGGGCGCTCGACATCAGCGAGCCGTCCGGGTCGATGTCCGTAAGGTTTGCGGCGTCGAACTTCGGGATCAAACCGATCACAGTGGCGACGAGTGCAAGCATGGCGACTGCGGTGATAGCGAACATCACCTTCAGCGCCTCACCTACGCCGAAGAGGTGGACTCCGACGAAGATCGCGTACATGGCCAGAAAGATCCACCAGCCGTTGGTGATGCCGAAGAGGCCAAGAGCCTCGATGTATCCGCCGATGAATACGGCAATGGCTGCCGGTGCGACGGCATACTCGATCAGCACCGCGATGCCGGTGGCATATCCACCGAGGGGACCCAACGCCCGCCGGGCGAAGCCGTAGCCTGCCCCGGAGGTGGGCAGCGTCGAGGCCATCTCGGCCAAGCCGAAGACCATGCAGGTGTACATGAGCCCCATCAAGATGGTGGCGATCAGCAAACCGCCCCATCCCCCTTCTGCGATACCAACGTTCCAGCCGGCGAAGTCGCCGGAGATCACGTAGCTGACCCCAAGGCCGGCGAGCAGCACCCAACCGGCGGCACCGGCCTTCAACTGTCGGTCCTGCATGTAGTTGTCGCCGGAACTACCTTTTTCGCTGGCTTTGCTCATGGAAATCCGCCGTTTCATTGGATCAGATGTAAACCATTAACGTGTGGTTGCAGTGTGGCCGGGGTCACAGCATCCGTCAACAGTTGATCTACGGTGGCGACATGACTACGGGGATAGCGTTGCCGAATCAGCCCGTTGCGCCGGTGCGATCCGGCAACGTTTTCGAAGACACGATGGAAGCGTTGTTGCGCGGCATCCGACTTGGCCAGTTCCCGCCGGGGGGCAAGCTCCCCCCTGAGCGCGAACTTGCCGAGGCTCTGCGAGTCTCGCGCACCACCTTGCGGGAGGTCTTGGCCGAACTGAGCAAGAACGACTACGTGAGCGTCCGGCGGGGTCGATATGGCGGCACGTACGTAGCGCAGAACCTTCCGCCGATCTCGGGTGGGGCGATCAACGATCTAGATGTGGCAGACGTGATGGATCTGCTGACTTTGCGTCGGGTTGTCGAGCCGGCAGCGGCTGGATTGGCGGCCACACGTGGGGTGAGCGACGAACAAGCTGCCCTGCTGTGGGCCTCTCATGACGAGTGTTGCCAGGTGGGACCTGTGCAGTACCGCCCACTGGACTCGAGGCTGCACCTGATGGTGGCCGATCTGAGTGGGAGTAAGCGGCTGCGGGCCGTGATCACGCAGACCCGAGCGGGCGTCAACGATTTGCTTGACTGCATACCGCTGCTGCCGTCGAATCTTGGTCACTCGGCTCAGCAGCACGCGGCCATCGTCGCCGCCATAACTGGTGGTCAGGCGGCTGCAGCGCAGAGCGCCATGCTTGACCACGTCGATGGCACGGCCGCGCTGCTGCGAGGCTTTCTCGGCTAAGACCAGCGAGACTGACGTAAACAGCTCACGCGGAGAACGGAATGGCTAAGTCGCGGCAAGTTCCCCGACGGCCCACTGGAACGCCCAGGGCAGTCTCGCGCTCGCGGGGACAATGAGCCCTCGCACCCTCGAGGATCGGGTGGCCATCAGCAGAGCGGATGTCAGAGCGGTGCTGCGCCAACTAGCTCTTCGTGCCAAGAGCGCGTAGCGACCGGGGTCGTCGGCGCTGAGCGCTTTGATCGCTGCTTGGGCCTGAGCCAGGCCGACCGCTAGGCCTTCGCCAGTGAGCGCATCGACATAGCCACCCGCGTCCCCAACGAGCAGGACGCGGCCCTTGGCTCGGGCGCTGACCGATTGGCGCAGCGGACCAGCCCCGCGCAGCGTCGACGACGGCTCGACACCCTCGAGGCGCCTCACGAGGGTGGGGAAGTCGCTGAGGTGCTGATCGAACGATCCGCGGGTGGTAGTCAGGACCGCTACGCCGATGGTGTCTGGGCCCACGGGGGTGACGTAGACCTCGGCGCGTCGGCCCCAGTGGACCTCCACCCTGTCCGTCCACGGTGGTCGGGCAAAGTGCTGGCGATACCCGAACCGGCGGCTGGTGCTCGATCGGGGGCGCTGCGTGGAACGTGCGTCTCGCTCCAGCCCGGCCAGGCGGCGGGTGCGCGAATGCAGGCCGTCCGCGCCGACGGCATAACGAGATCGCAGGGGTTGGGCCGCTGTGCCTAGCCCGACGGTGACACTGCCGGCGTCCTGGTCTAGCGAGCGCATGGAGGCCGAGACGAAGGTGATGCCGCGGCTCACCGCGCGTTCGTGGAGGCTGTGATGCAGGTCGAGGCGCCGGACTCCTCGGCCCAGCTGCCCAACGAAATCGGCCGTGGCGTAGTCCGAGCCGTCGGTGTAGGCAATGCCGCGCATGTCGGCACCCGGTGGATCAACCCCTAGCCGCGCTAAGGCCGCGAGCGCGCCGGGCATCAGGCCCTCGCCGCAGGCTTTGTCGATGTCTCCGTGCTTTGGCTCGAGGACCGTGACACTCATCCCGGCCAGCGATGCGCCAATCGCGGTGGCCACACCGATCGGCCCACCGCCGATCACAGTCAGGTCGGCGTCGCTCACCGCACGGTCTCTAGCGCAGCGTTCTCGGATCTGATCCGCACTGTGAGCAGCCAGGCGTTCAGGACCGTAAAGATCACCGCGGTGATCCACGAGGTATGAACGAGGGGGAGAGCGAACCCTTCGATGACGACGGCCACGTAGTTGGGGTGCGGGATCCACCGATAGGGTCCGCGGGTGACCAAAGGGACGCCGGGAGTCACGATGACGCGCGTGTTCCAAGAGTTGCCCAGCGTCAGGATGCACCACCAGCGCAGCGCTTGTGCGAGCGCCACCAGGGCAAGCATTGTCCAGCCCAGCAGGGAGATGAAGTCGCGTCCGGATAGCCACGCCTCGAGCAGCGCACCGACCAGCAGCGCCGAATGCAGCACCACCATCGATGGGTAGTGGCCCTTGCCGTATTCGACCCCGTCGCGAGCAAAAGCCCACGCCGCATGCCGATTCGAGACGATGAGTTCGGCAACACGTTCGATGGCGACCAGAGCAATGAGCAGGGAAAACCAGACCAGCGACGTCATCGGGTCAGTCTTTCGGTGCGCGCAGCAGGACGGTTTCGAGGCAGAACCCAGGTCCCATGGCCATCAGGATGCCCCAGCTGCCGGGGGCGGGACGGTGATCGGCGAGGGTGTCGGCTAGCACGTGCAGCACCGACGACGAGGACAGGTTGCCGATTTGGGCTAGCGAGGTCCACGTGACGCCCAGGGCGCTGGGCGGCACCTCCAGCGCCTCGGCCAGGGCGTCGAGCACCTTGGGGCCGCCGGGGTGAGCGACATACCAGCCGATGTCTGCGCGGGTCAGGTCGTGCAGCGCCAGGTGTGCGTCGACGTCGGCGCGGACGTGGTCTCGGACCAGATCGGGGACCTCGGCGCCGAGCACGATGCGCAATCCGCTGGCTCCGACGTCCCAACCCATGGCCCGGTGCGTGTCGGCATACATCCGGCTGCGGCTGCTGACGACCTGCGGCGCCATGACCGAGGTATGCCGAATGCGGCGTTGTGCTGCGTGCTCACCGAACAGCGCCACTGCTGCGGCTCCGTCCCCGAATAGGCCGCTGGAGATGAGGTTGGCCATCGAGACGTCGTCGCGTTGCAGCGTCAGCGAGCACAACTCCACCGACAAGACGACGACCACCTCGTCGGGGTGCCCGGCTAGATAATCGTGAGCTCGGGCGATCCCGGCGGCGCCGCCCACGCAACCCAGGCCCACAATCGGGATCCGTTTGAGATTTGAGCGAAAGGGCAGCCGGGCACACAGGCGAGCATCAAGAGAAGGCACCGCAAGACCGGTGACGGTCATCGAAATGATGACGTCCACGTCCGCAGGCGTGATGCCCGCCAGGTCCAACGCTTCCGTGATCGCTTGTTCGCCGAGATCGGTGGCCACGGAGATGAAGGCGTCGTTGGCTTGGTCGAAGGATGACGTGGCCTCGGCAATATCCTCGATGGGCAGGGCCAAGTGTCGATGCTCCACGCCCGCGTTGGCGTGAATCCGGCCAAGGGTGGCCACTTTGTCGGGCGCCAATCCCGTCAGCTCGGCCAATATGGCTGTCAACTCTGCTTGTGCGTAGCGGTGGACAGGAAGGGCCTTAGCTACCGACGCAATGATGGACACCCCGGAAGACTACGAGCCGCAACCCCACTCCGCGCTCTGGGGGCGAGTGGCGGTCATTCTTCGGGCAGGGCAAAGGTCTCCGTGCGTGACATGGCCAGCACTGTGCCATGTAGGTTGCCGCACGTGGCGATGGTGAAGACCGCAGGTGCTCTGGCGCGCTCGTGTCATCCAGGGCCGACGCTTGCGGTGACCGTGTTGGCGGGGCTGCTGGCGTTGGCTTTTGACGCCTCGCTGGCGATGGGTTTCGCGGTCGTCGTCGCGGTGCTCACCGGCCAGTTGGTCATCGGGTGGTCCAACGATCTGATCGATGCCGACCGAGATCGCGCTGATGGTCGCTCGGACAAGCCGCTGGCTGGGGGAGCGGTGCGACGTGAGGTGGTCATCGGGGCACTCGTGGTCTCCGGGGCACTGACAGTGGTGACGTCGTTGTGGTTGGGGTGGCGACCGGGGGTCATTCACCTGGTGTTGTTGGTCGGCTCCGGGGTGGCCTACAACGCTGGAGCGAAGGCCACGGTCTGGTCCTTCGTGCCGTACGCCTTGGCCTTCGGGTCGCTCCCCGCCGTGGTCTGGCTAGCCGCAGGAGGGAGGCTCGGTGCGGCCGGGACGCAGGGGGTGCCTCCGGTCTGGATCGTGATAGTCGGGGCGTTGCTGGGGGTTGGGGCTCACTTGCTCAACGTGTTGCCGGACTTGGTCGAGGACGAGCGCCACGGCATCCGGGGGTTGCCGCACCGGCTGGGTCAGCGCCGGACGCAACTCCTCGCGCCCGCGCTGTTGGCCGCTGGCACTCTCATCGTTGTCATCGCACCGGCCGGTCCCGTACGCCCGTGGGGTTGGGGTGTCGCAGTGGTGGCCCTGGGCTTGGCCGTGGTGGCAGGTCGTGGACAGGGAAAAGTACCGTTTCGGGCGGCCGTTGCTTTAGCGCTACTGAGCGCCGGAAGCCTCGTGGTTAATTCGTGGTCGTAAACGTGCGGTCGACACGCCCGCCCAAAGCGGCCTGAGCGCTCATGTGAACCCGAGAGCCGATCCGAACGGGTGAGTCGTCGGCACGCAGCTCACAACGCACACCTCACACCTCGTCCGGGACGGGGTATGCCGACGCGAGCGACGGGTAGTAGGCGTCCCAATCGTCGGTGGGCGG
>JBBSKS010000099.1:0-8980 GCA_038256095.1 Actinomycetales bacterium | reverse complement strand
CAAATGTGCGTCTCACGCCCGGGCCTCATCGCTCTCCGGCTGCCAGCCTGCATACTCATCGCTCACGGCGGGGTCGTCGTGGTCATTCACATCCATAGCCGACGCCAGGGCTGCGTCGCCGATCCGGGTGGGCTCCCAGGGTGAGGTCTCCAGGACACGGGCCAAAGCTTCGACGACCTCTGGGTCAAGGTGCGTTCCGGCCCGACGGCGCAATCGTTTGAGGGCCTCCGGACCGCTGAGTTCGTCACGATACGACCGGTTGGTGGTTAACGAATCGAACGCGTCGGCCACGGCGATCACCCGGGCAAAAATCGGAATGGCGTCGCCAGCAAGCCCTGCCGGATAGCCCAGGCCATCGAAGCGCTCGTGGTGGTGCAAGATGCCGGTCAAGGTTGGCTTGAGGAAGGTGATGTCGGACAACATATTGACGCTGGCCTGCGGGTGCTCTTGGATCGCCGCCAAATAGCTCACGTCGCTGGGCGGCGTGCCCCGAGGCACGCTCGGGGATGTCGAGACCAGCCCGAGGTCGTGCAGGAGCGCGGCAAAGTTGAGGTCTTCGGCAGTGCCGCCGGTGATGTTGAGCAGTGGTGCCATGCGGCGCGCGAGCGTGGCGACGCGCGCACTGTGACCCGCGGAGTACGGGGTGGCGACCTCAAGGGCCCCCATCAACGTCTCAACGGTACGCGCTTGGCTTCGTCGTTCGGCGGCGTTGCGAGTGAGCGCCCATTGCGTCAGGAGCAGCGGAATGATGACCAGCGCCGCGCTGAAGGGCCCGATGCCCACTGGCTGCCACAACACGACCAGCAGCACCGCGATGAGCACTTGAACAACGTATCCGGGTCCAAGACTCTGGATCACGAGGAGCGCTTCGGTGAAGGCATTTCGCCGCTGGGTGGCCGCAATCAGCAGGCCGATCAACACGGCGTTGACCCAGACCAACAGCACGTACCCGGCAACCATCGGGAGAGCGACGTTGCTTAAAATCTCGCCCGGCGAGGGCATGCCTAAGTCCGGGTCTTTCTTCCTGGTTTCGAAGTCGAGGCCATTGACGGCGAAGTAGGTGGCCGCTCCTGCGCCGGCCATGCACCCGGTCATGGCGGCATTCGAGAGCCACGACGCCAGCCCGAAACTGCGGAAGTCACACAGGCTGCTGATGACCCCCACCAACACGGCACCCGCCGGACCGGCCAGCACAATGGCGGCTGACAAGACCACCGTGGTGAAGGACACACTCAAGCCCACCTCGTACTCCATTTCGCGCATATTGGTGCCCAACACGCCCAGGGCCGACAAGACGACGACCGCCTGCCAGTTGATGCTCGACTGCACGTGCACACCCCACCAGCCCATGGCCAGGGTGAGCCCCCACATCACGGTGATCACGGCATACAAGGACAAGGACAAAGAAAAAGACGAAGGGGACGAGCGCGTCACGTGCTCGTCCCCTTCGCTGGGCGACCTATTGGCCACCGACCTGCTTTACCGGCCGTTCCAAAACACGACGTCGGCAAAGGTGCCCCGACGGAAAAGAAATCGGCTGACTGATGCGAACATGTTGCTCCTCTAGTTGCACCCGACCTAGATGCCATGGCGTTCCTTTCTGAGGAACACATCCGGATGCATCCTCATATTCGCACGAGGTGGAGGCTCACAAGCTCTAAATTTAACCAACAGCACGCAAAAATGAACCAGACTTGACCAATAGCCTACACGCCCTGTCCGCAAGGTAGACTGAAGATCCCGACAGCCGCAGGAAAAGACGGTCTCGCCGCAACCATTGCGCGCCAGCTGCGGTTCTGGCCCACGCACGACTGAACAGATCAGGAGCACACCATGAGCAAGCGAGCACGCAAGCGCCGCGCCGGAAAGAAGAAGGGCGCAAACCACGGTAGAAAGCCGAACGCCTAGAGCAACAACGCAACTCACGTTAAATATGCCCTCGCTCCTCGAAGGAGCGGGGGCATATTTTTGTTCTGCCGCACCTGTTGCGCCCAGCAACGCTAGCCAGAGGTGGTCTTGGTCACCGTGATGGACGTGATCCGGGACATGACCTGCATCCGCAGGGCACTCGGGGCTCGCTCAGCGTTGCACGCCCGCCGTACTAGTGACTTCAACAGCAGATCACGCTCGTACTCCATCAAACACGGGCCACATTGGTCAAGGTGGCCTTTGATGGCTTCGCAATCTTCAGGGCCAGCTTCATTATCGACATACTCGAAGAGCCGAAGAATGACTTCGGCGCAATCAGTGCCGTGCTTGTCTGTGCCCTGACCGTCTACGCCGCGACTTTCCTGTCCGGCATTATCGTGTTGGCTGTTCACTTTTTCACCGCCCCGTCTTTAATAAATCCTCGTTCTAAGGCGTAGTCGCTCAGCAGGTCGCGCAACTGCCTGCGCCCTCGGTGTAGTCGCGACATCACGGTGCCGATCGGGGTACCCATGATTTCGGCAATCTCCTTGTAAGCGAAGCCTTCGACGTCCGAGAGGTAGACCGCCATCCGAAAGTCCTCGCCGATCGCAGCAAGGGCTCGCTTGACGTCCGAGTCGGGAAGGTGATCGAGCGCTTCGACTTCGGCTGAGCGCAGCCCTCGCGAGGTGTGCTGCTCGGCTCTGGCGAGTTGATAATCCTCCACGACGGCAGCATCAGATTCTTTGGGCTGCCGCTGCTTCTTTCGATACGTATTGATGTACGTGTTGGTCAGAATGCGGTACATCCACGCCTTTAGATTGGTACCGGGCCGGTACTGGTGGAAGGCTGCAAACGCCTTGGCGTAGGTCTCTTGAACGAGATCCTCCGCGTCAGTTGGGTTGCGTGCAGTGCGCAACGCCGCGCTATACATCTGATCGATGAGCGGCATGGCCTCGCGCTCGAAGCGGGCCGCGCGATCTGCCGCGGACTCGAGAGTCACGTCGACAATGGCGTCGAGCTCATCCTGGGTGGCGGCCGTAGCCGGTGTCTGGTCAGTCATCGTTCCCCAACTTACCGGGTATGGCTGAAACATCTGTGGGCGACCTGTAGGCGCATCCACGGTTGCGAGCATGTCTTCGTCCTCCAGGCTCTGGTGTGGGGAGTGGGCTGCATCAGTGAACGACCACACACCTTGGGCCATTCCCCGGCGACCTAGGTTGATCTCCGCGCCGCGCAGGTACTCCGCGTGGCACCATGGCGAGGTGACCCCTCCCAGCCCCACCCCTGCACCGGGCTTACGCCCGCTCAAACAGTCCGCGAAGTTGCAGAATGTGCTCTACGAAATTCGGGGGCCGGTAGCGGCTCGGGCAGCCGCTTTGGAATCGGCCGGACACCGCATTCTTAAATTGAATATCGGGAATCCAGCCCTTTTCGGATTTGATGCCCCCGACACCATTTTGCGTGACATGCTCGCTGCTTTGCCGGGGGCACAAGGGTATTCGGAGTCACGCGGCATCCTGAGTGCCCGGCGCGCGATCGTGGCGCGGTATCAAAACGTCCTGGACTTCCCCGATGTCGATGTCGACGACGTGTATCTCGGCAACGGCGTTTCCGAGTTGATCATGATGGTCTTGTCGGCTTTGCTCGATAATGGCGATGAGGTCTTGATACCCGCCCCTGACTACCCCCTATGGACCGCTGCCACCAGCCTGGCCGGGGGCACACCCGTTCACTACTTGGCGAATGAGGACGACGACTGGAATCCAGGGATTGAGGACATCACGTCCAAGATCACCCCACGCACTAAGGCCATCGTGGTGATCAACCCCAACAATCCCACGGGCGCGGTCTACTCCAAAGAAATCCTGAAGCAGCTCGCCGACGTGGCCCGTGAGCACTCCCTGCTGATCCTCAGCGACGAGATTTACGACCGCATTCTGTACGACGACGCGGAGCACGTCAGCATGGCCTCCGTCGCGCCGGACATGATGGTCCTGACCCTTAATGGGTTGTCCAAGACGTATCGGGTCGCTGGATACCGAGCGGGTTGGCTCGTCATCACCGGTCCGACCGCGCACGCCACCGGGTTCTTGGAGGGCATCGAACTGCTGGCATCGACACGCCTATGCCCCAACGTCCCTGCTCAGCATGCGATCCAGGCTGCCGTGTCGGGATATCAGAGCATCCACGAGCTCACCGATCCCGGTGGTCGACTGGTCGAGCAGCGTGACCTGGCCGTCTCGATGCTTAGGGATATGCCCGGGGTAAGTTGCGTCAACCCGAAGGGCGCGCTCTACGTGTTCCCTCGGCTCGACCCCGAAGTGCACGAGATCCACGACGACATGCGCCTGTGCCTGGACCTCCTCGAGCAGGAGCATCTCCTGGTGGTCCACGGCAGCGGCTTCAACTGGCCTGCGCCTGACCACCTGCGCATCGTGACCCTGCCCTGGGCTGGGGATCTGAGGGCCGGGTTGCAGCGATTGGGTAACTTCTTGTCCAGCTATCGCCAGTGAAGAATCTCATCGTGTGTCAGTGCCCCCTTCGTTGCCCGCAATGCTGGACGACCCGCTGATGTGCGGTCGATACGCCTCGAGCGCAGACCCCGATGAGCTAATCGAGATGTTCGAGATCGACGAGAACGCGATGTCGGAGCCGACTCGGTCGTTGCTGGTCAATCCGCAGACTCCCCCGCCCGGCGCCAGCGACTACAACATGGCACCGTCCAAGGCGGCCCCCGTGGTGGTGGCCCGGGAAGGGACGCGCCAACTGCGGTTACTCAGTTGGGGTCTCATCCCTTCTTGGGCCAAAGATGCGCGCGGCGGCGCCAGGATGATCAACGCCCGCGCCGAAACCCTGCTGGACAAGCCGGCATACCGCAACGCTGCCCGCACTCGTCGGGCTCTGGTGCCGGCCCAGGGTTGGTATGAGTGGCAGGTCTCCCCCAGCGCCACCACGGCGGCCGGGAAACCGCGCAAGCAGCCCTTCTTCACCACCCGCGCCGACTCCGCCCCGCTGGCGATGGCGGGTATCTACGAATTCTGGAAGGACCCAGCGGTCGGCCCAGATGACGAGGCGACCCCATGGGTGGTCACCTTTGCCATCATCACGACGGCCGCTGAGCCCGGTCTGGATCGCATCCACGACCGGCAACCGCTGGTGCTGGACCCGCAACAGTGGGACCGCTGGCTGGACGCGGCGCTGGTCGACGGCGACGAGATCAGCGGGCTGTTGGCCTCCAGCGATCCCGGCCGCTTCATCACCTGGCCGATCAGCCCAGCCGTCAATCGAGTAGGCAACAACGGGCCGGAGTTGCTCGACAAACTGCCACTGGAGAAGCTCGTCGGCGTCGTTGACCCCACCACCGGTGAGGTGCTGGGCTGAGTGGCGCCCGTCTCGGTGGTCACCCTTGCTACCCCCGGCGGGAACGGTCGGGCGCACATCTACTCTCCCGAGGCTCACTATGCACCAGGGGCTGGGTCATTACGCGGCACCGTGGTGTTGGGCCACGGGGCCGGCGGCGGGGTTGATGCCCCCGACTTGCAAGCGTTGACGGCACTGACCAAACAGGGCTGGGTCGTGGTCTTGCTCGAGCAACCGTGGAGAGTGGCCGGTCGTCGCATCGCGGTGGCACCACCGAAATTAGACGAGGCTGCCACCACCATGCTGGCCGCTCTGGCTGATGAACTCCATGGGCTGCCCCGCCCGTGGGTTTTGGGTGGGCGCAGCGCTGGTGCCCGGGTGGCCGCTCGGTTGTCGGCCCTCGCCCAAGCCTTGTGTCTGATCGCCTTCCCCCTGCAACCACCTGCCCCACAGCCACCGGTGACGAAGGCGGGTCGGGTGCGCAAGATGGCCCCCTCGCGAGCTGACGAGTTGTTGGCTCCCCTGCGGGCCGGCATACCGACGCTGGTGATCCAGGGCGAGCGCGACCGATTCGGCGGCCCAGAGCAGATCGCGCAGGTAGCTGCCCCACACGAGAGCGCCTTGGTCGTGCGGTCCTACCCCGGCGATCACAACCGCAACACAGACATATGTGCCTTGGTCAGCGACGTAGCCGACTTCTTGGCTGCACTACCGTAGGGCGTGTCTTCGTCGTCGACCCGTTAGGCCCCATGCATTCCAACGACATCTGGCCCGCTCCGTATGCCGAGCATCCCGTCCACGGGACCGTCCGGGTGCCCGGGAGCAAGTCGTTGACCAACCGGTATCTGGTCTTGGCTGCACTGGCGGACGGGCAAAGCGTGGTGCGCGACCCTTTGGTTTCGCGCGACACCACGCTGATGCGGTCCGCGCTTGAGCAACTCGGTGTGCGCTTCACCTGCTCCGACGACAACAGCGCGTGGGTAATCAACCCGCCGCAGCGCTTCTTGACCCACCAAAAGATCGATGCCGGCTTGGCCGGCACGGTGATGCGGTTCCTCCCCCCGTTGGCTGCGCTCGGCAGTGGCGAGATCACCTTCGACGGCGACAAAGCCGCACGGACCCGCCCGATGGGTCCGTTGGTGTATGCGTTGCGCGAATTGGGAGTCGTGATCGACAGTGAGTCTGATGCCGAGCCGACGTTGCCGTTGACGGTGCGCGGCACCGGGTCCGTTGATCGCCATGTTGCCTCCATCGACGCTTCCGCCAGCTCGCAGTTCGTCTCGGCACTCTTGCTCACCGCCGCGCGGTTTACCCAGGGCCTGACGCTGCGCCACGTCGGCGCGGGTTTGCCGAGCCGGCCGCATATCGAGATGACCCTGCACACGTTGACTCAGGCCGGCGTGGAAGCCGCTGAGACCGAGCCGGGAGTGTGGCGCGTCGAGCCTGGGCCGATCGCAGCCTTCGATGTGAGCGTTGAGCCCGACTTGTCCTCAGCCGCCCCGTTCCTAGCGTTGGCTGCGGTCACCGGAGGCAGCATCACTGTCCCACGCTGGCCCGCCCAGACCACCCAGGCCGGCGACGCTATGCGCGGCGTACTAACCCAGATGGGCGCCAATATCACCCACACCGCCGACGGACTGCTGATCACCGGCCCGCCTCGCGGCTCGTTGCGGGGCATCGACATCAACCTGCACGAGGTCGGCGAGCTGACGCCGGTCATTGCTGCGCTCGCCGCGGCCGCCACCTCCCCGTCTCGCCTGCGAGGGGTGGGGCATCTGCGCGGTCACGAGACCGACAGACTCGCCGCTCTAGAGACCGAGTTATCTCGCCTCGGCGCGCAGGTCACCCAACACCACGATGGGCTATCCATCGAACCTGCTGTCCTGCACTGCGCAGAATTAAAGACGTACGGCGATCACCGGATGGCTATGGCGGCCGCCGTGCTGGGGGCGGCTGTGCCGGGGGTTAGCGTGATCGACGTTGCGACCACCGCCAAGACCTACCCAGGCTTTGCTGACGTATGGACGGCCTTGGTGGCTTAACCCGTGGGTCGCTTCGATCATTACGAGGACTCGGTCCGAGACCGGCCCAGTCGGCGCAATTCACGACCGCGCAGCAAGGATCGACCGGCCCACGCCGATGCCCAGGTCGCCATGGTCACTGGGGTGGATCGTGGGCGCTACACCACCATCCTGGACGACCATCCGGTCATCGCCATGCGTGCCCGTGAGGTGGGCCGGCACCGGATCGTTGTTGGCGACCGCGTGGCGATGGTGGGTGATACCTCCGGCGGGGTCGACTCGCTGGCCCGCATCGTGCGGGTCCTCGACCGCGACACGGTGCTGCGGCGCAGCGCTGACGACACCGACCGGGTGGAGCGGGTCATAGTGGCCAACGCGTCCCAGTTGGCCATCGTCACTGCCCTGGCCGACCCCGAGCCTCGCCCCCGGATGATCGACAGGTGCCTCGTGGCGGCATACGACGCGGGCATGGATCCGTTGCTGGTGCTGACCAAGGCCGACCTCGCTGACCCTGCCGAGTTGATCGAGCAGTATGCCGCGCTGAAAGTGCCGAACGTCGTGATGGCCTTGGGCCCGCAAGACTCCCCCGACCGGGCCGCAGCCATCGAGACCGTGTTGGAGCACTTAGACAACCGGGTGACGGTGCTGGTCGGCCACTCCGGGGTCGGTAAGTCCACCCTGGTCAACGCCCTGGTGCCGTCGGCGCATCGGGCGGTGGGCGTGGTCAACGACATCACGGGGCGCGGCCGGCATACGTCCACCAGTTCGTTTGCGCTGCCGCTGGTGCGTGGCGGTTGGGTCGTTGACACCCCCGGCGTGCGTTCCTTTGGCCTCGGCCATGTTGACCCGGCCACGTTCATCGAGCAGTTCAGTGATCTATCCCCCGGCGCACAAGAGTGTCCGCGCAGCTGCAGCCACGACGAGCCCGACTGCGCCTTGGACGCCTTTGTCACTTCCGGCGCCGCTGGTCCCACTGGGGTGGCTCGGCTCGAGTCGCTGCGGCGCCTCCTGCGCTCCCGCGCCAGCGACTAAATCACGCCCGCCACCGCGACGCGCCTCGCCGGTCTCTGCTGCCGCCAGGCGATACGGTGACACACGTGGATAACTTCGCCGATGACATGCGCCTGGCCCACGTGTTGGCCGACACCGTCGAGCGATACACGACCACCATGTTTCTGTCCGACGAGCTCGAAGTCTCGACCAAAGAAGATGGCACCCTGGTCACTCAGGCCGATCGACACGCCGAAGAGTTGTTGCGCCACCAGTTGCAGCGCACCCGGCCGCGCGACGTGGTGCAGGGCGAAGAGATGCCGACCACGGGGCACGGCAACCGCCGCTGGATTTTGGATCCGATTGACGGCACCACCAACTACATCCGCGGAGTGCCCGTCTGGGGCACTCTGATCGGCCTCGTCATTGACGACGAGCCTGTGCTGGGCCTGGTCTCAGCGCCATCACTGAACCGGCGCTGGTGGGCCGCTTCCGGCTCTGGGGCGTGGACCGGCCGCAGCTTGAGCCAAGCGCGTCGCATCCACGTCTCGGACACGGCGCACATGGAAAATGCGTCTCTTTCACACGCAGCATTGGACAAGTGGTGGGATCACCCCGACCGCGCCGGCTTCCAAGACTTGGCCCGCGCGTGCTGGCGCACCAGGGGGTATGGCGATTTTTGGACGCACTGCCTCGTGGCT
>JBBSKS010000098.1:0-9032 GCA_038256095.1 Actinomycetales bacterium | reverse complement strand
GCCTCGCGTGCGTGAAGATCAACTGCAACGGTTCGCATGGACCGTGCTTTTGCCGCTGGCGCTGCTGCAGCTCGCCATCACCGGGATAGGGGTCGTGGTGTTCGCATGAAGGGCATGATCAAAGGTCTGGCAACGACCGCCAAAACCCTGGTCGGCAAACCTCACACGCGGCAATACCCGCACGTCGAGCCTGACCTGCCCGACCGTTCCCGCGGGGTGATCGCGCTGATCGCCGAAAACTGCACCTCGTGCATGCTGTGTGCCCGCGAATGCCCCGACTGGTGCATCTATATCGACAGCCACAAAGAGACCACGGAGCCGGGCCCCGAGGGTGGCCGGGCCAAGACCCACAACGAGCTAGACCGCTTCGACATCGACTTTTCGCTCTGCATGTACTGCGGCATCTGCATCGAGGTCTGCCCGTTCGACGCGCTGTTTTGGGCACCCGATTTCGCCTACGCCGACGGGGATATCCGCAACCTTCTGCATACCAAAGATCGGTTGGGGGAGTGGGTGGCCACAGTCCCTGACTCTTCGTTGCCGCCCAAGGTGGCGCAGCAATTGGGTCGAGCCGAGGCCGAGCCCGCAGGATCGGCCGAGTGAGCCTGCGCGACGCGCTGTTCATCGCGATCGGGATCATCAGCGCCGCCTCGGCGATTCTGGCGGTGACCTCACGGGCGGTGTTGCACGCTGCCCTATGGCTCGTGGTCTGCCTCGGCACGCTCGCCGGCTGCTACCTCGTGCTCGGCGCCGAGCTCATCGCCCTCGTGCAACTGCTGGTGTATGTCGGCGGCGTCGTCGTCATCGTGCTCTTCGCGTTGATGCTGACTCGCTCTGGTCCTGACGATGCATCTATCTCCACCTCGAAGGCCCATCGCGCGCTCGCCGGGGTCGTGGCTGCGGGGATCACCGTGCTGTTGGCGACCGCGCTGGTGGCGTTGGTCGGGTGGGAGCAGGTCGAACTCGTCGGGCCGAGCAACGCTGACATTGGTGCCCAGATTTTCGACACCTGGGTGTGGCCGTTTGAGTTGCTATCCCTGTTGCTCCTGCTGGCCTTGATTGCCGCCATCGCCGTGGCGCGTGGGGCCGGCACGACCGAGGACCTCGAATGAACCCGGCGCTGCCCTACCTCCTTGCCTCCGTTCTGGCCGGTGCCGGGTGTTACGGAGTCCTAGCCCGCCGCAACGCGGTGCTGATGCTGATCGGGGTCGAGTTGATCCTGGCGGCGGCTGGTCTGATCTTGGTGACCTCGAGTGTGTTCAATCCCGACGGGTACGCCTCGGGCATGGTGCTGACGATGTTCATCATCACGATCGCTGCCGCCGAGGTGGTGGTGGCGTTGGCCGTGTTCATGGCGCTGTATCGCGCTCGCGGCCACGTGGATCTGCTACCCGACGACCGTGACCTCGCTAATGAATCCGTCCCTGACCGTTCGGGCAGTGGCGAAACGCGTTCGGGGGCGAACTGATGGACTGGTTCCCGTGGCCTGAGATCACGCTGCCGCATCTGCCTAAATTTGGGTTGCCGCTGCCCGAGGTGCCCGAAATATCCCAGACCATCGGAACCCCTTCGCAGTGGATGATCGCCTTCCCGCTGCTCGCGGCAGTGCTGGCGTTTTATATGCCGCAGCCTTGGTCCCGTGCCGCACGGTGGATCGTTTTGTGGGCAGGGCTGGCCGGGTTGCTGACCGCGATCTGGCAGGTCTATCGGGTGGCCACCGCAGGTGGGCCGCAGGGCGCCTCCACCATCGGGGCGATCCCTCTTGGGGAGCTCACCGTCCCCCTCAGCCTCTCAGTCGACACGCTGATGGCGATGACGGCCCTCACCGTCGCTCTCGTCGCCCTGATCGTCCAAGCTTTTGCCCGCTGGTACCTCTGGTACGACCCGCACTACCGACAGTTCGCGGCCACCATCGCGCTCTTCACCGCAGCGATGATGCTGGTCGTGCACTCCGGCGACGTGATCTTGACCCTCGTCGGGTGGGAGGTCATGGGTTGGTGTTCCTTCCTGCTCATCGGCCACCACAGCACCAAACCCTCGGCCCAACGCGCGGCTAGCAAGGCGCTCATCGTCACCCGCGTCGCCGACATCGGTTTCGTCTTGGGCCTCGTAGCGTTGGCCGCAGGGGCAGGAAGCACCGCCATCGACGACATCGTCGACCACTGGTCAGCCCGCCCCGGGGCCGCCCTGACCATCGCGATGCTGCTGATCATCATCGGTGTGGCCGGCAAGTCGGCGCTCTTCCCCTTCCACGACTGGCTGCCCGACGCCATGGAAGGCCCTACCCCGGCCTCGGCGCTTATCCACGCCGCGACCATGGTGGCTGCTGGCACGGTCGTGTTGGCTCAACTGTTTGAGTTGCTCACCGCCAGCGACGTCGCCCGCCTGACCCTGGCTGTCCTGGCCTGCGTGACCACCCTGCTCGCGGCGGTGCTGGCCTTTGCGCAGCCCGACCTCAAGCGTCTGTTGGCGTGGTCCACGGTCAGCCAAGTGGCGCTGATGCTCGCGGCCCTGTCCGCGATCCCCGCCAGCGATGGCCCCGACACCGCCCTGTTGCACCTCATGTCTCACGCGGTGTTCAAGGCGCTGCTCTTCTTGACGATTGGATGGCTGGCCGTGCTGACTGGCGGCACCCTGGTCAGTTATGCCGTCTCGGGGGTGCGCCGCTACGCATCGTTGGCACGACCCTTCGGCTTCGGGCTCCTTGCGCTCGCGGGCGTGCCCCCCTTTGTGGGTTTCTTCTCCAAGGAGCTCATCCTGACCGCAGCCGAGACCGGGTTAGCCGACTCAGGAGGATCGTTGGCCGCCACCATCGTGCTGGCCACCGTGGGGGCAGGGGCTCCGCTGACCGCGGCCTACTGCATGCGGGCCTGGCTCATCCTGAACCGCCCGGACCCAGTGGCAACGTCGGTGCCCGCTGCCTCTCCGCGCCGTCGCTCGGTCCAAGGCATCGAAGAGCTCTTCTCCGCCCCCGAGGTGATCCTCGATGCGGTGGGCATCGAAGAGGCCGAGTCCGCGATTTCCTCGACCGCTCGCGCCGGGATCACCACGCTGACCGCCCTGACGATCATCGGCGGCATCCTGCCCTTTACCTCCCTCGTTGACGTCGAGCTGGCCTTCAACATCCCGCTGCTGTTGACCTCGTTGGCGCTGATGGCGGGGGCTGCCGTCGCGGTATGGGCCGCTTCGCGTGGGGTGCGCACGCGGGATGCGGCCGCTCGCCTGCCCTCCTCGCTGCGGCGCGGCGCCGAGCGCGGGTTTGGGGGCGATACGGCATACCAGGTGGTCGTGGCCAGGCCGACGCTTGCTCTCGCTCGCGGAGTGACCTGGCTAGACCACCACATTCTTGACGGATATGTCCGCAGCGCCGGGCACGCCGCAACCTTGGTGGGCGCGGCCAGCGAACGATTCTCACCGGTCAAACCTGCGCCGGCCCTCGTGCTGGTCTTGGCCGCCGTGCTGATCTTTGCGCTGCTGGGGGTGGTGCTGCGATGAGCGATGCCGCCATCCCACTCGCCCTAGCCCCGTTGCTGTGTATCGCGGCAGCCCTACTGATCGCCGACCGGATCGGCGACGGTCTGCCGCTGCGCGTGATTCGGTATGCCGCCATCGGAGCGACCCTCCTTTCACTCACCGCAGTGGCCGCGATCGCTTGGTATTCACCCGTGATCGACCTGCCGTGGATCCCCTCGCTGGGGGTTCGCCTCGACTTCGCCACTGACGGCATCAGCACCCCGCTCGTGCTGCTCACCGCAGTCGTCGGAGTCATCGCAGTCTGCCTGCGCTACGAAACCCCCGTCGACCCCGACGCTCCGCAGGAGACCGCGCCGCTGCGTGCCCGGTATGCCGAGCCGGGCGTCGCGACCTACTACGGTGCTTTGCTGCTGGTGCTCTTCGGCGCAATGGTCACCTTCTTGGCCCGCGATGCTGTGGTGTTCTTCCTCGGTTTTGAAACCGTACTGATCCCGATGTGGGTGCTGATCGCTCGACACGGGGACGCCTCCAACTCGGCCCGCCGTGAAGGCGCTGCACTACGGTTCTTGCTGGTCACCGCCTTGGGCTCGACGCTCATGCTGGTTGGGATACTGGTGATGGCCACGGCCACCGGCAGCACCGACCTCGACGTCTGGGCCACGCAGGCGGGAGCCTCGATGAGCGGCCCGCAGCAACTCGCCGTCGCCATCTTGCTGCTGCTCGGGCTGGGGCTGAAGGTGCCGATCTGGCCGCTGCACACGTGGCTTCCCTGGGTGCACGCCACCGCGCCGACCGCCGGCTCCGTGCTGCTGGCGGCGGTGCTGCTCAAGATGGGCACCTACGGCATCGTGCGCCTCGTCATCCCTGGTGCGCCGGACGGCTTCGCCACCGTCGCGCCCGTGCTTGCCGGGTGCGCCGTGGTCGGCATCATCTGGGCCGGTCTGGCGGCGCTGGTGGAGCAAGACCTCAAGCGCCTTATCGCCTGGTCCTCGATCGCCCACCTGGGGTTCGTCGTGCTGGGGCTCGCCGCAGGCACCGAAGCCGGTATGCAGGCCGCGCTGTTCGGAAACATCGCGCACGGGGCGATCTCGGCACTGCTCTTTGTGGTCGTCGGTGCCCTGAAACACCGCTGGGGCTCGGCGGATCTGAGCACGGCCCGCGCGGCCGTGCGTGAAGTCAGCCCCCGACTCGGCTTCGGCCTGATCCTCGGCCTCGCCGCCTCGATGGGGTTGCCCGGTTTGGCTGGATTCTGGGGAGAGTTCGGCGCGATCTACGCCGCCTGGGAGCCCGCTGCGAGCCGCCACGACGGGTGGTTCACGTTCTTCGCGGTGCTCGCCGCCATCGGTGCTGCCATTGCCGCTGCCTACAACGTGCGGGTGATCCGTGAAGTTTGGGGTGGAGACGCGACCAGGCCGGTGATCGCCGACGCCACCGTGGCCGAGCGCGGTGCCATCGCCGTTTTGGCGCTGATCGTTGTCGGCCTGGGGGTCTATCCGTTGAGCGTGCTCGAGATCACCGAGCCTGCGGTGGCCGCACTCTGGGCGCTGGGTGGTGCAGGCCGATGACGCTCGACCTCAATCTGATCGCGCTGGCACCGGTCCTGGCTCCGGCAATCGCCGCCGTGCTGGTGCTGATCCTCGACGTCATCATGCCCGCTGCTCGCCGGCTGCACCTGGCCCTCGTCGTGCTGGGCTTGGCCGCGGGAGCGGCCGCAACCGTGCCCGGCCTCGGACTGGCCCCTGGCGGCGCGACGCAAGCACTCTGCCTACCCGGGGGGCCTTGTCTCTATGAAGCCAGCTCGCTGACCGCTGGCTTGCAGTTGTTGGCGTTGCTGAGCGCGCTCGTGGTGGTGGTGCTGGCCTGGGACGACTGGGCCATCGGCAGCGGTGGGCGCACTGCGGTGCTCGCGACGCTGCTGTTGGGCGCGACCGCTGGGGTGGTCGCCGTGCCCGCCGCCGGAGACCTCGCGTCCCTGCTGGTGGCACTCGAGTTGGCGACACTGCCCTCGGTGGCCCTCGTCGCCTTGGAACACCGGTCCTCGCGGGTGCCTGTTGCCGTCGATGGTGCCGTGGCGTTGCTGACGACGTCGCTGCTGTCGTTCGCTTTGCTGGCCCTCGGGGTGGCGTTGTGGGTGACGGCGACCGGGACTGCGGTGCTGTCTGCTGACGTAATCGTCGAGGCTGCAGCCGACCCTTCGCGGTTGGTGGTGCTGACCATCGCGGGGGTGTTTGCGCTCGCTGGGATGGCTTTCAAACTGTCGGCCTTCCCTTTCCACGCGTGGACGCCGCTGGCCTATCGCGGCGCCGCTTTGCCGGTGACGGTCTATCTGGCGACGGTGTCGAAGGTCGCGGCCCTCGGCGGGATCATCGTCATCGTCCAGGCGCTGTCCGGGGCGAGCGCAACCAGCCTGCTGGCCGTGGCGATCTTGGCGGCGCTGAGCATGACCGTGGGTAACGCGGTCGCGCTGCGGCAAAACAACCTGGTGGGTCTGCTGGCCTGGTCGACCGTGGCCCAAGCCGGATGGGTGCTGCTTCCGCTGGCGACATTGTCGTCGCGCGCCACTCGCGCCGCCGGGGGGTATCTCGCGGTCTATGTTGTGGCCACGCTGTTGGCGTTTGTCGTGGTGATCGTGGTGGCTCGCGAGCGCGGGCTGCGGTTGAGTGACCACGAAGGTCTCCTCGCGCGGCGCCCGCTGCTGGCGATGCCGTTGGCTTTTGCGCTGCTTGCGCTCGCGGGTCTGCCGCCTGCGGTGGTCGGTCTGGTCGCCAAGATCGTGGTGCTGCGGCCCGTCGCGGGCGAGGGTATGTGGTGGCTCGCGATCGTCGCGGCGCTGAACGTGGCCTTGGGGATCGCGGTCTACCTGCGCTGGATCGTGGTCATCGCCACCCGCCCCGCTCGACTGGATGCGCTGGCGGAGGCCGCGCGGGAGGCTGACGATGACGATGTCGTGGCGGCTTCCGGCCCGGTTCCGGCTGCCTCTGTGGTGCTCATTGTGCTGCTGACGCTCGCCTTGGTCGGCACCAGCATCGTGCCGATCGGCATCTTTTAGTTCGGCGGTTCCTGTGCGGAACAGCAGGTGAGGGCTGTACGTTCCACTGTCATGCATAGGCATTTTAACGGTGTGAAGACCGCATTCCTCTTCGGTGGCATCTTCGCGGTGCTGCTCGGCATGGGCGCGGTGATCGGCAACGGCCGGTTCATCTGGGCGTTCGCGCTGCTCGGCGTCGCCATGACCGCATACGGGTATTGGAATTCCGACAAACTCGCGATCAAGGCGATGCGCGCCTACCCGGTGACTCCCGAGCAGCAGCCCCAGATGTATCGAATCGTGCACGAGCTGTCGGAGCGCGCTCAGCAGCCGATGCCCAAACTCTTCGTGAGCCCGACGGCCGCGCCGAACGCGTTCGCCACCGGCCGCAACCCCAAAAACTCCGCCGTATGTTGCACCGAAGGCATCCTGCATTTGCTGGACGAGCGTGAACTGCGTGGGGTGCTGGGGCACGAATTGATGCACGTCTACAACCGAGACATCTTGACCTCATCGGTGGCTGCTGCCATCGCTGGTGTCATCACGTCGGTCGCGCAGATGGCTATGTTTTCCTCGATGTTCGGGGGCAATCGGGAGGGTGGCGGCAACCCGATTGCGATGATCGCGATGGCCCTCTTGGCCCCCTTTGCGGCCACGGTGATCCAGTTGGCGATCAGCCGGACCCGCGAATACGACGCCGACGAAGACGGTGCCGCGTTGACCGGTGACCCGCTGGCGTTGGCCTCAGCGTTGGCCAAGCTCGAGCGCGGGACTGCTGCTGCGCCCTTGAAGCCCGAGCCCGCTTTGCAGAACGCGGCGCACATGATGATCGCCAACCCGTTTCGGGCTGGGGAGGCCAAGGCTCTCTTCGCGACCCACCCGCCGATGGCGGACCGGATCGCGCGCCTCGAAGCTATGGCTGGCGGTCAGCAGCGCTTCTGAGACTTTCTGGCCTCGTTTTCTAGCCTTTGGGAGAGGTCGCGGAGGCATCTCAGGGTTGCGGGCAGGGTATGCCGTCTTGGCGAGCGTGAGCCTGTCCTAGACCTGTGGATGAGTTGCAGGGTGTGTCGTGAGTTTCTGGCAGGCTCGGCCCTTCACGACGACGGAGAACACCATGGGCCGCACCAATCAGCAACGCCGACGCGCCAAAGCACAGCAGCGTCGCGCGCACCGCAACGCCAACGAGTCTCGCTCGGCCACTGCCACGGGTACTACTGATGGCACTCACGATGCCGCCACCAGCAGAGTCACCAACGGTGCAACCGGCAGCAAAGTCACCAACGGCTTCGCGTCAGGTGGGGCCTCAGCGTTCCTCGAAGACCGCGCGGAGGCGCAGCAGAGGTTCATTGATCTTTTGAACGCGCTGACCTCCGGACATCCCCGAGAGATCGACGACGCGTTAATCTCGCTCGGGGAGTGTTCTGCGGATGACCCTGGGCAACGCCATGTGGCTGTGGTCGCCAACGTCATGCTGGAGCGACGGCTGACGATGGCCTGGGAGAAGGGTTGGCAACCGGCAGACCTGTTCCGTTTCGCTTCGCGCAAGTTGGAGTCCGGCCAGGTCAGGGTGCTCGAAGACGCGGTCGTCACCGATCTCGCGCGGTATGCCGAACTGACCGTGGAGGCGCGCTGGTTCGCCCACCTGCGAGAGGCTGAGGCACAGCAGTGGTGGGAGCACGACACTGATGCCCTGCGTGCCCGGGGCCGGAGCGCAGCGGCCGGTTTCAACGGAGTCTGCGAGCAGGCCGCCAAGGTGTTGTTGCTGTTGGCCGATCTGCCGACGTTGCCGATGATCGGGCCACCACCGGGCAAGGCCAAGCGCACAGAGCCGGTGCCCGTCGCCGGGGCCGAAGCCCAAGTCGAGGAGCGCATCCTCACGCGGGTGCGGTTGCTGCTTGCCAAGGCTGAATCCACAAACTTCGAGGCCGAAGCGGAGACCTTCACCGAGGGCGCCCAAAAGCTGATGGCTAAGCACTCCATCGACGTGGCGATGCTCGAGGCCAAGGACGGGCGTGCTCACTCACCAGCGAGTCGTCGGATTGGTGTTGACCGACCGTATGAGAGCGCCAAGGCCCTGCTGCTCACGGTGGTCGCTGAGGCCAATAGGTGTCGGCCGATCTGGAGTCAGGAGTTCGGCTTTATGACCGTGCTGGGTTTTGAGGCTGATCTTGAGGCCACCGAAACGCTCTTCACGTCGCTGCTGGTCCAATCAACTCAGGCCCTGCAGCGTGAGGGGTCCCGGCGCGACGGCTTCGGGGGTTCGCGCACCCGGGCCTTCCGCAGTTCCTTCCTGACCTCATACGCGTCACGCATCGGTGAGCGGCTGTCCGACGTGATTGAAGCGGAGACTCGAGCGGCCGCCCAAGCGCAGGGCGACAGTCACGCGGCGACCGAGGAACACGGCCACAGCCAGGCCGGTCAGGCCAAGACCGGCGAACTGGTGCGCGTGCTGGCCGATCGCTCGGAGGCAGTCGACGCTGCCACTTCGGAGATGTTCCCCCATGTCCGGAGCCGCCGAGCGAGCATGCCG
>JBBSKS010000097.1:0-9218 GCA_038256095.1 Actinomycetales bacterium | reverse complement strand
TGGGGGCTTGGGTGGGTGCCCCTACGCCAAGTCGGCCACCGGCAACCTTGCCACCGAGGATCTCGCCTGGGCGTTGCAGGGGTTGGGTATTGAGCACGGCGTGGATTTGCCCTCCCTGGTCGCGACGAGCACCTGGATGGCAGGTGAGTTAGGGCGCCCCGCACCGAGCCGTGTGGTGCGCGCCCAAGGCTCCATCCACACCTAGCCAACAGGCTCGCGACTGTCGACAGACTCGCCCGTCCCTTTCAGGCATGGGACAGCCGCACCGCATACGGTGAGCACATGCACTCAGGTATCGACAGCTCGTTCATCGATCGCGACGTCCGCCCGCAAGACGACCTTTTCGGTCACGCCAATGGTCAGTGGATTGCGACCACGCGGATCCCCGACGACCGCAGCCGCTATGGCTCGTTTGACTTGCTGCGCGAAGAGTCCGAGACCAACGTCCGCGATCTCATCGAAGAAGCGGCGGCCAAGCAGCCGGCCTTGGACAGCATCGAGGGCAAGGTCGGCGCGCTCTACGCCAGCTTCATGGACACCGACACCATCAACAGGTTGGGGGCATCGCCGCTGGTGACCCAACTGCAAGACATCGCCGCCGTGGGAACTGCCTCTGATGTATGCCGTGTCTCGGGCCGGATGCAACGCGCCGGCATCAACGGGCTCGTTCACCTGTGGGTGACCGCCGATGCGGGCAGCCCGTTGGACTACATCGTGTATTTCCACCAAGGCGGGTTGGGGCTACCTGACGAGGCGTACTACCGCGAGGACGAGCACGAAGCGGCCCGTGCGGCGTATCGCACCTACATACAGGCGATGCTCGACCTGGCAGCTCCGGCGCTGGCCGAAGCGGGTCTCGACCTCGGCGATGATGCCATGTATCGCGTCTATGCCCTTGAGGAGCGCATCGCTAGCCACCACTGGGACCGGGTGGCTACCCGCGATGCGGTGAAGTCCTACAACAAACTGTCGGCTGATGAGTTGACCGAGGCGACCCCAGGCTGGGATTGGTCGGCATGGGGCAAGGCCATCGGTGCCGATCCCACGTCGATGGAACACGTCGTGGCTCGCCAACCCGACGTGCTGAGCGCTGTCGGCCAGGCCCTGACCGAGGTGCCGATCGCCGACTGGCAAGCGTGGTTGGCGATCCGGGTGCTGGATGCCAGCGCCTCCTACCTCACCGACGATTTCGTCCAAGCCGCGTTCGACTTCCGTGGCAAAGCGCTGAGCGGGACCCCGCAGATCCGAGCCCGGTGGAAGCGTGGAGTGGGCTTGGTCGAGGGCCTGCTCGGCGAGGCCGCCGGTCAGATGTATGTCGCAAAGCACTACCCGCCGCAGGCTCGTGAACGCATGGAGGTCTTGGTCGAGAACGTGATCGAAGCCTTTCGCCGTCGCATCGGCGAACTGGAGTGGATGGGCACCGACACCCAGGACCGTGCGCTCGAGAAGTTGGCGGCCTTCCGCCCCAAGATCGGCCACCCCCCGCAATGGCGCGACTATTCCGCGTTCTCCGTCGACCCCAACGCGCTATGGACGAACGTGCTGCGCGGCAACGAATTCGAGTCTGATCGTGAGCTGGCCAAGTTGGGCCAGCCGATCGACCACGACGAGTGGCTGATGACCCCGCAGACGGTCAATGCGTACTACCACCCGATGCTCAACGAGATTGTCTTCCCGGCGGCCATCTTGCAGCCCCCGTTCTTTACGGTCGACGCCGACGACGCGGTGAATTACGGCGGCATTGGAGGGGTCATCGCCCACGAGATCGGTCACGGCTTCGACGACCAGGGCTCGCGCTACGACGGCAACGGATCACTGACCGATTGGTGGACTGAGGACGACCGGGCGGCTTTCGACAAGCGAGCTCAGCAACTGATTGCGCAATTCGACACCTTGTCGCCTCGCGAAGTGCCGGACATCACCGTGAACGGTGGGCTCACCGTCGGGGAGAACATCGGCGACTTGTGCGGCATTGAGTTGGCGCTGTCGGCATACCGCCTCTCGGTGGAAGGCGACGACGAGACCAACGAGATCGACGGGTGGACCGGCGAGCAGCGCTTCTTCATGGGTTGGGGTCAGGTCTGGCGCGGGAAGGCTCGCCCCGAGGAGTCCAAGCGACTCATCGCGGTCGACCCACATGCTCCTGCTGACCTGCGTGGCAACACGGTTCGCAACGTCGACGCTTTCCACGAGGTCTTCGACACTCAACCCGGTGACGGCATGTGGCTGGACCCGACCGACCGCGTGCGCATCTTCTAGTTTGCGGGGCGCGCCCCCGTGATGCGGTGCAGCAACAGGGTGCGAGCCCGGTCGCTGTCCCCAACGGTCGCGCGCACTCGGCCTGCCTCGATGAGGTGTGGGCGGATCAACATTTGCTGCACCCCGCCCACGTCGTCGACGTAACCGACCCAGACGGCCATCGACTCAGCCGCCGCTTCGCGCAACAACGACGAGGTGACGACGGGGTCGGTGCTGTGCACGCGGCCTTCCCGGTCGGCCACTTCATGCTGGTCACGGACCGTTTCACCGTGCCGCATGGAGGTCACGATCTGATCGGCAATGGCCGGGTCCAAGGCGCTGACCGTCACGGCTGGGCGGGACCGTTTCGTGGTGCGGTGGTAGCGACCAGGCGCCAAGGAGACACCGCCGTCAGGGCCCTCGGCCAAGGGGCCGTACTGCTCCTCGCGCAACACATCGAGCACCGTTGCCGCAGCGACGGGGCTGATCAGCACCGTCGCGGCGATGCGGCGCAGCTGCAAAATTGCCAGCGCCCGATCCGACTGAACTCGGTCCAGGAGTGCTTCGTCGTCAGACCGGACGTAAGCCGAGCATGAGCCCACGCGGGCCACCCCGTGACGCCTGGCCACGTCACGCACGAGGTATTCAAGAGGCTGGGGGATACCCGTGCGACTGATCGTGGACAACTCGGACAGCACCCGGTCCGCGGACCACCCAGCGTCCAGCGCGCGGCGCAGCGTCGCTTCGGTGAGGCGATAGACCGTGGCACCACCACGGGACTCGACGTCGCTGAGCAGGCGCATCACCGACTGGGCGGGGCCATCCAAGCGCCCGGGGGCGATGGCCGTCAGGTCGGCTTGGAGCATCACGTGATCGACCGCCGCTGGAATCTGCTGCTCCATGGCTTTGGCCGCAGGATTACTCCCTGCGCGTGACCCTTGTGCCGGGTGGTCCAGGACCAAGCGACCCGGCGCGCTCAATGCACCCCGACCTAAGACGCCCGCCCACTCAGCCTCACGCAACACCACGCCAACGCGGGGGCTGTTGCCGGAGGCCGCAGCACGCTGCATACGCATAGGGTGGTGCCAGCGAAGAAGGTCAGTGACCTCATCTTCATTAGGCGCGCTGCCCGCAGGCAAGTGCGTCAAAGCGCGCAGCGCGTCGCGGCGCAGTTGGCGACCAGCAGGCCACGACGTCTCCGTCGAAAGCACGTTGATCCGCCCTGCGTCGGTGTTGCCGACCAGCGAGGGAGCCGCCGCAGTGGCGAGCCACCCTCGCGCCAAGGCAGCCCAACGCGCGCCGGGGTCAGCCTCGGCCCAGTCGTCTGCCTCGCCCGTGGGCATCCAGGTGTCGCTGCCGGTGCCGCTCTCGTCGCGGGCGATCAGGCCGGCGCTGTGCATGACTTCGAGCAGCCACGCGACCTGGCTGGTGCTGATCTCCAGGTGGGCGCCGAGTTTGTTTACATCGCGCACGGCCAAGCCGCCGGTCCGCAGCACCCGCGGCGGCGTGGTGCCCCACACGTCGACGACCTCAGCGGTCAGCACCAACAGTTCGGCGGCCCGCCCGCCGACGGCGGCGTCAACCACGTCGGTGTCCACGACGCGGGAGTCCTCGCGGGGCGACGGCATGGTCAGCGCTGGTTTCTGGTGCAGGAGCCCACCACGGAGTTCAAGCGCGACCTGACGGGGCAACGCCACGTGTGAGCTGTCGATGCGTTGCAAGAGACCGTGCTCGACGAGCCACTGGCCAGAGGCACTCAACGACCCAGGAGCAGGGTTCGGGTCGTGCGACAGCATCCCCGTCGCCGGTCCCCAGGTCAGTGCGTTGAGAATCGCCACGCCATGCTGATCGAGACTGGCCACGGCGTCGCGGACGGTTTGGCCACTGGGCGTCCCGGCCACGGCAGCGCCCAACCCGGCTGGATCGCCCATCGACTCCGCGACGGCACGGGCGACCTGTAGGCCTTCTGTGCTGTGCCACAACAGCGCCAAGGCCACGAGGTCGGCCACAGTGTCGCGCACCACTGCCGAATTGCTGCGCTGCCCAAGCAGGGCCGCAATCGATGCCTGGTCGCCGGTCGGCGAGACGAGGGCGGCTTCAAGAGTCTGCAGGTGGGCGAGGTCCAGCCCGTCCAGCGCGCGCTGGGCGCTCGCCCGGGTGTTGGCTCGCGCCGCCAGCGTGGTGAGGTCGCCAGGGGCGGGTCGGGCCAGGTCAGGGCGTTGCGTGAGCAGCGCGCTCAACTCATCGGAGCTGCGTTGGCGCAGGTCGTCGGCCAATGATCGCGCGGTCACTGCCTTGGTCTCATCAGGTTGATCCGCAGTCTGGTGCACCGACCCACAGTAGTGCCGCCACCATTGATCGGCTCAGATGGCAGGATCGCAGGGTGCATCCCTCCACCGCGCTGGCCACCGTGCTGATCGACGAGTGGGTGCGCTGCGGGGTGCGTGAAGTGGTTTTGAGTCCTGGCTCGCGCTCGGCGCCGCTGGCCTACGCGGCCCTGGCTGCCCAGCGGGAGGGACGCCTCCGGTTGCACGTGCGGGTCGATGAGCGCACCGCTGGGTTCTTGGCGCTCGGGCTGGCCACAGTGTCACGGCGCCCCGCCGTGGTGATCACCACCTCGGGAACTGCCGTCGCCAACCTGCACCCTGCGGTGCTGGAGGCCTCGCACGCCTGTGTCCCGCTGATCGTAATGACCGCCGATCGTCCCGCCGAGTTGCGGGGCACGGGCGCCAACCAGACCACGGTTCAACCGGAGATTTTCGCCGGAGCGGTGCGCTTTGAGCACGACCAGCCGCCTGCCGAAGGCCGCCCAGGTGAGGTCGCGTCGTGGCGTTCGACCGTATGCCGAGCTATGAGCGCCGCGGTGGGACGCGCCGGGGATGCGGGGCCTGTCCACCTCAACGTGGCTCTTCGCGAGCCGCTAGCCCCTGACCCTGCCGACGACCAACCGTGGCCCTTTGACCTGCAGGGACGAGCGGACGGTGTGCCGTGGGTGTCGTGGCCGCAGACCTGCCGAGGGTTCGGCGCGGGGGCGAGCGCAGGTGTCGATGGGGTTTTCGTGGGCGATGGGCTCACCAAGCTGCCAGCGAAGACCTTGATGGTGCTGGGTGACCTGCCCGACCCGGCGATGGCGGGTCAAGCGTTGCGGGTGGCGCAGTCTCACGGCTGGCCGGTGATCGCCGAGCCGTTCGGGAGGCGCACTCTCGACGAAGGGGCATCAACCGGATCAGACCTCCAGAATCCCGTGCTGGCCCATGGGTCGCTGGTGCTTGCCGACGAGACCTTCGTCGATGCTCACCGACCGGAGCGAGTGCTGGTGGTCGGCCGGCATACCTTGCACCGCAGCATCGCCGCGCTGACTCGCCACCGGGGCACCGTCGTGGAGCACATCGGCGCTGCTGCGCGATGGGCTGATCCGTCGCACGTCGTCTCGACGGTCTACACCTGGGGTGACTTCACGGCATTGCAGGACGCCCCTCAGCGGGTTGATGACGAAACGGTGGCGTGGGCAGCGCGTTGGCACGAGGTCGCGGCAAATCTGGCCCAGCGTATCGACGCCGACGTGCCGGCCGGCGGTGTTGCGGGCATCCACGTCGCCAGAGCCATCCTGGAGGAGTTGGGCCACGACGACACTTTGGTGCTGGGCTCCTCAAACACTCCACGCGACCTCAACCTCGCCGACCCTGAGCGCGCAGACCGACCCACCGTCGTCGGCAACCGCGGCCTGTCCGGCATCGACGGCACCATCTCCACCGCGATCGGAGTGGCCTTAGCCGCAGGCGGCGGGCGTGTCGTGGCGCTGATGGGTGACCTGACGTTTGAGCACGACCTCAACGGTCTGCTGATCGGCCCCGATGAGCCACGCCCTGACCTGACTGTCGTCGTGCTCAACGACGACGGGGGAGGCATCTTCGCCACCCTCGAATACGGGCACCCCGACCGTGCCGACGACTTCACCCGCCTCTTCCGCACCTCCACGGGGGCAGACCTGCGTGCCCTGTGCGCCGGGATGGGCGTGGCTCACCGCCGGGTCGCCTCAGCTGCAGAGGTTGCCTCGGCTCTGCGCGAGGAAGCCCGAGGACTGCGGGTCGTCGAGGTCACCCTTGACCCCGCCATCGACCAAGCAGCGCGACGCGCTTTGACGGCGCTCGCCGCCCGCAGCGCTGCGGCCTCTTAGAACCCGAAGGTGCCCAACGGCTCGACGTCGGCGCGCATAGCCCGTGACAGTCGCCCCACGGACAGGTGAGTGTGCTCGACCGCAAAACCAGCCTGAGCCAGCGAAGCGATCGAGCGACCCCCGAGGTATGCAGACCCCAGCACCGCCACGTCGAGCTCCAGATCGGCGGGGGCCTTCGTCGCTTGGCAGCGGCCCACACCGTCGTCGCCCACGACCAGGTGCCAGTTACCGACGTTCCATTCACACGTCGCGTCGGTGACGCCGATGACGAGATCGCACGAGGCGGCATACCCCCGCTCGTTCAACGCCCTGGGCACGTCCACCAGCCGGACCCACAGGCCGTCGGTGATCGACGTCGTGGTCGTCCGCGGCCCGCCGACCCACCACAGCAGCGGGTCGTCGGTGCTGCGTGCATACAGTCTGATTTTGCTGATCAGGTCGAAGCTGAGCAGCCGAGAGACCAGCGCGTGCAGAGCCGCGGGGTCAACGGCGGCCATCTCGCCGACGTTCATCTCGCCCTCGGGGTTGTTGTGGTCATCCCACTTCGACGTGCGGCGAATGACCGCATAGCCCACTGGCTCGCCGTCGCGAACCGCGAACACGACCTGGCGGGGCTCCTTCTCGACCCGCGCCTTCGGGGTGTCACGGAACCAGAGGCCCGCGATCGACTCGGGCCGAGTGATCGAACCCAGATGGTGCTGTGCAGCCGCCACCTGCACCCGGTGCACGGCCTCGCCCGCCGCGGCCGTGTGGGCCAAGGCCATATGCGTGGTGATGCCTGCTGCGGCTTCAGCAATGTGAGCGGGCGCCTTCACCTCGGTGCCGCTACTCACCGTCAGCATCACTTCCAACGAGGCGGGGCCGTAGCCGTAGCGCCCGTAAATGCCCACCTCCGCCGCCCACAGCGAAGCGAGCGCGGCGTCGCCTCGGTCGTGGATGCCGTGCAGATGCTCGGTCATCATCGAGCGCAGGATGCCTTTGCGGCGGTGATCGGGGTGCACACCCACCCAGGTCAGCCCGTTCATCGAAACCCGTGCCACGCTGCCGAGGGGGCCGGGCACGCTCAGCCCCATGTCGTAGGCGCCGTAGATGCCGGCCAGCGGCGGCACATCGTCAGGACCGACCCCCGCGTGCTGCGGCGGGTCGACCTCGAGGCCTCCGCCGCGCTCGAAGTCGAACGCGTCGATGCCGTCCGCCGCCGTAGACCCCGGCACGACCTCAAACCACACGAGCTCTTCCAGGGTTTTCATGCGATCGGCGTCGTCGGGGCTCAGCGTGACGCTGCGGTATGGGGATGGGGGCGTTAGCGAAGGGTCCACCAAACCAGGATGCCCGATGGGGGCATCGCAGAGCCACCGATTTTCGCGACAGGTCGGCATACCTGAAACAGTGTCGTCGTGACATCCTCACCGCCCGCTTCAACCACTGTCGCCACCCCCGGCTCGCCGTTGGCGGTCTCCCTCGTCTTTGCCATGGCCGGCCTGGTCATGGCCCAGACCTTTGCCCGTATGCCGACGGTGCGCGACGCGGTCGGCGCCAGCATAGGGGAGTTGGGCTTGGCGCTGGTCGGTGGCGGTCTAGGGGCGCTGATGGCGATGCCGTTCACCGGGCGCCTGGTTGATCGCTTCGGCACGCGGCGCGTGGTGACCGTCAGTCTCGTCTTGGCTTGTGCGGGCTGGAGCTCGGTGTCGCTGGCAACGAGTCCGCTGATGCTGGGAGCCCTGTTGGTGCTGACCGGCGCCCCAGTGGGCATCTGGGACGTGGCGATGAACGTGCAGGCCTCGGCCGTGGAGCAGGTGCGCGGGCGCTCGCTGATGCCCATCTTCCACGGCATCTTCTCTGCTGGGACGGTCGTTGGCGCGGGATCGGGAGCCCTGCTGGTCTACCTGGGCGTCGGCCTGGTTCAACTTCCGATTCTAGGGTTCATCTCGATGGTGATCGGGCTTGCGGCGGTGCGGTATTTCATGCCCGATCCTGGTGATTCGGCTTCTCAGGGTGATTCGGTCTCGCACGGTGATTCGGTCTCGCACGACGCAGCGTCTAGCGGGCTCCGCTCGGGTGCGAACGTCGCCGAGCCAGCGGCCCGCCGGGGCATCACCAGCCTCGAGGTCATGATCGGCGTGGTCTGCCTTGGCGCGGCCTTAGCCGAGGGTTCGGCTAACGACTGGCTCGCGATCCTGCTCGTCGACGTGCAGATGGCCCCTGAGGCGGTCGGGGCGCTCGCGCTGACCGCCTTTAACGTGGCCATGATGGTGGGTCGCTTGGCTGGCGGACCCTTGATTGATCGCTTCGGCCGCGACACCGTCACTCGGGTCGGCGGGGTGCTGGCGATCACCGGGATTGTGATGGCTTCCCAGGTGCCGTCCCTGCCGGTGGCGCTGCTCGGTGGCCTGATCTGGGGCCTCGGGGTCTCCACGATCTTCCCGGCCTCCATCTCCGCGGCGGGCGAAGTGCCCGGCCGGGGCAACCGTGCGATCACGGTGGTGAGCACTATCGCCTACGCGGCGTTCCTCTTCGGAGCACCCACGATCGGCCTCCTCGCCGAAGTCTTCGGCCTCAGCCAGGCTCTGTTCATCGTGATCGCGTTCCTGACGCTGATGATTCTCCTGGCCCGCAACCTCAAGCCCACCGTGCCCGCGCCGATCGTTCAGGCGCGCGAGTCGATCCAGTAGCGACGTTCCAGCGGCACTCCGTCGGCGATGTGCAACCTGTCTTCCAGCACGCCCCCGCAACGCTCGATGACGGCTGCGGAGGCGGGGTTGTCGTCGCTGCAGGTGACCAGGACATCGTCGACCCCGATGGC
>JBBSKS010000096.1:0-9226 GCA_038256095.1 Actinomycetales bacterium | reverse complement strand
TGTCGGTGGCACCTGTCATAGTGGACACATGTTCGATCCCAGCCGGATGACGGCGCTCCACAAGAGGATGCGTCGTCGTATGTTGGTGATGTGTGGACGCCGCGAGGGGAGGCTCTGCGTGCCTCGGTGGCGCAAGGATCGCGTGCCGTAGACCGGGCCCTCCACGCGATAGCGGAGGTCGCGCCGCGGGTGGGTGAAGGTGATCCGGCCGGCGGGCTCGAAGACATCGACCGGCTGGGGGCGCGTACGGAAACATTGACCTTGCGGCTGGTGATGGCGGCCCTGGACAGGGGCGTGCCGGGAGTCAATGGGCTAGATGCGCACGATTGGTTGGCCCGGGGGTCTCGGCTGAGGCTGAGGGTGCCGCGTTCCTTCGGGCCCTTTTCGCTTCCCCGTTCGCGGCGCCGTGCCCTGATGAAACGGGCAACGATTCACGGACTGCGACGCGGCGCCGGTATGACGCGTTGGTGGCCACGGTGAAGCGGGCGCTCGCAGGTGGTGACGATGTGCCGACCACCGACACCGATGACGTGTTGTCGCCTGAGATGGTGCGGCGGTTGTCGTGCGACGCGGACATCATCCCGATGGTGCTGGGCACGCAGCGCGAGATCTTGGATCAGGGCCGCGCACAACGGCTGGTCACGCCAAGGCAGCGCCGGGCGCTGCCCCATCTCGACCAGGGTTGCACCTTTCCCGAGTGCACGGTTCCGGCTTCGTGGACGGACGCCCATCACGTCGTTCACTGGTCGAGAAACGGGCCGTCGGACTTGTCGAACTACGCGCTGCTGTGCGGGCGGCACCACACGTTGGTCCACGAACGAGACCTGATGGCTACTGTCGGATGCACCGGTGTCACGTGGCACGTCTGAGCACCTCGCCCCACACCCGGCCACGACGGCCGGGGCGAAGGGATGCTGCTGCCGGCCATCGCGTAGTTGGAACGCTGTCGTCTATCGGGTGGCGCGGATCCGGATGGCCCCACGCGCCGTGGAGGGGTCGACGACAGCGCCGCGCTGCGTTATTTGCACTTTCCCTGCGGCCACGAGGCGCCGAGCTGCGCGGCGAGTAGGCTCCATCAGTTCACGCCACGCCTCATCGTCTTTCGATCCGTCATTCAATCGGTCCTTCAGCCCATCGTGTGAGGGGTCGCGAGAGGTGCCAGCCGACGCGACGGCCCGTGCAACTTCCGACGGGCAGATCGTGCTCTTTGCGGAGCGGCCGGCCAGCAAACGCAGGATCGAATCCTCGAGTTGGCGGTCGACGTCATTGACTCCATGCCGACGGCATGCGGTGGAGCAGAACTTCACGTGCTCCCAGTTGCGCTCCCACTTCTTGCGCCATTCAATCCGGCGACCGCACGATGCGCAGACCTTCTCCGCTGGGTCAGTGGGGGTGGATCGCGACATGCTCTCGAGTCTCCCACCGCGCCTGCATCCACTTCGGCTGGGAGCGTGGCAAAACCCGTGGCCCACACCCGTAGTTTCCGTGACTTACACCACATACACTCTATCGGTAGCCTTCGATGACGAAGCGGCCGTGACGAGAGGGCCTCAGTGAGCGCGCAGACCGATATGAGCACACGGGTCGAGACGGTGCGGTCAATCGCGCTGGGGCTCAGCAAAGAACGGGGACCGTTGCTGCCGATTTTGCACGCGGTCCAACATGAGCTGGGGCACATCGACGCTGGCGACGTGCCGGTGATCGCCTCGGCCCTGAACCTCTCCGTGGCTGAGGTGCACGGGGTGGTCTCCTTCTATAAAGACTTCCGCACCACGCCGGCCCCACAACATGTCGTGCAGGTATGCCGAGCGGAGGCTTGCCAGTCCGTTGGCGGGCAAGCGTTGTTTGACGCTGCGGAAAAGACTTTCGAGGCCCGCGAAGACATCGAAGTGGAGGAGATTTTCTGCTTCGGCAACTGCGCACTCGGCCCCACTGTCGCCATCGACGGGCGAGTCCATGGCCGCGTCACCACCAAGCGCCTTGATGCGTTGACCCGGGAGTTTTCATGAGCGCTACGACGATTTATGTGCCTTGCGACTCCAGCGCTGTGGGGGTCGGCGCTAACGAGGTCGCTGACGCGCTCTCGGCCCGTGACGGTGTCACGGTGCTGCGCAACGGCTCACGGGGGATGCTGTGGGCCGAGCCGCTGGTCGAGGTCGTGACCGACCGCGGCCGCGTGGGCTACCCCAACGTCACCGCCGAAGACCTCCCGGCCCTGATTGAAGGCGGACTGCTGACCGGTGAAGACGTCGGCGGGTGCATCGGGGTCGTCGAAGCGTTCGAATGGTTCGCTAGCCAAAACCGTGTCTCTTACGTCCGAGTGGGGGTCATTGAGCCCACCAACATCGCGTCATACGCGAAGCACGGTGGGTGGGTGGGCCTGACCCGCGCCTTGGCGATGGAGCCGACCGATGTCGTCGAGGAAGTGGTCGAGTCCGGGCTGCGTGGCCGCGGTGGGGCAGGCTTCCCGACCGGCGTCAAGTGGCGCACGGTGCTGGGCGCCGAGTCCGATGTGAAGTTCGTGTGCTGCAACCTCGACGAGGGCGACAGTGGCACTTTCGCGGATCGGATGCTCACCGAGGGTGACCCGTTCACGCTGATCGAAGCCATGGTCATCACCGCATGGGCGGTGAGGGCTGCAGAGGGTTTTGTGTACGTCCGCTCCGAATACCCCGACGCCATCGCGACGCTGCGCACCGCCATCGACATTGCCTATGCACACGGTTATCTCGGCGAGAACATCCAGGGCAGCGGCCTTCACTTTGACCTGCACGTGCGGGTCGGCGCGGGCGCCTACATCTGCGGTGAAGAAACCTCCATGCTCGACTCTTTGGAGGGCAAGCGAGGCGAGGTCCGGGCCAAACCCCCGATCCCCGCACTGACCGGTCTGTTCGGCAAGCCCACGGTCGTCAACAACCTGCTGAGCTTCGCGGCGATTCCGATGATCTTGGCCGACGGTGGCGCTGCCTATGCCGCCCTCGGCGTCGGTCGATCCCGAGGCACACAAGTGTGCCAGTTGGCCGGAAACATCGCCCGTGGTGGCATCGTCGAAGTTGACTTTGGCATTAGCATCCGAGAATTGATCGAGGGTTACGGCGGCGGCACTCGCAGTGGCCGCCCCATCCGGACCGCTCAACTCGGCGGCCCGTTGGGCGCCTACTTGCACCCCGACCAGTTTGATACCCCGATGGACTACGAGGCGCTTGCCAACATCGACGCGATGGTCGGCCACGGCGGCATCGTGCTCTTTGACGACACCGTTGATATGTCGGGGATGGCCCGCTTTGCGATGGAATTCTGCTCGGCCGAGAGCTGCGGCAAGTGCACCCCCTGCCGCGTCGGCTCAGTGCGCGGGGTCGAGACGATTGACCGCATCCGTGCCGGTCAGGACCGCGACAAAAACTTGGTGTTGCTGCAGGACCTCTGCACCACCATGACCAAGGGCTCGTTGTGCGCCATGGGCGGCCTGACCCCCATGCCCGTGCTCAGTGCGCTCAAGCATTTCCCGGAAGACTTCGAGCGGAGCACGACATGACACTGCAAGTGGACCAGCCCGCAGGCCCAATTGGTATGCCGTTCGGCACGTCAGGTTCTTCGCCAGGTGGGGCGGCGTACGCACCAGAGATCGACTACGGCACGCCGGCTTTGCCCGGCCCGGCCGATGCCACGGTCACCATCGACGGCCGCGAAGTGCACGTGCCGACCGGCACCTCTGTCATGCGCGCCGCCAAGCAGGCCGGCATCGACATCCCCAAGTTGTGCGCGACCGACTCGCTCAAAGCCTTCGGCTCGTGCCGATTGTGCGTCGTTGACGTCGAGGGCGGGCGGGGCACCCCGGCGTCCTGCACCACCCCCTGCGCCGACGGCATGGTCGTCGCCACCGAGACCGAAGAACTCACCGACCTGCGTCGCGGGGTCATGGAGCTCTACCTCTCCGACCACCCCGCCGACTGTGCAGGTTGTGCTCGCGGCAACTGTGAGATGCAAGACCTCGCCCAGCGAACCGGCGTCGTCGAGGTGCGCTACGGCATACCGGGCACGGGAGGCGAAGCAACTCGTGACTTGCACACGCACGTCGATGGAGGTGCCGCGCTCGACACGTCCAATCCCTACTTCGACTACGACCCGCAGGCTTGCATCGTGTGCTCGCGGTGCGTTCGTGCGTGTAACGACACCCAGGGCACCTTTGCCTTGACCGTCGAAGGCCGGGGCTTCGATTCCCGGATCGCACCTGGGCCGACCGACTTCCTGGGCTCCGAATGTGTCTCCTGTGGTGCCTGTGTGCAGGCCTGCCCGACCGACGCGCTGACCGAAAAGTCCGTCATTTCCCTTGGTATGCCGACCCGCGTCGTTGACACCACCTGCGCCTACTGCGGCGTCGGCTGCAGCTTCCGCGCTGAGGTCAAGGACGAAATCGTCAACGACAGCAATGGCGAGACCACCAAGACCACCGTCGTGCGGATGACCCCCAGCAAAGAGGGTGGCGCCAACGAGGGCCACTCGTGCGTCAAGGGTCGTTTCGCCTACGGATACGCCAACCACGATGACCGCCAACTCAACCCCATGGTGCGCGACTCCATCGACGACGAATGGCTCGTGGTCAGCTGGGACGAGGCCATCAAAGCCGTTGCCGACGGCTTCAAGAAGGTGCAAGCGGAACACGGCGTGGGCTCTATCGGGGCCATTTCGAGCTCACGCTGCACCAACGAAGAGGTGTATGTCGTTCAAAAGATGGTGCGCACCGCCTTCGGCAACAACAACATCGACACCTGCGCCCGGGTCTGTCACTCGCCGACGGGTTACGGGCTGAACCAGACCTTCGGTACGTCGGCCGGAACCCAAGACTTCGCTTCCGTTGAGGACACCGACTGCATCCTGCTGATCGGCGCCAACCCGACCGATGCCCACCCGGTGTTTGCGTCACGGATGAAGCGGGTGCTGCGCCAAGGCGCCGGCCTGATTGTGGCCGACCCACGGGCCATCGACTTGGTGCGCAGCCCGCACGTGGAGGCTCAGTTCCACCTGCCGCTACTTCCCGGCAGCAATGTGGCCTTCATGAACGCGATGGCGCACACCATCGTCACGGAGGGGTTGTATGACACGGCGTTCGTCGCGCAGCGATGTGAAGACCCAACGGCCTACCTGGCTTTTGTCGCGGGCGATGAGAACAGCGCCGAAGTGACCGAGGCCTCGACCGGCATACCCGCCGATCAGTTGCGTCAGGCCGCTCGCGCGTTTGCCTCCGCACCCAACGGTTCGATCTACTACGGGTTGGGGGTCACCGAGCACAGCCAAGGCTCCACGATGGTGATGGGCATGGCCAACTTGGCGATGCTCACCGGCAACATTGGCCGCTCTGGTGTTGGCGTCAACCCGCTGCGCGGACAGAACAACGTGCAGGGCTCCTGCGATATGGGGTCCTTCCCGCACGAGTTGCCGGGCTATCGCCACATCGCCCTCGACTCGGTGCGCGACATCTACGAATCGCTCTGGGGCGTGACGCTGGACCCGGAGCCGGGCCTGCGTATCCCTAACATGTTCGACGCCGCACTCGGCGGCGAGTTCATGGGCCTGTTCGTGCACGGCGAGGACATCGCCCAGTCCGACCCCAACCTCAACCACGTCCGCTCGGCGCTCGGCGCGATGGATCTGGTCGTCGTGCAAGACCTGTTCTTGAACGAGACGGCCAAGTTTGCCCACGTGTTCCTGCCCGGGAGTAGTTTCCTGGAGAAGGACGGCACCTTCACCAACGCTGAGCGTCGGATTAACCGGGTGCGTCCGATCATGCCGAGCGCCGTCGGTAAGGACGAGTGGCAGGTCATCTGCGACATCACCACGGCCATGGGCTACCCGATGGACTACGAGAACGCCGGCCAGATTATGGAAGAGATCTCGTCAACGACACCGACGTTTGCTGGGGTCTCCTTCGCGCGGCTCGACGTTGAGGGCTCGATGCAGTGGCCGGTCAACGACAAGGCGCCCAACGGCACGCCGACCATGCATGTCGACGAGTTCGTGCGGGGTAAGGGCCGGTTGATGCCGACTCACTTCGTGCCCACCACGGAGACCACCAACCGCCGCTTCCCGCTGATCTTGACCACGGGCCGCATTCTGAGCCAATACAACGTGGGCGCCCAGACCCGGCGCACGCCGAACTCGACCTGGCACCCCGAGGACATCCTCGAGATCCACCCGGCCGACGCGGAGCCACGCGGCATCCGCACCGGTGACCGCGTCGAGTTGGGCAGTCGAGTGGGCACAACCGCTTTGCACGCGCTGGTGTCTGAGCGGATGCAACCGGGTGTGGTCTACACGACCTTCCACCACCCGGTCACCGGCGCGAACGTGGTGACCACCGAAAATTCGGACTGGGCCACCAACTGTCCTGAATATAAGGTCACAGCCGTCCAGGTCGGCGTGGCCAACGCGGGGGAGCCTCGCCGCGACATCGTCGGGGCCCACGCGGGAGACAGCGTCGACATGGGGCGGACCGCCGAGCACGGGCTGCTCAACGCGGGTCAACGTTGATGCCGCCGCTGACCACCCGGACGGGCGATCGCCGATGAGCGACGAACCGTCGGAAATTCGGATGAGCCGCGACATCGCGCGCCATATGGGGCATCTGGAGCCGTCCGATGCCAGTGAGCAGATCGCAACGCACCTGCGTAAATTCTGGCCGCCACGGATGCGCCGCGCGCTGGTGGCGTTGGCGCGGGCCGAAGACGCCCGGGTGGATCCGCTCATTGTGAGTGCCGTGCAGGACTACCTGGCTGGAGACATTGATCGCGCCGAGGTCGCTGAACCCTCCGGAGGTTAGCGACGCGCGTTGCAGATCTTGCATCGCAAGGGGGTCGCCGACTTTCAGGTGGCTACAGGGCTAGAGATGTGTCCTGTGTCGCCATCTACGGTCACGAGTTGTCCGTTGTGTAGGACACTGGTGGCGTTGGCCGCGCCCATGACGGCGGGGATTCCGTATTCTCGGGCGACGATTGCTGCGTGGGAGGCTATGCCGCCGTGGTCGACTACTACGGCGGCAGCGCGAAGGAAGAGCGGGGTCCACGATGGGTTGGTTGCTGAACAGACAAGCACTTCCCCGGCGCGCAGGGTGCTGAACTCGTGGACGCTATCGATGATGCGGACCCGGCCGGTGGCCTTCCCGCTACCGCCGGCCGTTCCCACGACCAGCGCGGCTGCGGTTGCTCGCCGGTGGGGGTAGAGGGTGGTAGTGGCGATCAAAGGTGTGGAAGCGATCTCGGCGTACGCCTGAGACCGGCGGTTGGCGATGGAGCGCAGGGCGTCACTGGGGGCGTGCGCGCTGGGGGTCCACGCGGACACTTCGGCGAGGGTGAGCATCCAGACGTCTTCGGCATCGTTCAGCTCCCCTGCAGCGGCGAGCCTGCGGCCCATCTCCTCGACGGCGCGACGCACGGCGGGCATGACTCTGGTCAGTTCGAAGTGGGTGTCCTCGCGTAGGGCCACCCCCTCGGCCGCGGCGGTGGCTAGCGACCGTTTCCAGGGCGCTAGCGCGGCCCGTGGGATCGGTGGTGTCTGGCTCTCTTCGTCACCGAGCAGTACCCCGATCAGGGCGAGCACCGTCTGCGGGGAGTCAGCCCAGCAGGGATCGTGGATGAGCAGGATGCTGGTGGTTTCGCGGTGCCCGTAGGTGGTTTGGAAGTCTTGGAATCGTTGCCACCAGGCCCCAACGACCGGGCTTGTCTGGGCCAGCGTCTGCACGTGGGCCACGTCTGCGGTGGTGAGCATCTCGCGCAGTCCCTGAATGTGGCGGGCATCGCTGGCTAGGGCGACAAGTTCTTCGTTCGCCGTGCTGGTCAGTGTGGGTGATGCGGCGAGCACGTCGCGGGCTGTCGCACCGCCGGGTGCGATAAGCATCCCGATCCCGAGCTTGGCCAAAGCGGCCAGGGCAGCCGGCATGTAGTCCACCCTGAGCTGGGTGACCGTTCGGACCAGGAGGTGGGCTCGTGGGGGCACGTCGATGAGTTCAGCCCAGGTGAGGCGTTGGGGGTCGGCACGGTTTAGTTCGGCGCAGTCTCGGCGGTATGAAGCCAGGTTGGGGTCTGTGCGCCATCGCCCGGGCGAACCGCGCAGCCCACGGATAACGGTCCGGGTGAGCCGTGCTGGGGTGGCCCTCGTGGGCTTGAGGTGTGGGGGGATGAGTTGTTGGACGATGAAGTCTTCCTGGGGAAGAATCGCCTCGAAATCGAGCCGGATGCCGGTGAGCGCGGTGGTCATGCCCATCATGTTTGCGGCAACTATGGGCCGCGTGGCGGCGGTGAGTTCCATGGGCAGCGGTCGGCGCGGGAGAAGTTCGAGCACTACTGATCCGATCGCGCGTTGGGCCCAGTTCAGCGCGACCGGTGCTGGGGGCAGCGCGGTGATAGCCCGCGACTGCAGAATCAGCACCTGCCCGTCCCTCACGGCCCATTCAATGTCCTGGGGTCGCCCGAAATGATCAGCGATGCGACGCCCGAGCCCCGCTAGGCGCACCACGATGTCGTCGCTGATAACGGCGGGACTGACGGATGGCTGGCCCGCTTCATCTAAGCCCACCGGCGGTGCCGGCCGCGCCTGCCTACGAGTGATCCGGTTCCCGGCGTCGATGACGACGTGGTCCGGGGTGACTTGCCCGGAGACGACCTGCTCACCGAGCCCGGGGCCAGCATTAATCACTACGCGGTCCCGGTGACCGGTCACCGGGTCGGCGGTGAACATCACCCCGGCCGCGTCAGGGGTCACCATGCGCTGGACGACTACCCCCATGGCCGCACTGGCAGGGTCGATGCGTAAACGCTCCCTGTAGGCAACGGCACGCTCGGAAAACAGCGACGCCCAGCACTGGTGCACTGCACTGAGCACTTCTTCGGCGCCCTCGACGTTGAGATATGTGTCGTGTTGTCCTGCAGACGTGGTGCCGGGGAGATCCTCGGTCGTGGCGCTGGAACGCACGGCGACAGGGCCCTCAGACAGGTTGCGGTAAGCGCTGCGTAGCGCTTCCTGCACCGCCTGTGGCATCGGTGACGTTTCTATTTCGGTGCTGGAGGTGGCGTCCCCCACCGCGCAGCGGTAGGCCTCGGTCGCGACCACAAAACCAGGCGGGACATCGAACCCAACACCGATCAGTTCACCCAGACTTGCCGCCTTAGCGCCCACGGCTTCGACATCGGCGTGTCGAACATCCTGTAACCGGGCACACCACGCCGCAGTCACG
>JBBSKS010000095.1:0-9325 GCA_038256095.1 Actinomycetales bacterium | reverse complement strand
TCCGATCGACGGCACTAAAAACTTCGTCCACGGCAAGGCCGATCACGCGGTCATGGTCGCGGAGTTGCGAGGCGGGCAGAGCGTGCGGGCGTGGATTTGGCAGCCGCAACACGAGCGTTCGTTCGTGGCCGAGCGCGGATCGGGTACCTTCCGCAACGGCCAGCGCCTCAAGCGCGTGCCAGTAGCCCATACGCCGAATGCGATGCGGGCGGTCACGTCCATGCGCCCTTGGATCGGGCACCGCCTCGGCGGGATCCTGCCGCTTGAGCTGACGTGGGTGTGTTGCGGCGTCGACTACCCGAAGCTGATCGAAGGCGCAGCCGACATCGTCTTGTATGGCGGCACGCACCCCTGGGATCACGCTCCCGGGTCGCTGTTGGTGACAGAGGCCGGGGGATTTGTCGGCACATTCGACAACGAGCCGTACGACCCGCGGGTGCACCCTCGGGGACTGGTGGTGGCCGGTGACGAGGCTTCATACGACCTAGTCGTTCCGCTGTTGGAAACGCTGCCCAGCCGTTAAGCGGTCGGCTCGTGTCTATCCTTTTCGACGGCTTCGCGCAGCGCTAGCTCGCGAGCCAGTTGGGTGACGTGGCGCTCCATCTGTTGCAACCGGCGAAAGCTCGTCGCGACATATCCCAAAAACGTCACGGTCAATCCGTAGAGCAGCAGGTCCGCCCCACGCCCGACGCCCACGGTCTGGGCAACCTGGGTCAGGAACGGCGGGAAGAGCACGGCGATCACGGCCAGGATCACAAAGCCGATCAGCATCAGCCGTCGGATGGCCTGGTGGCGCGCCCCAGCCGTCGAGCGGGTCAGCATCACGGTGACCAGCACGATCGCCGCAAGTAGGATTGTCTTGATCAGCGGTTGGTCGAGCACGGGCGCCTCATTTCAAGATCGAGTCGATCAACACGTTGACCGAGTTGATCAGGGATTGACCTTTGGCCCGAGAGTAATCGGTGTAGAGCACGTGGACCGGGTATTCGCCCCAGGGGAGTTTGGTCCGACCCAACTGCAGCACGATCTCGGTGGCGTGGGCCATCCGGTTCTGGCTCAAGTGCACGCCTTGCGCAGCGTCGCGGCGGATCACCCGCAGCCCGTTGTGCGCATCGGAGAGACGCATCCCGGTCTGCTGATTCGTGATCCACACCGCAGTCTTGAGCACGATTTTCTTCAGCAGCCCCGGCTTGGTGCGCTTGTCGAGGAAGCGCGAGCCAAACACCACGGCCAACTCGCGCTCACGGGCCCGCTGGACCATCGCAAGAGCATCAACCACCCGGTGTTGCCCGTCGGCGTCAAACGTGACGATGTATGCGGCATCGCTGGCTCGCAGCACGTAGTCGATCCCCGTCTGCAACGCCGCACCTTGGCCCAGGTTGAAGGGGTGCTGAACCACGATGGCCCCGGCGCCTCGGGCCGCGCGCGCGGAGTCATCGGTCGAGGCATCGTCGATGCAGACCACATGCGGAAAGGTCTGCATTGCCTCCGCCAGGACGTCGGCGATCACAGTGCCTTCGTTGAATAGCGGTATCACCAGCACAGCATCCGGAGCCTGGGGCGATACAGTCATGCGAGCATTCTCACCTACCTCACCTCCCCGACCCGCAAGGAGCGCCTGTGTCGACGGCACGCATCATCAGCACTGCCGATGTCGCGATGAGCGCGACCATCGGCGACGGAAGTTCGGTCTGGCACCTGGCCCAAGTGCGTGAAGACGCCGTGCTCGGGACCGGCTGCGTGATTGGCCGGGGGGCCTACGTCGGCACCGGGGTGCACATGGGGGACAACTGCAAAGTCCAGAACTACGCGTTGGTCTACGAGCCTGCGCTCCTTGCTGACGGCGTCTTCATCGGCCCGGCGGCCGTGCTGACCAACGATGAGTTTCCAAGGGCCATCAACACCGACGGCACCGCCAAGAGCGCCGACGACTGGTCGGCGGTGGGGGTCCGCATCGGGCGTGGGGCCTCCATCGGTGCCCGCGCCGTCTGCGTGGCTCCGGTGGTCGTGGGGGCGTGGGCGACCGTCGGGGCTGGGGCCGTGGTGACCAAGGACGTGCCTGCATACGCCCTGGTGGTGGGGGTTCCTGCCCGTCAGATCGGGTGGGTCGGCGAGGCCGGGGTGCGGCTGGTTGACGACGGCCACGGACAATGGACCTGCCCCTCAAGCGGCGCAACCTACATGAGCGAAGGCGACTCGATTGCGCCGATGACCGCAGCATCAGCAAACGCACCAACACAAGGAGACAACAGCAGTGAGTGAACGCGCCTTTATCCCCCCCGCCAAGCCGATCATCGGTGATGACGAGCGCGCTGCCGTCGACAAGGTGTTGCTGTCCGGGATGGTCGCTCAGGGCCCAGAGGTTGCGGCCTTTGAGCAAGAATTCGGTGACCACCTGGTCGGCGGACGCACCTGTGTGGCGGTGAACTCCGGCACGTCAGGCTTGCACTTGGGGCTCATTGCCGCCGGCATCGGGGCAGGGGATGAAGTCATCGTGCCGTCCTTCACCTTTGCGGCCACGGCCAACTCGGTCGCGCTGACCGGCGCCACCCCAGTCTTCGCTGACATCGAGCCCGACACCTTCACCCTCGACCCCGCCTCGGTCGCCGACGCGCTGACTGAGCGCACCGCCGGGATCATGCCGGTGCACCTCTACGGTCACCCGGCCGACCTAGGTGGTCTGCAGGAGGTCGCCCAACGCGCTGGGGTGCAGATCTTTGAAGATGCGGCCCAGGCACACGGCGCAAGGTACGACGGTCAGCGGCTCGGCACCTTCGGCACCTTCGGGATGTTCAGCCTGTACCCAACCAAAAACATGACCTCCGGTGAAGGCGGCATGGTGTCCTGCGCCGACGCCGACATTGCCCGTGGCGTGCGTCTGCTGCGCAACCAGGGGATGGAAAAGCAGTACGCGAACGAGCTCGTCGGGCTCAACAACCGGATGACCGACCTGCACGCAGCGATCGGTCGGGTGCAGTTGACGAAGATCGGTAAGTGGACCGATGCTCGTCAGGCTAACGCAGCCTTCTTCAACGAGCACCTGCGCGGTGTCACCACCCCCGTGGTCCGAGACAACTGCAGCCACGTTTACCACCAATACACGATCCGCATCGCCGGTGCCACCGGCGCCGAGCGGGACGCCATCGTGCTTGCGCTACGCGAAGAGCACCAGGTCGGAACGGGTGTGTACTACCCGATCCCTAACCATGAACTCGTCTCGTTGGCCCGTTTCGCGCCGAAGCAAGAGTTGGTCGAGACCGCCCGTGCCGCTGCTGAGGTCATCTCGCTGCCGGTGCACCCTTCGCTGTCTCAAGACGACCTGGAGCGCATCGTTGAGGCCGTGAACACGGTCGTTGGTGCCGGAGCGGAGACCTCCGCATGAGCACGCTCAGCGCACAGACCCCCATACGGATGGGTCTGATTGGTCTCGGTTCGATGGGCCGTCACCATGCCCGTGTGATCCGCGAGGTCGAGGGCATGGATTTGGTTGCCGTTGCCGACCCTTATGGGGACAAGCACGGGATCGCTGCCGGGCTTGAGGTGCTGCCCGACGTGCAGTCGCTGATTGAGGCCGGCATCGACGCCGCGATGGTGGCCGTGCCGACCTACCTGCACGAAGAAGTGGGTTTGGCGCTTGCCACCGCTGGCGTGCATGCCATGGTCGAGAAGCCGATCGCGGCCACGGCGGAGTCGGGTATGCGAGTCGCTAACGCCTTCACCGACGCCGGCTTGGTCGGCTGCGTGGGCTACGTCGAGCGATGCAACCCGGCGCTGTTAGAGATGCGCCGCCGCATCGAGGAGGGCGAGCTCGGCGAGGTCTATCAGATCTCCACGTCGCGCCAAGGCCCCTTCCCCGCACGGATCGCCGACGTCGGGGTGGTCAAAGACTTAGCCACTCACGACATCGACCTCGCCGCCTGGATCGCACAGAGTCCGTATGCCGTGGTCTCGGGTCAGGTCGCGCATCGCTCGGGCCGCGAGCACGAAGACATGGTCGTGGCCAACGGCCGCTTGGCCAACGGCATCATCGTGACCCACACCGTCAACTGGTTGTCGCCGATGAAGTCGCGCGCCACGATTGCGACGGGGGAAAATGGCGCGCTCGTCGCCGACACTCTGACGTCCGACCTGACGTTCTACGCCAATGGCGACGTGGCCTCCGATTGGAGTCAGGCTGCGGCTTTCCGTGGAGTGTCCGAGGGCGACTCGATCCGTTACGCCATCGCCAAGCGTGAGCCGCTGCGCGTGGAACAAGAGAATTTCCGCGACGTGCTGCGCGGAGAAGAGCTCGCGAAGTCGTTAGTGGTGTCGATGAACGAAGGTGTGCACACGCTGCAGGTTGTTGAGGCCGTGCTCGAGTCGGCTGCGACCGACCGCACCATCACGCTGTAGGGGCGACGCGTGTCAACCAGTGGCATGGCGTGGCGCGCATCGTGTCAACCGAGCGTGTAACGGAATTGAGGCTTTAGCGTGAATCTCGTTACACGCTCGGACGGCAGCGCGGGGGTGGTGGTGGCCACGCGGATCTTCACGCCCGACCGAGCCGCCGCTGCCTTTCGGCTGCAGGCGTTGGTCGAGGCGCTGGTAGCCCGCGACGCCCAAGTCCAGGTGTTGACCACCCGCAGCAACGAGGATTTTCTCACGACCGTCGGCGACGAGGTCAGCGACGGACAAAGCGGCGGTGCCGCAGAACTTTCGATCAGCCGATGGCCGGTGCTGCGCGATGCGTCCGGATACGTCCGGGGCTACCTGCCTTATATGAGCTTTGATGTGCCGTTGGTGCTTCGGCTGTTGGTGGCTCAGCACCTTGACGTGGTTGTCGTCGAGCCGCCGCCGACCACCGGAGTCGTGGTGCGGGCATTGACCGGACTGCGCTCGGTGATCTTGCGGAGGCCGATTCCGTACGTCTACTACGCCGCTGATGTGTGGTCCGACGCCAGCGCATCGACGGGGGCGCCCGACGTTGTTGTGCACCTCTTGCGGGCCTTCGAGCGCTGGGCGCTGGCGGGAGCCAGCGACGTCATCGCCGTCTCCGAGGGGGTCGCGGATCGGGTCCGTGAACTCGGGGCCAAGGTCGTTCATGTCGTGCCCAACGGCATTGACACCGGTGTCTTTCGCCCCACCGACCCGCAGCCTGACCTGACCGCCGAGCGGACGGAGCGAGACGACATACCAACGACCCCGTTCTTCTTGTACGCCGGCACGGCCTCGGAGTGGCAAGGCGCCGAAGTCTTCGCCGAAGCCCTGCGCGAGGTGCTCCCGCACGTGCCCGACGCCCGGTTGGTGTTTTTGGGGCAGGGCAGTTCGTGGCCTGCGTTGCAGGCTATTGCCGATGACCTGCCCGACGGCGCGATCGAACTCCGGGCGTTGGTCCCGCCCGATGACGCCGCCCGATGGCACCGCGCCGCAGCCGGTGCGGTGGTGAGTGTGAAGCCGGGGTTGGGTTACGACTTCGCCTACCCCACCAAGGTCTTGGCCGCATTGGCCTGTGGAACTCCGGTGGTCTATGCCGGGCCGGGGCCCGCCGTGGCCGATCTCACCGAGCATCGCTTGGGGGAGGCCGTGCCCCACGACGCGCATGCGGTGGCCGAGGCAATGGTGCGGGTGCTGCGTGCGGGCGCAGACGGTAAAGGCGATGACCTTGACAGCGAGCGACAACGTCGGGCTCAGTGGGTGGTGGATCGCCGGTCCATTGCGGCGACCGGGGCTGCCGCTGCCGAGGTTGTGCTTGACCGAACGGCATCGCGGTGACTATGGCCGCCAGACCCGTCCCGGTGGGCTCGGCGTGATGCCCGCGTTGCGGCATACCTGCGCTTGGACCGACTCCCAGTCCTGCTAGTCGGTGTCGGACCACGGCTGCGTGCGTGAGGGTCCGTTGTTGTGGCTCATGCGGCTATTCGCGGTGTACTGCGTAGGTCCATCACCGAGCGGAACGTTGCCGTAGTTGTCAGGCCCGGAGTGGATAGTCAATGCACGCCCGCGAAGCTCCCAAAAGTTCAAGTCGTCGTTGGCGTGGATGCGCAAGCCGTGGAAACCGGTGGTGAGTCCCCTCCACGTTTTCACCTCGACCTCAACCTCGCCGTTCACGTCACAGAACTTTGCGTAACCGATTCGTTGCCCGTCGGTCTCGTACAGACTGGTCGAAATGGTCCGATGCTTGGTGGCGATTGCCACGGTTGCGGCTGTCGATGGGCTGTCGGCTGATTGTGTCAACACAGCGAATGCCGCACCGGGAAGCAGCACACCGAGCGAGGCGAGGGCAAGGTGCTCGGCCAGTGGCAATCTGCCCGACATGTCAGATGTCCCAGCCCAGCATGCAGCCGGTGGTAATCCCAACCCCCGGACGCTGCTCATGCTGGGTGTGCTGATCGGCATTACCGCGCGGTGTATGCCGTGTCCATCTCGACGCAGGGACGCCGTTAATGTGATGCTCGAAGCGGACTCGGTTGCTACGGGCGATCCAGGTCGAAGGCCCGCCCGGTGACCTCGGTGACGTCGATAGCGACGATATTGTGCTTGGGCACATCGACCCAGGCTTTGCCCATCAGGGCGTTGGCGTCACGCGCCTCCTGACCCTCGACCCACCGTGCCCGCCCACGGGCCACGACGCTCCAGGCCTTGTGGCCCTCGAGATCATCGACCTCGAAGGCCACGTCCGCATTCATCACCACCGCGAGCAACTTGCTGCCCTCTGCCGTGCGAAAGAGCAACTTACGGCCGGTGCCAACCGAGTAGTTGAGCGGAACGATGTCCACCTGATCGATGAGGTGGTAAGCGAGTCGGCCAAAGCTGCCAGCCTTGAGCCGCTCCCAGCACGCCAGTTCGTCCAAGGTGTGAATGGGGTTCACTGCGCAACCATAACGGGAATGGTGCTCTGGTGGAGCACAGCCCGAGCGGTGGAGCCGAGGAACGTGCCGATAAACTTGGTGCGACCGCGTGATCCTACGACCAACATCGCAGCGTCCGAGGAGGCATTCATGACTGCGTCCTCAGGCCTCGCCTCCATGACCAGACCCTCGATGACCAGATTCGGGTGTTCGAGTCGGATGTGGTCAACGCCGTCTTGATTGACGTCGCGGGCCTTATCCTCTCGAGCCTTCAGGGCGTCGGCGACACTGGAGTAGCCAGACGGTGGATTACCCCAGGGATCCGGCGGCGGCGGAGTCCACGACGACACCACGAGCAGCGTTGCGTCCCACTGTTGAGCCACACTGGCGGCAGCGTCAACCGCGTGCCGGGCGCTTTTCGAACCATCGCTGCCGACCACGACCGGACGTCCCGGCCCGGGCATCGCGGCGTGCCCGTCACGAACCACGATGACCGGACACCGAGCGTGACCGCTGAGCGCGTATGCCGTCGAGCCGAGCATGATTGAGTTGACTCGTCCTCGACCATGGCTGCCGACCACGATCACCGAAGCGGACGTCGATGCCTCGTCGAGCGCGACCGTGGCGCTCAGGATCGAGCCGACCGCTTCGATAGCCAATTCGGGGTGCCTAGCGGACAGGTGATCCACGCCCTTCTGAGCGATCTGCTCAGCACGTTCATGCTCGTGGTCCGGTTTCATAAACCCGTACGACACGTCTTGGGCGTACACGATCGCCTCGGATGCATAAACCACTGTGATCGATGCGCCGCTCCTTTCGGCCAACTGCCCGGCCCAATCGAGGGCAGCGACCGCGGTTTCCGAATGGTCGTACCCGACCACGACAGGGCGAGATGTTGCTGCGGTATTCATGACGGACTCCTGCTCAGTGGGCGGGTGTTGCTGATGCTTCCAACCTGGCCTGGTGTCGCCCGGTACAACAGGGCCGAAAGTCCCGGCGCGCGTTCTGAGAGCCAGCCGTGAATCTCATCCCACCTCTTGTGACCGGACCGTTACGTTTCTATGATCGAAAAACCCTACTGAGGCTGCGGCGCTGCGGACTCCCTGACTAGCGTCGGCGGCCTAGATCGCGAGATTGATGATGCCTAGCAACAGCGGTGTGGCTTATATGGGACCCGGCAAAACGGAGGTTCAGGAGATCGCCTTCCCGACCTTCACCTTGCAGGACGGACCGGGCGTTAACCCGGACAACGTTGGCCGCAGCCTGCCTCACGCAGCCATCCTGAAAGTCGTCACCACCAACATCTGCGGGTCCGATCAGCACATGGTCCGCGGACGCACCACTGCTCCAGAGGGTCTGATCCTGGGCCACGAAATCACCGGTCAAGTGATGGAAGTCGGGCCTGGTGTCGAGTTCATCAAGGAGGGCGACATCTGCTCGGTGCCCTTCAACATCGCCTGCGGTCGCTGCCGCAACTGCAAGGAGGGCAAGACCGGCATCTGCCTGAACGTCAACCCCGACCGTCCCGGAAGCGCCTACGGCTACGTCGACATGGGCGGATGGGTCGGCGGCCAAGCCGAATACGTGCTCGTGCCGTATGCCGACTGGAACCTGCTGAAGTTCCCGGACAACGACCAGGCCATGGAGAAAATCCTCGACTTGACCATGCTCTCGGACATCTTCCCGACGGGGTTCCACGGCGCGGTGACGGCCGGGGTGACGGTGGGCTCCACGGTGTACATCGCTGGTGCTGGCCCGGTGGGTCTCGCGGCGGCGGCTTCGGCTCAGTTGCTCGGTGCTGCCGCAGTCATCGTCGGTGACCTGGTGGAAGAGCGACTTGCTCAGGCTCGCAGCTTCGGGTGCGAGACCGTTGACGTGTCCAAGGGCGACCCCGGCGACCAGATCGCACAGATCCTTGGCGTGCCCGAAGTGGATTGTGGTGTGGACGCGGTCGGCTTCGAAGCCCGCGGTCACGGCGAGGCGTCGTCTGGTGAGGCCCCGGCAACGGTGCTGAACTCGTTGATGACGATCACTCGCGCAGGTGGCGGGCTCGGCATACCTGGGCTGTACGTCACCGGCGACCCTGGTGCCGTCGACGATGACGCCAAGGTCGGGTCGCTGTCCGTGCGTCTTGGCTTGGGCTGGGCGAAGTCGCACTCGTTTATGACCGGCCAGTGCCCGGTGATGAAGTATCACCGCGGACTGATGATGGCGATCCTGCACGACAAGGTGCAGATCGCTAAGGCCGTCAACGCAACGACAGTGTCACTGGCCGGGGCGCCCGAGGCCTACCAGGAGTTCGACTCGGGCGTGGCAAAGAAGTACGTGATCGACCCGCACGGCATGGTGGCCTGAGCCGGCGGCAGTTATCGCTTGGCCTGGCCCACCAGTTCTCTCGTGCCCGTTGCGTCAGTGCTTGGCGTTGTGAATGCACACGGCGATCTGAACCCGATTGGCGACGTCGAGTTTGTCGAGAATCCGTCCGATAGGCTTTTCAC
>JBBSKS010000094.1:0-9380 GCA_038256095.1 Actinomycetales bacterium | reverse complement strand
AGTCGAAGCGCCCGGCCGTGGACGTCATCCACTCCCGCAGGACGTCCTCCAGCCCCTCGCGGTGGCCGGTCTGGCTGGCGTGCTGGCGCAGCGCGGCGACCTTGGCGTCGAAGGTGTCGGTGACATCAACGGGATGATCGGCGTTGGGGTGAGCCATCAGCCAGATCTCACCGACGTGCCAGAAGTCCACATTGAGCTCGGGCCAGGCGAAGGGGTTCTCCGCGGCTGGGTAGCAGGCCCGCACGGTCGCCTCGCCAGCAGCCAGGTGGTCGGGGTGCGAGGCCATGATCCGGTCGTACCAACGCTCGGGGGACTGGCACAGCACCCGCTGCGGCCGCACATCGCGGATGACCTTCACGATCTCGCGTTGCAGGTCAAAGCTCGGCTCAAGCCACCCGTCGCGGTGCCCAGTCAGGAAGCGCACGTCGGTGACGCCCAACTCGGCGCTCGCGGCTCGCTGCTCACGTTCACGCAGCTCGGGCACCTTGGCAATGTCAGCGTCAGGTCGCGCGCCTTGCTCGCCGTGCGTCAAACACAACAACGTCACCTGTATGCCGGCTCGCGCCCACCCTGCGATGGTCGCGGCAGCGCCGAAGTCGGCGTCGTCGGGGTGGGCAGCGACGACGAGGGCGCGCTCTACATCCTGGTCGAGTCGAGGTTCACGATTCACGACGGTCACACTATGTGACATGACATCTGCGCTGACCGACCGGACCTTCGCGGCCGTGCTCTTCGACAACGACGGCACGCTCATCGACTCAACCGAGGCGGTGCGCCGCTCCTGGGTGGCGTGGGCCATCGAGCACCACGTGGACCCGTTCAGCCTCCAGGGATTCCACGGGGTGCCGGCCGCTGCGATCGTGGCGGCCGTGTTACCCGACGGTGACCAGGGCGACGCGCTGGCCCGGATCGTGGCCATCGAAGAATCCGACACGGTCGGGGTTGTGGCCTTGCCGGGGGCGACCGAGGCTCTTGCCGTCCTCGGTCAAAGTGCCGCCATCGCCACCTCGGCAACCCGCAATCTTGCGCTAGCCCGACTGGAGGCTGCTGGAGTCGGCATACCCGAGGTGGTGGTCTCCGCTGACGACATCACCCGAGGCAAGCCCGACCCCGAGCCCTACCTGCTCGCGGCGCAGCGACTCGGCGTCGATCCCGCACAGTGCCTCGTCGTCGAAGATGCGCCCAGCGGGCTCACTTCGGGGCGCGCGGCTGGCTGCGCAACGCTAGGAGTGGTCAGCACTCACGGGGCGCACGACCTTGACGCCGATCTAGTCGTGCCCGATCTGTCGCATGTCGAGTTCGTCATCGAGTCACACGGTGTCCGGCTTCGGATGCGTTGAGCGCCTTCCGCGCCAAGTTACGCTACCGTAGGTTATGAAAGCGAAATCTACGGTCCCGGTACTTACGATGATGTAGGTCTACACCCTGAACTTCCTTAGGAGGCCGAAGTGGCTCCCAAAGCACGTCCTGTGATCATCCAAGGTGGCATGGGGGTTGCCGTCTCGTCGTGGCAACTCGCCCGTGAAGTGTCCATGTGCGGCCAAATGGGCATTGTCTCTGGCACCGCGATGGACGCCGTCCTGGCCCGCCGCCTCCAGACCGGCGACGAAGGCGGTCATATGCGCCGCGCCCTCGCCGCCTTCCCGTCGCAAGAGATGGCCCAGCGCGTGCTAGATAAATACTTCATCGAGGGCGGCAAAGACCCTGACGCCCCCTACAAGCCACTGCCTAAGCTGACCATCGACACCGGTCGTGCCATCCAAGAGCTGGCAGTCGTCGGCAACTTCGCCGAAGTGTGGTGCGCCAAAGAAGGCCACGACGGCGTCGTTGGCATCAACTGCCTAGAAAAGCTGCAGATGGCCACCCCCACGGCGCTGTTCGGAGCCGCACTCGCTGGCGCCGACTACGTGATCATGGGCGCCGGCATACCCCGAGACATCCCGCAGTTCTTGACCGACATCGCCGCTGGGCGTGAGGGCAAGATCGTGGCTGACGTGGCCGGCGGTTCTATGACTCGTTACATCACCGTTGACCCGGCTGAACTGCTGGGCGACGACCTGCCCACCGTTGAGCGCCCGGACTTTCTCGCGATCGTCTCCGCCGATGCGCTGGCTAACTATCTCTACCGCGACGAGAGCATCCGCCCCGATGGCTTCGTCGTGGAGGGCCCTTCGGCTGGTGGCCACAGCGCGCCTCCCCGAGGAAAGATGCAACTGGACGAGGCCGGCGAGCCGATCTACGGCGCTCGCGACATCGTCAACCTGCAGAAGATGGCAGACCTGTCGTTGCCGTTCTGGCTGGCCGGCGCCTATGGCACGCCCGGCAAACTGGCTGAGGCTTTGGCCGACGGCGCCGCCGGGGTGCAGGTCGGCACCTTATTCGCCCTCTCCAGTGACAGCGGCCTGGAGCGCGAGACACAGCAGCACATGGTCGAAGAACTGCGCACAGGGGAGTTGACCGTCAAGAACGACCCTCGCGCAAGCCCGACCGGGTTCCCATTCAAGGTTGCTTCGCTGCAGGGCACCCAGAGCGAGGTCGCGGTCTACGAGGACCGACCCCGCTTGTGCGATCTGTCCTACCTCCGCTCGGCATACGAAAAGGACGATGGCGAAGTGGGCTATCGCTGCCCTTCCGAGCCCGTCCACATGTATCTGAAGAAGGGCGGCACCGAAGCCGCCACCGTGGGCCGCAAGTGCCTGTGCAACGGGCTGATGGCCAACATCGGCCTGGGCCAGAAGCGCAAGGACGGGTATGCCGAGACGCGCATCGTCACCCTCGGCCAGGATCTCGTCGGTGCGAACATGCTGATCGAGAAGTTCCCGCAAGGCTGGACCGCCAAGGAAGCCGTGACGTGGTTATTGTCGACAGTTTCGGCGGACCAGGGCCTGTCCGAGTTGTCGATGGCCTAATTTGCGCACCAACGCTCGACATACACGAAAGTCGCCAAAACCCTCGTTATTGCGTGGGTCTCGGCGACTTCCGTGTATGTCGGCTCGCACGGCATTCGGGCCGATGCCGCAGGTCGCTGACGTAGGCTGCGCTCGTGGCTGTTGACTTTGATTCTGACCTGAAAACCCTTCGCGCAACGATGGCGACGGTGCGTGAAGTGACGGATCTGGAGACTCTCGCCGCCAAGGTAAGCGACCTCGAGGCGCAGGCGTCGGTGCCCGATCTGTGGGACAACGTTGAGCACGCCCAGGTGGTCACTTCGCAGATGTCACGCCTCAAAGCTGAGCACGACCGGGTGGTGGGGATGGATGACCGCATTGATGAGCTTGAGGTGCTGGTGCAGCTCGGGACAGAAGAAGACGATGAAGCCACGATGCTCGAGGCCGAGCGAGACCTTGCGGCCCTACAAAAAGCAGTTTCGTTGCTCGAGGTCCGCACGCTGATGAACGGCGAGTACGACGAGCGTGAAGCCGTCGTCACGATCCGGTCCGGTGCTGGCGGGGTCGATGCCGCTGACTTCGCCGAGATGCTGATGCGGATGTACTTGCGTTGGGCCGAGCGTCACGACTACCCCACGACCATCCTCGACACCTCGTATGCCGAAGAGGCCGGCCTGAAGTCGGCGACGTTCGAGGTCAAGATGCCGTATGCCTATGGCACCTTGTCCGTGGAGGCTGGCACCCACCGTTTGGTGCGCATTAGCCCGTTCGACAACCAGGGCCGCAGGCAGACGAGCTTCGCGGCGGTCGAGGTGGTGCCGTTGATCGAGCAGACCGATCACATCGAGATCCCGGAAGCGGAGCTGAAGGTGGACGTTTTCCGCTCCTCGGGCCCCGGTGGCCAGTCGGTCAACACCACGGATTCGGCCGTCCGGATGACGCACATCCCCACCGGTGTGGTGGTGTCGATGCAGAACGAGAAGTCACAGATCCAAAACCGTGCCGCCGCCCTGCGGGTCCTCCAGTCGCGGCTGCTCTTGTTGAAGAAGCAAGAGGAAGACGCGACCAAGAAGGAAATGGCGGGGGACATCAAGGCATCCTGGGGTGACCAGATGCGGTCCTACGTCCTGCACCCCTATCAAATGGTCAAAGACCTGCGTACCAACTACGAGGTGGGAAGCACGGCTGCGGTGCTCGATGGTGACATTGACGCCTTCGTTGAGGCTGGGATCCGGTGGAAGCGGTCGGCGGAGCGCGCGGAGTCTTAATCGACAGCAAAACCAAGCCTGATACTGGCACTCAGGACCGCTACGTAACCTATGGTGTGACCCAAGCGATTCGGCCGACGCGCGAGCGTGCCGCTCAACTCAACCCACACGAAACAGCCAAAACATGATTACTTTCGAAGACGTCAGCGTGCGCTATGGCAAGAGCGACCCCTGGGCGCTTCATAACGTGAGCGTCGACATTCAGCGGGGCGAATTTGTCTTCGTCGTAGGTGCCTCCGGCTCCGGAAAGTCGACGTTGTTGCGCCTCATCATCCTCGAGCAGCAAGTGACGTCGGGGGTGGTTCGAGTGGCGGGGAATGACCTGGTGCGGCTGCCTTCGCGCCGGATTCCCTCATTGCGCCGCCAAGTGGGCACGGTCTTTCAGGACTTCCGGTTGCTGCCGGGAAAGACGGTTTATCAAAACGTTGCCTATGTCCTCGATGTGCTTGGCACTAAGCGACACGAAGTCCGCCATATCGTCCCCCAGACGCTGGATCTGGTGGGCCTCGCGGGAAAGGGCAAGCGCCTGCCCCATGAACTCTCCGGTGGCGAGCAGCAACGGGTTGCCATTGCGCGGGCTATGGTCAACAAGCCGCCGATCCTGCTGGCTGACGAGCCCACGGGAAACCTGGACCCGGCGATCAGCCAAGAAATTGTGACGATTCTGGATCGGATCAATCGCTCCGGCACGACAGTGGTGATGGCAACGCACGACACGCACATCGTCGATACGTTCCGTAAGCGCGTGGTGCAGTTGCGCGACGGTGAGGTCGTCCGCGACCAGGCCGACGGCGAGTATGCGGCCATCGAGACCGAGGGGGTCACCAGACCGTGAGACCGGGTTTTCTTCTTGCCGAAGTGGGTAATGGCCTGCGACGCAACACCGCCATGTTCGTCTCGGTGGTGCTGGTCACCATGGTCTCGATGTTCTTTCTGGGCAGCGGATTGCTCGCCCAGCAGCAGGTAGACACAGCCAAAGGCTATTGGTACGACCGAGTCCAGGTGTCGATCTACCTGTGCACTCCCGACAGCACGGACGTTGCCGCGTGCGCCAGCGGTGGGGTAACCCAAGCTCAACGCGACCAACTCGATAGCGACTTGGAGGGGTTAAGCCCCTTGGTGGCGAACTACTGGTTTGAATCGAACGAAGAAGCATACGAGCGCTTTCGTGAGCAGTTCCGCAATTCAGCCGTGCTGGAAAACGTTCCCCAAGAAGCCATCCCGGAGAGCTTCCGAGTGCAATTATCGGACCCGCAGAAGTACGACGTGGTCTCAGCGGCCTTTGAAGGTACGCCTGGAGTTGAGAGCGTGGAGGACCAGCGCGAACTCATCGACAAACTTTTCGCCTTTCTTAATATCGTGAGTTTGGCCTCGGTGGCATTAGCCGCGGCCATGGTCATCTGCTCGGTGCTGCTCATCAGCACCACCATCAGGCTCACCGCGTGGTCTAGGAGACGCGAAACAGGCATCAAGCGCTTGGTCGGAGCATCAGCGCTGACCATCCACGCTCCTTTCGTAGCAGAAACCGTCATTGCGACTTTGATCGGTTCAGGACTCGCGATAGCGCTGTTATATTCAATGGTGGAATTTGGCGTGTCAGGATTCTTGACCGAGTTATTGGCTGGAGATAGCGGCCTTGTTGCTTTGGTCGGGGTCGCTGATGTGTGGTTGATTGCCCCTGTGCTCGTGGGCGGGGCCGTCGTGCTTGCCACCGTCACTTCGTGGTTGGCCCTTCGACGATATGTGCAGGTGTGAGATGACGGACCCCGAACGCGCCTTTCTTGCGCGCCGCCAGCTTGGCGGGGCTTTTTTGGTGGCGCTGAGCGCCTCGGTAGTGATGGGCAGTCCAGCATTTGCCGCCGATGGGGGCTCAGACAGGCACGTCGATGACGTGCAGCGTGAGCAAGGCGACACTCAAGACGAGAAGGACGCTGTTGATGGTCAGATTGAAGATTTGGGTGATGACCTCGAAGACACTTCCGCTGAGTTGGTGGCCGCCGACGAGAAGTTGAAAGATGCCGATGCCGCCGTCGCCCAAGCCGAAGAGAACGAGAAAGATGCCAGGACAGAGTTACGCGACGCCGAAGAAGAAGCGGAGCGTATCGCCGGTGAGTTAGAGGTTGCGAAGGCGAACGAAAAAAAGATCGAGACGTCGCTCGAAGACATCGCTGACGAGCAGGCAGACAGCAAAGCAGCTGTGGGGGCCATCGCGCGGGAGAGTTACAAGAACGGGGGGGTGGGCAACTTGGCACTTACCCTCGACGTCCTGTCCGGAGAAGGGGACGTCGTAGAAGACATGGCGATGGCCCGGACGGTGTTGCGCGTGCAAGACAACGCGATTGGTCGTCTCTCCACGCAGCAAGCCGGCAAGGTGGTCGAGCAAGACCGTCTCGTCGGTGTGCGGCGCGATGTCGCCGCTCTCCAGGCTGAGGCGGAGGCCAACGTCATCCGCAAGAAGAAGGCCAGCGACGACGCGGCAGAGACCACCGCAGAGCTTGAGCGCCTGCTGGCCCAGCAGCAAGTGGATAGGGATGATCTAGAAGCCGAGAAAGATGCCTTCGAGCGGAAGTTGGATGACGCGCAGGCCGATTCCGACGACCTTGAGGACGAACTGGCGCTCCTGGCACAGGAAAAGCACGGTCTTAAGACCAAAGAAGAAGCCGCTAAGCAGCGAGCCGCTCAAAAAGACGCTCGTAGAAGGGCTGACGCAGAGCGGCGCAGCTCAGGGTCGAGTTCTTCATCCTCGAAGAGCAGTTCCTCGTCGAGCCCGGCTCCACGCCGATCGGGCGGTGGGTTCCTGTCAGCTCCGTCATCGGGCCCCCGCACCAGCCCATTTGGCTACCGATTCCACCCAATTCTAGGCACCCAGAAGTTGCATGCCGGACTCGACTATGGCAATGCGTGCGGCTCGCCGATTCGGGCCGCAGCCGACGGTACGGTGATCGGAACGCCGGTCACTCGCGGTGGCGGCAACCAGATCATCATCGATCACGGCGTGCAGCGAGGCGTTAACCTCACCACGATCTATAAGCACATGTCCCGGTATGCGGTGCGGTCCGGCAAGGTGGAACGCGGTCAGACCATCGGCTACATGGGATCCACTGGCCTATCAACGGGGTGCCACTTGCACTTCGAGACCCGTGAGAACGGTATACCGGTCAACCCAACATCTTGGTTGTAGCATTATCGGTTGGCCCGGTCACGCTGATCAGGCTAAAAGATAAGGACGGACATGGCTAAGGAACACGGTGAGAAACTCATCGCGAGCAACAAACGTGCCCGCCACGAGTTCCACATTGAAGACGTCGTCGAGGCTGGGTTGGTACTCACGGGCACCGAGGTGAAGTCGTTGCGCATGGGGCGGGCAACGCTGGTCGACGGTTACTGCATCGATTACCGCGGCGAGCTGTATCTGGAGAACGTGCATATCCCGGAGTACCTGCAAGGCACGTGGACCAACCACAGCGCCAAGCGCCGCCGGAAGTTGCTGCTGCACCGCGAGCAAATCGAGAAGATGACTTCAAAGGCCGATCAAGCCGGTCACACCATCGTGCCATTGAAGCTCTACTTCAAAGACGGTCGGGTCAAGGTCGAGATCGCGTTGGCAAAGGGTAAGAAGTTGCACGACAAGCGGCAGACGCTTCGTGAGCGCCAAGACCGCATGGAAGCCGACCGCGCCATGTCAGCCCACGTGCGCCAGCACGGCTAATCCTCCGTAGGGATGGCACGCAAAGTGTCGACCAGGTCCTCGATCGAGGAGTAGCCGCTCGCTGCGTCGTAGGTCTTGAAACCATGGCGTGTGTCATTGAGGGCTTTGCCGTGCCACGGGCCAATCCCGAGGAAGCCGCACGAGGACAGCCCCAAAGCCAGCGTGGCGATCAAAGCAACACGAGTTGCTCGCGTGCGTTGCGACATACCGACTCCTTGGTTGGTGTTTGAGGGTAGACGCACGGCGGGCGGGTGCGGCTCCATCGGGAATTGAGTTTCGGGGGCAGGCGTTGACCCCGTAGTCTGAGGTTCTTGACAACTGAACAGTGTGATGTGGCCCCCATGGGGGTGATCGGTTTCGACGTTGTTCGGTCAATCAGGGGAAGCGGGTCGAGGATGCAAGGTCATCTCGTCAACGCTCCTTGCAAAACCAATAGGTGCCGATTCCAAGCGCACCGACTTCGCACTAGCCGCCTGAGCTAGTCCCGAGGTCCGTCAGCCTGAGGTAGTTTCCGACTCAGTGTCTGGCGTCATCTAGGAAACTTGCTGTGTGATCACGTTGCGGGGTCATACGGGACTCTTTCGTAACTGAGCCTGTCAGGGAACGCGTGCGTGCGAGCCCTGGGGCTGAGAAAATCCTTACACGCACTGCGCCCGGAGAAGCCCTGATTCCCCGGCAGCGGACGCGGGTTCAATTCCCGCCACCTCCACCATCGTGGTCACATCACACAGGTTGTCGCACGTCAGCCCCCAGTTTCCGCAGGTCAACGCGGTACTGGGGGTTTCGTGTGTGTGGACACAGGTGATCAGAACTACGCATATATCGACATTCAAACTGACACACAGCTGACACAGCTCGACTAGGGTGGGCATCGTGGGTTGCTAAGTGCCTCGACCCGTTCAGCCTCGTGCGTCAGCCGACCAGCGCGCTTGAGTCGACCCAGTGCCGAGAGCACTTCCGCATCGAGGTGGGCGGGCACGGCGACAGCATCCGCCGCAGCCAGGCGTTGCCGAAATGGATCGGCGGCGGGCAGGTCACAGATCAGATCGACGACGGTGGCCGCCTCGACCACGACGACGCTCAACGGCCGATCAGCTCGTCATCTTCAGCGCGAGCATCAGCAACAATCTCTGCTCCTGTTGGCCCGCCAACATGGTTCGGTCCGAGTTCGCGAAGGTGCCCAAGCCACTGATCCATGGAAGGGATCGCCACGTGCTCGGTGAGCAGTTCCCGCAGATAGGCACGCAGGCTCTTGTCCCCGACGGCGGCACGCCGGGTCAACTCTGCGTGGACCTCGGCTGGCAGATCTCTGAGCAATACGTCCACGTTACATCGATATCATTTTGATATTCTCGTGTACAAGCGGCCGACAGCCATCCTGTTATCGGAACGTCATGCGGTGATCGCACGGGGCACCGACACCGCCTTGATGGAAGTCCATTGTCACCGTCCGTCGGTGGTGATCAAGGTGGCATTCAGCGGCGCAGCAAGGGCAACGTACAGCGCGTCCCTGGT
>JBBSKS010000093.1:0-9394 GCA_038256095.1 Actinomycetales bacterium | reverse complement strand
CTCGGCACCTACTTGGTGCCTTCACAGCCGATGGCCCTAGTCGCTGCGAGCCACGACGACGGTGGCCAAGCCTGGCCAGAGGTTGTGCGGGGATACGTCACGCTGTCGTGGCGGCGCTCGATGGAGCAAGACATCACGTTCGGTATCCGGCAGCTGGTCGACATCGGCGAGCGAGCGCTATCCCCCGGGGTCAACGACCCGACGACGGCCGTGCAGGTGGTCAACGAGCTCCATTCGATCTTGCACCAGATCATGCAGACCGGCGCGGTCCCCACCGCGCTACGCGATGACTCGGGGGTGGTACGAGTGGTTTCCGGTGAGTGGACCTTCGATCAGTACCTCGATCTGTGTGTAGATGAGATTGCTTATTGGGGCGCAGACAGCCTGCAAGTTCCTGACCGACTTAAGCAGATGCTGACCCAACTGGAGCAGATTGCCGACACTGACCAAAAGCGGAGCCTGGCAGCCAAGTTGGTCCAGGTGGAGACTGTGACGGCGCGAGCGAAGGCTTAGGGGGCCGGAACGACGACGGTGCCGCGGGCAGCGGTGGCCAGGATCGGCTCAGCGAGCACATCGGCGGCGGAGGATCCTCGCTCGGGATTGCCGCGTGCGGTGATCCGTAGTTCGAAGTCCATTTCGCGGCTGCGACGCCCCACCCGGACCAACGTCGCCGTGATCTCGATGCAGTCCCCCGCGGCAATGGCCCCGCGGAATTGCACGTCACTGTAGGAGGCGAAGAGGCCCTCGTCGCCGTCGGTGCGGATGCACATCTCAGTGGCCACATCACCGAACAACGCCAACCCGTAGGCCCCGTCAACGAGGTTGCCCGCGTAGTGCGCGTGGTCGTAAGAGACGTAGCTCCGGTGGGTGACCTGCATACCGACTGCTGCCGGCGACTTAGCCGGACGATGGGCTGGTGCGTCGTTCATGCAGGATTCCTCTGCGTGATGGCGTGGACGAGGTATGAAGCGACGTCGCCTGGGGTGGTCCCCCTGCCGAAGATGCGGTCGACGCCGAGCTCGGCGGTGCTGCGCTCGTCGAAGCGCGGCCCACCAGCGACGAGCAACGGCACCTTCCCGGCGGGGTAGGCCTCACGGAAGGCTGCCGACATCTCGCTGGTGTTGTGTAGGTGGGCGTCGCGCTGGGTGACGACCTGGCTGACCAGCACGGCGTCGGCTTGCTCGGCGATGGCCCGTTCGACGAGTTCCGGCACGAGGACCTGTGCACCGAGGTTCACGACCTGGATCTCAGAGTAGTACTCCAGACCCTTGTCGCCGGCGAAGCCTTTGATGTTCAAGATGGCGTCGATGCCGACGGTGTGTGCGTCGGTGCCGATGCAGGCCCCGACGACGATCAGGGGCCGCCGCAGGGTCTCTTTGATGGTTGCGTTGACCTCTTTGGGCGACAGCAGGGGGTAGTCGCGCTCGATGACCTCAACAGCGCTCACGTCGATCAGGTGCTTGGTCGAGCCGTAGACGACACAAAAGGTGTGGCTAGGCCCCATCGCCGTGGCGTGCACCAGCATCGCGGGCGCCATGCCCATCTTCGCGGCGAGCTGAAGGGCCGCACCTTCGCTGACCTTGTCGTGCCGCAGCGGCAAGGTGAACGACATCTGCACCATGCCGTCGCCGGTGGTGTCGCCGTAGGGCCGGATGATGCCGCTCATGCGCTCCCCCAGCCGTCTGCTTCGAGAAGATCTATGGCCGGGTTGAAGAAGCCGGGCGCCTTGACCGCGACGCCTTCGGAGCCTTTGCCCTTGTCGGCTGGGCGCTTCATCAGGCCAAACGTGCCTTTGGCGATGGCTTCAAGCAGGGGCACCCCGCGAGCGGCGTCGCTGCTCGCGCCGTCGTTGTGTATGTCGCTCAGCAGCGTGATCGTCTCCCCCAGCACTTCGCGTGACCGGTTTTGAATGAAGCCATCTCGGGGTGGGTGGAAGTCTTCGGCCAGGTCGCCTGCTGCGTTCAGCACGTACCGCACGTTGGACAAGGCCAACCCGCGATCGGATAGGAACGGGGTGACCACGGCCTCAGTCATCATCCCGACCAACAGGATCGATTGACCGGTCATGGCCCCGGCCAGGTTGAAGAACCCATCGAGCAGGTAGCCCTTGAAGATGTCACCGGTCATGTGCTTGGTCGGTGGCATCCACTTCAACGGAGCGTCCGGGAAGAGGTGCCGGGCGAGCAACGCGTGGGCGAGTTCGAGGCGGAACGACTGCGGCACGTCAGGGTTGATCTCGAAGGCGTGGCCCAGACCAAGCTGCCAATCCTCGAGACCCGCTTCCTTGCCGAAAAATTCGTTCAGCAGTTGCGACGCGGTCACCGTGTGGGCGGCCTCAACGGCGTCGGCAGTCGTCAGGTAGTTGTCCTCGCCCGTGTTGATGATGATCCCGGCGCGAGCATGGACCTGGCGAGAAAACCGCTGGTCCACAAAGGTGCGGATGGGGTTGATGTCGCGGAACAAGATGCCGTACATCGAGTCGTTGAGCATCATGTCGAGTCGTTCCATGCCCGCTAACGCGGCGATCTCCGGCATACACAGGCCGGAGGCGTAGTTGGTCAGTCGGATGTAACGCCCCAACTCAGCCGACACCTCGTCGAGGGCGGCCCTCATCAGCGCGAAGTTCTCTTGGGTGGCGTAGGTCCCCGCGAAGCCCTCGCGGGTGGCACCCTCGGGGACGTAGTCCAGCAGTGACTGACCGGTGCTGCGGATGACGGCGATCACGTCCGCCCCGTCACGGGCTGCGGCAATGGCTTGCGGGATGTCCTCGTAGATGTCGCCGGTGGCCACGATGAGGTAGATCCACGGACGCTGCGCAGGATCGCCGAGCGTATCGATCAGGTCCTGGCGAGCGGCGCGCTGGGAGTCCATCCGCTGCATCCCGACATCAACGGCTGCGGTGGCGGCCGCTTTGGCGGCGGCGAGGTCGGATCCCGAAGGTATCTGAAAGGTGACCCCTCGAGAGCTCGCCTTCTGCGCCAACGTCAGCAGATCGGGTGCTTCAGCGCGCAGCAACGCGTCCCAGACGGGTGCGGAAAGGCCGTGCTCGAGGCCGACCTGCTCACGGACGGCGTCAGCTAGGTGATTAACCCAGGGAATGCGCTCGTGGTCTGCGCCGACGAGCCCGGCCAGGCGAAGGGTGGCTCGCTCGACCGAGATGGTGGTGTGCGAGCGGGCGAGGTCGACGACGGGCTGACCGAGCTGGGCTGCCAATGCGCGGGCGTGGTCGACCGTGGCGCTGTCGAGGTCGAGAACACTGGGAGGCGAACTACTTGGCGGCCCGACTTCTGCGTTGGTAGACATGTGGGCGGTCAGGGTCATAGGTAGGCTCCATGCGGTTCTCGAGTGAAGGCGATGTGCCCGGCGACAACGGTGCTTTCGGCGATGGGGGACAGCGCGTCGGGGTCCGTGAGGGCGGGCAGGCCGTGGTTGTCCCAGGTGCGCTCGGTGCCCATCGGGTCTTCCCAGATCACGTATGTTGCCGGCTGGCCTGGCGCGAGTAGCCCGCCAACGCGCCCGGCGAGCCGATATCCGGCGGCAGTGTGTGCCTCGAAGGCTTCTTCGCCAGTCAGACGCTGCGCTGGGTTGTGGTGGTTGGTGGCCGCTCGCACGCCGCCCCAGGGGTCGAGAGGGGTGATGGGGCTATCGGACCCGAACGCGACGAGGACCCCGGCATCGACCATGTCGCGCAGGGGCACGGCGGCGAGCGCGCGCTCGGTGCCCAGGCGTGCGGCATACATGCCCGAGTCCCCGCCCCAGGCGGCGTCGAAGGCGGGCTGCATGGACGCCCAGATGCCGAGATCGGCCATCACGGCTAGGACTTCAGCGCCGGGCAACTCCACGTGCTCCCAACGGTGATGGGCGGCGCGGATGGCGTCTTTGCCGAGCACGTCCGCCGCGGCGCTGAACCCAGCAGCCATCGTCGCGAGCGCGGCGTCCCCGATGACGTGCCCGCCGGCCTGCATACCGGCGGTGGTGCAGGCGATCACGTGATCGCGGACTTGCTCGACGCTCAGGTAGCCGTAACCGGTGTGGTCGCCGGGTTGGCCGGAGTCGTCGAGGTAGGGCTCGCTCAGGTGCGCGGTGCGGGAGCCGAAGGACCCGTCAGCGCAGAGATCACCGGCCAGCCCCAGCACCCCGAGGTGGCGCTGCAGTTCGGCGGCTTCTTCTGTGGTGTTCGTCAGGAGGCCCCAGTAGGCGACGGTCTCGGGACGGCCGTCGCGTTGGCCGACCTCGAGCACGTGGTGGATGTCGTCGTAGGAGGTCATGTGCTCGGCGCCGGTCTCGTGCACCAACCCAATGCCTGCCTCTGCGGTGGCTCGTAGCGCGAGGTCCAGGTAGTGCTCGCGGTCGTCGGCGGTCATGGCCGAGGTGAAGGCGTTAGTTACTGCGGTCAGCGCGTCGCGGGTCACGACCCCGGTGCCGTCCCACCCGTCGAGGCCGTGGACCCGGGCCACCGCAGCCATCGCCGAAGAGACGCTGGCCGAGTGGGCGTCGATGCGGGGCATGTAGACAACGCCGCCGTACGTGGCGCGATCCAGTTCGTTGGCGGTGACGGGGCGGCGTTCGACCCAGCGTGTTTCGTCCCAGGAGTGCGCATAGATCGGACGGCCTCGGGTATGCCGAGCAGCCGACTCGATCAGTCTCAGCGCCTCGCTGACCGATTGGGTGCCGGACAGGTCGATGCCGTCGAGGCCTTGGCCGGTCATCGTGAGGTGCACGTGGGCGTCGCAGAAGGCGGGGGTGACCAGCGCTCCCCCACAGTCAACGATGGTGTCGCCGTTGGTCTCGTCGAGATCTTTCATCGCGGTCACCGCCTCATCGTCGGTGCCCAACCAGAGGATCTGACTCCCTTGGGTGAGCATGGCGGTGTTACCCGTCGGCTCCCCGCGACCGGAGTAGATGCGAGCGTGGTGGAGCAACGTGCGCGGTGCAGAGGTCGGCGGCACGGAAGTCGGCGGCACAGAGGTCATGGAGTAACAGTCTGGCGGTTCTGCATCCGTGACTCGAACACGGCCCGCACGCCGGGGTTATCCCGAAGCAGGTCGAGGGTGAAGTCTGCGTGGCCTGGGGTGTAGCCGTTGCCGACCAACATGGTGACGTCGGCGGCCAATCCCTCGGCACCCAGCGCAGCGGCCGAAAACTGGGTGGCCATCGAGAAGAAGATGACCGTGCCGCCGTCTTTCGTGGACAGGATCGCGCCTTGCTCACAGCCGGGCACGTCAACACAGACGACGGTAATGTCCGCTGGGCCTCCTGCCTGTGCCACTGCGTCGGCAACGTCGACCACAGCAGTGGCGTCGGCGACGACGACCTTGGTGGCGACATCGATGTCGTTAATCAGGGTGGCTTCTTCTTCGGTGCGGACGACCGCAATGCGGGGGCCGGCCCCGGCCTTCTTCGCTCCGGCCAGGGAAAGGACGCCTGACTTTCCGGCGCCACCGAGCACGGCGACGGTGGGAGCGGTCCCGGTGCGCTCGGCATACTGCGCCACGACTCGCGCCACTAGGGCTGGTGCGCCGCAGACGTCCAGGGCCATCAGCGCGAGCTCGGGGTGCAGGTCGTCGGGCAGGGCGGCGGCGATGGATCTGCCAAACAACACGGCGCTGCCGCGGGTGGGCACGTTGGCGCTTTGCCCGTCCCAGGCAGCAAGGCCGTCGGTGATCTGTAGCGGGGTAAGGGACAGCGAGACGAGGGTGGCCACGTGTTGGCCGATCGTGAGTCCCAACTCCGAACGCTCCCCCACCGCAGCGACGCGGCCGATCAGCATCCCGCCAGACCCGGTCACCGGGTTTTGCATTTTGCCGCGCTCTTCGATGATCGAACGCACCTCATCGCGCAGCTCGTCCGCGTCGAGATCACCGGAGGCGCTGGTGTGCTTCTCGGCGAGTTGGCGATAGGACGCCGCGTCGAGGTGCAGCGTGTCGACATCAATGATGACTTCGTCGTCAGAGCGCAACTCAGGGGTCGCGTCGAGGCGCGACGCCTGCTGTGGCAGCACCTGCAGATCACTGATCACACGGTGCAATCCGAGTGGCGAGCCGTGCGACATGCGTCCTCCTAAAAATATCTTTGACGGCAAATATTGCGGTATATCTTCCCATTCACCGGAAGATGTCCCTACTATTGCAGGTATGGCCGCAAAGATCGAGCAACCGTACCTCTACGAGCAGCGCGCGTTGGTGGAGCCGGATTGGACTCGCTACCCCGGGTGGAAAGACGTTACGGCCGCTCAGTGGGCCGACGTGCAATGGCAGCGATCGCACTGCCTCAAGAACGTCGCCCAACTGCGCGACGTAATGGGGCTGCTCCTCAACGATGAGTTCTACGCCGACCTCGAACGTGACCAGCGCGAGCGCGCCACCATGTCGATGCTGCTGCCGCCGCAGATGGTGAACACGATGGTCAGCGAAGTCACCTGGGCCAAGCACGGCGCTGCAGGCCGTATGCCGACCGCTGGCGATGCCTTTACCGCCGCCTTCTACGCCGACCCGGTGCGCAACTACATGCTGCCGGTCTTCTCCGACCGTCGAGCCGACTGGCCCTCCCACCCCTACGCCACCCGGGACTCGCTGCACGAGCACGACATGTGGGCGACCGAGGGGCTGACTCACCGATACCCCACCAAAGTGCTCGCCGAGTTGTTGCCGACGTGCCCGCAGTACTGCGGACACTGCACCCGGATGGACCTCGTCGGCAACTCGACGCCGGTGGTGTTGAAGCTGAAGATGGCCGGCAAGCCGGCCGACCGCCAGCAGGACATGCTCGACTACATTGCGCGCACCCCAACGGTTCGCGACGTGGTGGTCTCCGGTGGCGACGTGGCCAACATGCCGTGGAAGAACCTCGAGGCATTCCTCAACAAGGTCATTGACCTCGATCAGATCCGCGACATTCGCCTGGCCACCAAGGCCCTGATGGGTCTGCCGCAGCACTGGTTGGCGCCTGAGACGGTTGCTGGCGTGGCGCGCGTTTCTGCCAAGGCACGGTCGCGGGGCGTCGGTCTGGCGATCCACACTCACGTCAACAGTGCCCAGTCGGTCACGCCCTTGGTGGCCGACGCTTCCCGGGCGATGCTCGAAGCCGGGGTGCGCGACGTGCGTAACCAGGGGGTTTTGATGCGTGGCGTCAATGCCACCACTTCAGAGTTGCTGGATTTGTGCTTTGCGCTCACCGATGGGGCTTCGATCACGCCGTATTACTTTTATATGTGCGACATGATCCCGTTCAGCGAGCACTGGCGGGTGTCCTTAGCTCACGCTCAGGAGCTGCAGCACGACATGATGGGCTATCTGCCGGGTTTCGCTACTCCCCGGATCGTCTGCGATGTGCCGTTCGTCGGCAAACGCTGGGTGCACCAGGTCGACACGTACGACCGCGAGCGCGGCATCTCGCTGTGGCGCAAGAACTACCGGACCTCGATTGAGTCGCCGGATGTCGACGTGACGAGCGCCGAGTATGCCTACTACGACCCGATCTTCACGCTGCCGCCCAAGGGCCAAGAGTGGTGGCGCACCCACAGTGACGTGGCCGCTGCTGACGCTCGGGCCAGCGACGCAGCCCAAACGTCACGTGAGGCTTCGGTCGCCCAACTCGTGTGATCGGCATACCCGCTCGGTTCTCCCCAGCCAGTGACCGACGCGCCGATGACCGATGTGCGCTCTCACTGCGGTTTGCACGCGGGGGACGGCGAGCAGCCCCGATGTCGAGCACCGTCCAGTGACGCGTCGGCTGCCCTCCTCCCCAGTCATCCCAGGTGTGACTCCAAGGGACGACGAAGTAACCCTCGGCTTCGACCGTCTGCCCGGGGTCGGGTGTCTCGAAGTCCTCGGAGTACGCCTCGACCATCTCGCCACTCCCCGAGGGCGAAACGTCGCGATATCTTCCGGGGTCCGCCGCAAGATCGAGACCTGCGACATCGAGTCGCAGGGTCATCGGCTCGATGACCAAACGACATACGCCGCGGATGTGGTGTGTCGCTTGCGGGTTGGCCGCGTACGTCGTCGTGATCTCGCCAGCACCTTTCATCGACTCGACCGCCTTGAGTCACGTCGATGACCGGCAACTCTTCGAGCTCCACCGGCCCGGCGTAGACAAAAGTGGCAAGCGGCAAAGACTCATTGATGGCTAGGTGGGTGATTTCGGTGACGAAGTCGGTGCCGAGCGCGGCATACCGGACCAGCAAACCCGTCTCGTGGTCGAAGGCGACCCCCAACGAGAACGGCTTGCCCTTTTTGGCGGCCAGCACCAGCTGCCACGCGTCACGCCCGGCGACGGTCACTGCTGTCGGTGCTTCCGTGGGCTCGTCGAACCCGGACATCGCTGTGAACATGGCCCGGTGGGCCCCACCGAGGCCACCGAGTTCGTCCATCGGCGTGAAGCTCCCGCGTTGTTGCCGTTGTTGCATCACGCCGGGCGACAGTCTTGTGAGGTGGCGTGCACGTTCACGCATCACGATCAGCTCACCGTTGCGTTCGATTCTCCACAGACCGGGGCCGGAGAACCGCACCGCTGAGTATGCCGAACCCCGCCAGACCGACGGCCAATCCGCGCGCGCCCACGACCAATCTCCCGGACCCGATGACCGATCTGCGCGCACTGTGCGGCGTGGAAGAAGGTGCTCGGCGCCGAGGCGGCCTGGAACACGCGTGACCCCGACCGGGTCGCCGCCGCTTACTCCGTGGATAGTCAGTGGCGCAACCGCGACACCTTCCTGTCCGGCCGCGAAGAAATCCGCGACTTCTTGGCCGCGAAGTGGGCCCGCGAGCGCGACTATGCGCTGCGCAAGGATCTCTGGGCCTTTCGGGGCAACCGGATCGCGGTGCGTTTTCAGTACGAGTCGCTCGACGAGCACGGTCAGTGGTGGCGCTCCTACGGCAACGAGAACTGGGAGTTCGACGACGCCGGTTTGATGCGACGTCGCGAAGCCTCGATCAACGACGTGGCGATCAACAAGGAAGATAAGCGATTCTTCGGGCCACGCGCCGCGGGCGACACGAACGGCATGCCCCTGCGATGAAGCTCCCTCGCTCTCGCAAGATCAGCGCTGGCGTGGCCGCCGTAGTCTTTGCCACGTCCATGGTGGTGATCCGTAGTTCTGCAGACGTCCCCTCCGATGCCACGCCCGGACCGGGTGTCTTGGCCTCGTCTTTGCCGGACTACTCGTACCTGACGGCAGATGTCTCAGCTTCGGCACCAGGTCGAGCGTTAGCGGTCTATCAGCACGGTTTCAACGTGGAGTTCATGGACTACCCACAGGCAGTGGTGATCGGGGCCGACGGCTTGACGACCCGTCGGATCGGCGCAGCCGAGACCAGCGACGGGGCCTCCCTGCAAGGCGACAACCAGCCGATGGCCTTGTCTCCAGATGGTCGCTCGGTGGCGATTGGGGATT
>JBBSKS010000092.1:0-9395 GCA_038256095.1 Actinomycetales bacterium | reverse complement strand
GGGCCACCGTGTATGCGGCCGTCGAGAGTGCTCGGTCAACCGCGGCGCTCAACGTCCACGAACTGGCAACATCGAGGCGTTGCCGGGCCTCGACTGACCCCAGCAGTCCGGCGTCTAACAAGCCGGAAATGAGCCCTGCCATGAACGAGTCGCCCGCGCCGACCGTGTCGATGACGTCGACCTTCGGGGCGGCCACGCGGACCTGCGTGTCCGTGCTGCTCTGATGCACCAACGCTCCGTCCCCGCCGTCTGTGATCACGACCAGCGGGGGACCCAATCGGCCCCAGAGCCGGGCTACCTCTTCGATAGAGGCACCTTGATAGAGCCATTCGACATCTTCGGCGCTGGCCTTGACCACGTCGCTACGGCCAATGCACTCCTCGATCAGGGAGCGAGCCTCGTGCGACTTGCCCATGATGGTCGGGCGTGCGTTGGGGTCGTAGGACACGGTGCCGGAGGCTCGCGCGGTGGCCATGGACTCGAAGACCGCTGAGGCTCCGGGCTGCAGCGTCGCGGCGATGGAGCCGGTGTGCACGTGGCCGACCGTGCTCAGATCGGGCACCGGGATGTCCCAGGAAAGGTCGAAGTCGTAGGTGGCAACCCCGTCGGCGTCAAGCATGGCTTTGGCGGTGGAGGTGCGCGCCGCACCCCGACTGCCTGGGGTGAGGGCGACATCGCGCTCGGCGAGGTAGTCGGTGATCCGCTGGCCTCGCTCGTCGTCGCCAAGGTTGGTCGCTAGCAGCGTGTGGTGGCCTAGTGCCGCGAGGCCGACGGCGACGTTGGCGGGGCTGCCGCCGACGTGCTCGGTGGTCTCACCCCTTTGGGGTTGCACGATGTCGATGAGCGCTTCGCCGATGGACACGATGGTGGTGTTTGCTTGCTGATGCATTGCGGCCTCACGTGAAGTGGTGGCGGGCTCAGGCATGGGGCGGAGCGAATTCGTCGGCGATCGCCGCAACCTTGGACAGCCGGTGTTGAGACTCGATGCGTCGGATGGTTCCGGATTTGCTACGCATGACCAGTGAATGGGTGTAGGCCGTGCCTGAGCCGAAGCGCACACCTTTGAGCAGTTCGCCGCTGGTGATGCCGGTGGCTACGAAGAAACAGTTGTCTCCGGTCACCAGATCGTCGTTGGTCAGGATGCGGGTCAGGTCGTGGCCAGCGTCGATGGCGTGCTGGCGCTCGTCGTCATCTTTGGGCCACAACTTGCCCTGGATCACCCCGCCCATTGCCTTCACTGCGCACGCGGTGATGATGCCCTCGGGAGTGCCACCGATGCCGAGCAGCATGTCCACGCCGCTGCCTTCCTGGCACGCGGCGATGCCTCCGGCGACGTCGCCATCGGAGATGAAGCGCAACCGGGCTCCGGCTTCGCGCACTTCCTGAGCGATCGCCTCGTGGCGGGGGCGGTCCAGCATGATGACGGTGACGTCCTCGGGATGCCGGTTCTTCGCGCGCGCCACGCGGCGTACGTTCTCGGCGATCGGTAGCCGGATATCGACGCGGTCGGCGCACTCAGCGCCGACGACAAGTTTGTCCATGTAGAACACAGCGCTCGGGTCATACATCGTGCCGCGCTCGGAGACTGCCATGACGGCGATGGCGTTGTCCATCCCCTTGGCTGTGAGCGTGGTGCCGTCGATGGGGTCGACCGCCACGTCCACCGCGGGGCCCGTCCCGTCACCGACGTGTTCGCCGTTGTAAAGCATCGGCGCTTCGTCCTTCTCGCCTTCGCCGATGACGACGATGCCGTCCATCGCGACAGAGGAGATGACTTTGCGCATCGATTCGACGGCGGCGTTATCGGCGAGGTTCTTTTCCCCCATGCCCACCCACCGGCCGGCGGCAAGGGCAGCGGCCTCGGTCACTCGAACGAGTTCCAGAGCCAGGTTGCGATCCGGCAACACCGAGTCTGGGCGGGTACGAGTGTCATCGGCCATGGGTGACTCCTGTGTCCTTTGCGGGGTTGCTGAGGGCATGACCTTATCCCTGATGACCGACAACGCGGGAGTTAATGGGACGATGAGGGAGTGAGCGCAGCGACTGCACCCCCGCAGCAGGCTAAGCATGGCTAGTCGTATTGACAGATTGCTGTCGTACTCGGCGAAGAACATGTTCTATTCGCTGGCCGCGGTGCTCGTCTTGGTGCTCGCAGTGTGGGCAGTGACCCCCAACCCGCCCGAGCTGCAGCGGCGTCCGCCCGAGATCGAAAAGACGGCATCGTTTGCGGCAGCCGAAGCCGATTGGCCGGTGTGGACCCCCGAAGGGCTCGTCGAGCAAGGGTGGCGAGGCATTTTGGTGAACTACGGCAAGAACACACAGACCGATACGTGGCGTCTGTCAATGAGCTCACCACAGACTCAATTTGTGCAGTTGCGGCAAGCGGTTGAGCCGAGCGACGAGTGGCTAGAGGTCTCTCTCAACGACCTGACGGATCAGGACACGACGCTGACGCTTACCGGTCCCGCTGGGCCTGCGGACTGGGAGATTTGGACCGGGACCGACGAGAACGACGTCGCCGTGGTGGCGTTGGTGCTTGAACCGACGGCGGATCAGCCAGCAACGACCATCATCAACGGGACCGCCGACACCCAGGAGATTGCCACCTTTGTTGAGTCCCTCGTGGTGGCCTCGAGTAACTAGCGCTTTGCAAACTGGGCGATCGTCTACCTAAGAGTCGTCATCGACGGGCGTCGACGAGTCGAGTTGAGCCTGTGCCGCGTCGAGTTTGGACTGGCAGTGAGCCGCTAGGGCTTCGCCCCGCTCCCACAAGACCATTGACTCCTCGAGCGGAACGGTGCCAGACTCGATCTTCGCCACGATGTCGATGAGTTCCTCGCGGGCCTGCTCGTAGGTGAGCTCGCTCACGCCAGAGGTATTCGAGATGCTCTCGTCCGACTTTTCCTCGTCCGGGGTTCGTTCGTCCACCCCCGCATCGCTGACTCCCTGTGCGGTCTTGTCCTTGGCCATCACGCCAGCCTAACTCCCGTCGTCGGCTCTCCCAGACTCAACTGATCGGTCGGACTGCGAAATCGCCATGAGCCACCCGGACCCGCAACACCTCGTCGACGTCGACTTCGTCACGCGACCTCACGATCGACCCGTCGGCGTGCGCGATGACGGCATACCCCCGCTCCAAAGTATGTCGAGGCGAGACGGCGCGCAGATGGCGGCGGTGCTGCGCGACCCGCTCGCGTTCAGTGTCTAGCCTGCGATGCAGCGCTCGTTGGCCCCGGAGGTGAGCCGCGTCGATGACCTCACGATGTCGAGCCACGATGGCTCCCCGGGCGCTCATAACCGGCCTGCTCATGAGCGACTCAAGGGAACTGAGCTCGCGGGCGAGACGCTGACTCAGCGCCCGCCGACCACGGCTCTTCATCGTATGCAGACCATCCACTTGTTCCTGGCGGTCCGGGACAATAACGGAGGCCGCGTGGGTGGGGGTCGAGGCTCGAAAGTCGGTCACATAGTCGATGAGCGGATTGTCGGTTTCGTGGCCGATCGCGCTCACCACAGGAGTGCGGCATCGCGAAATGGCACGGATCAGCGCCTCGTTGCTAAACGGCAGCAGGTCTTCGAACGAACCACCGCCGCGTGCGATCACGATCACGTCGACCTCGGGCAAAGCATCCAACTCGGCGAGCGCGGCGCTGACCGCGGTGACGGTCTCGCTGCCCTGCACAGGCACCTGGCGGATCTCGAACTGTGCGGCCGGCCAGCGTCGCGCGGTGTTGGTCAGCACGTCACGCTCGGCGGCGGTCTTGCGCCCTGTGATCAGCCCAATGCGACGCGGAAGAAACGGCAGCGGACGCTTACGACTCGCGTCGAAGAGTCCCTCCGAGCGCAGTAGTTGCTTGAGGTGCTCCAGGCGGGCGAGCAGTTCACCGACGCCGATGTGGCGCATCTGCCGGGCCTCGAGTTGAAGGGTGCCGCGCTTGGTCCAAAAACTGGGCTTGGCGTGGACCACGACGCGTGATCCAGGTTGCGGCGCCGCCCCCATTGCGTCGAGGGCTTGCACCGGGATCGAGACCGACAAGGACATGTCGACATCGGTATCCCGCAGGGTTAGGAAGGCAGTGTTCATCCCGGGTCGGCGGTTAAGTTGGACGATCTGCCCTTCGACCCATAGCGGGGACATCTTGTCGACGTAGTCCGCGATCTTGAGGGTCAACACCCGCACCGGCCAGGCCGCTTCGGCGGTGGTCTCTTTTGCGGTTGCCGCCAGCGTCGGGCGGCCCGGGATCCCACTCATGGGGATCATCATGGCCCAGAGGTGGACAAAGGTAGGTGCCGCGCGCAGGCGCTCAGTTCGTTCGAAGGTGGCCCGCCTACGATGGGGTGGTGATTTCGCCAGCCCAGCCCGTGAGCCCGACCATCGCCGACTCAGTGAACACAGCAGGGTCAGTGGACGTAGACGACAAGACCGCAGTCAAACGGGTGCTGTTGGCCGCGCCGCGTGGCTACTGCGCTGGCGTGGACCGTGCGGTCATCACCGTAGAAAAAGCCCTGGACCTCTATGGCGCCCCGGTTTACGTGCGTAAGCAGATCGTGCACAACAAGCACGTCGTAGCCACGCTGGAGAAGCGAGGAGCCATCTTCGTCGACCAAACCGATGAAGTGCCCGAGGGTGAGACGGTGATCTTCTCAGCACATGGGGTGTCGCCAGTGGTGCACGAAGAGGCCAAAGCCTTGTCGTTGAAGACCATTGATGCGACCTGCCCACTGGTGACCAAGGTGCACCGCGAGGCCACTCGGTTCGCCAGTGAGGATTACGACATCCTGCTGATCGGGCACGAGGGCCACGAAGAGGTTGAGGGCACTGCGGGGGAGGCTCCTGACCACATCACGTTGGTGCAGAGTCCCGCAGAGGTCGATGGCGTTGAGGTGCGCGACCCGGAGCGCGTGATCTGGCTGTCGCAGACCACCCTTTCCGTGGACGAAACGATGGAAACCGTGCGCCGTCTGCGTGAGAAGTTCCCCAAGCTGCAGGACCCACCCAGCGACGACATCTGCTACGCGACCCAAAACCGTCAGGTCGCTGTCAAACAGATGGCTGCCGACTGCGACCTCATGATCGTCGTGGGCTCGACGAACTCGTCCAACTCGGTGCGACTGGTCGAGGTGGCGCTAGAGCACGGCTCCCGCGACGGCCACCTCGTCGACTACGCGGACGAACTGCACGAAGAGTGGCTAGATGGTGTGAACACCGTGGGCGTGACCAGCGGTGCCAGCGTGCCTGAACTGCTCGTGCGCGAGGTGCTTGAGTGGCTAGCGGCCCGCGGGTACGGCGACGTCGACCTCGTGACAGCCGCCGAGGAATCGTTGATGTTCTCGCTACCCCAGGAGATCCGCCGCGACCTCAAGGCCCGCGATGGCAAGGAAGCAGCCAAGTTGAAGCACGACCCCGGCAGCCTTCAGTAAGAAGCTGACCGCTCAGCCTGTGCGCTTGGCTTCCTGCTGGAAGGGTGTGTCTGAACGAAGGTCGAGTTCGCCTCGCGCGGGTGTCGCCTCGGATAGCTCGGCGCTGAGCAAATCAGCGTGAGTTAGAGGCCTGACCGCAGAGTCAACGGCAGGAATGGTGGGCGCGGCTTCCTCGACCATACCCAACTCGACCATCTTGCGACTGGTCACCATGACGCGAGACTCCATCGTTCCGACCATCTGGTTGTACGAGTCGACCGACTTGCGTAGCGAGGAGCCCATCGCCGTGACGTGCTTTCCCATGGTTGCCAGACGTGAGTGCAACTCCGTGCCCAGGCGCAGCACCTGCGCTGCGTTGGCGTTGAGTGCGTCTTGCTGCCAGGCGAACGCCGTCGCTCGCAGCACGGCCAGCAGGGTGGCAGGCGAGGCCAGCACGATCTTGCGCGACTGCGCGTAGTCGTAGAGCTCAGGTTGCGTTTGCAGGGCGACCGCGAGGACTGCGTCGCTGGGGACGAAGCAGATGACCAACTCCGGGCTGTTGTCGAAGGCGCTCCAGTAGGCCTTGGAGACCAGCACCTCAACGTGCCCGCGCAGGGCAGCGGCGTGTTGCTTCAGGTGAGCGTCGCGCTCGTCGGGCGCGAGATCGGTGCCCTGCGCCCTGAGGAAGGCATCCAGCGGAGCTTTGGCGTCGATGACAAGAGTCTTGTCTCCGGGCAGGTGAATGACCACATCGGGGCGAACCTTCGCGTCGTGCCGGGTGACAGAAGTGACCTGCTCGTCAAAGTCGCACCTTTCTAGCATTCCCCCGTGCTGAAGCACGCGCTTCAACTGAACCTCACCCCAGTGACCCCTCGTGCCGGATGAGTTCAGCGCGCCCGACAAGGTGGCGGTTTGTTGTCCCAGGGCGTGGGTGCGCTCGGTGACCTCTCGCAGCGCCGCACCAACGGCCCCGAACTGCTCGACCCGGTCGCGCTCAAGGACGTTGACGTGCTCGGCAACTCGGTCCAAGGTGTGGCGCAGGGGTGCAAGCTCGGCGGCGACAGCCCGATCGTCGGCGCTTTCAGCGCGCTCGGCAGCGAAACGGTCCCGCTCACCGCCGAGTTGTGTGGCCAGCACATCGCGTTCTGCGGTGACCGTGGCAACCTTGCGCTCGAGGCGTTGCTTGGCTGAGGACGATGCTGCGACCGCGATCAGAGCGCCGCCGAGCGCGCCAACGATGAGAGCGACCAGCGCGATGACGACCAAGGGGATATCCATAGACGCACCGTGTCACCGTCCACCGACATACCTGCGGACAAACACTGATGTGAGAACGTGCCGGCCATGGCAAAGCACCCGTCCCGCGACCACCAGGTCACGTGGTGCGCATCGCACCACGTATTCGGGATGCGCAACCCGGATAGGTGCATTCGTCGTCTCGCAGCCACAGCTTCTTTAACTGGCCAGGGGTTGCGCGTGGGGACTCCCGGCCAACGTCCAGAACTTCGCTACTTGTGCCGAGGACAACGGGGATCAGATCTGCCTCACAGAGCATCCGACGCACCTGCCCCGGAAGTGAGTGCCTCACGGGTGAAGGTCCGGCCCATGCCTGGACGAGCGATCACGCCGGGACCTCCGAGATGGTTCAGCTGCGGCTCTGATGCGCGTTGGCCCTTGTGATCTTTAAAGGGGTCGTGGGGCGTCAAGGGGCCATAGGGCGTCGTGGGAATCGTTGGTGCTGTTGGGAAAGCTGCTGCCATTGCCATCAATGCAGCCAGCGGCATGGTCAAGAAGACCTTCGCTTTGCTGGTCGTCGGCGCCTCCCCGGGTGCGGACACCCCGCGACGCAGAACCGCCAGGAGCGCATCGTGCCGACGCTGGGTGGCGGTCCGTAGATCTGCGCCCTCTTGGTCGGTCGTGATGAACCGACGCAACTCATCGCCGCTGATACATGACTCGTAAACACCACGCGAAGCGAACGCACGCTGCGCCACGACCTGAGCATCCGTGAGGGCCAACGAAATCAAAAGATCGGTTGCAGCAGCGAGGTCCTTGTCGGATGCCGCCACCGCATAGGGCACCAGGATGTCGACATACACCTCGCAGCCCTCGGGTGTCGTCGCCGGGCGAACTCGAGCCAAAGCCCGCACCACCTGCGCGCCTCGCGAGATGCCAGAACGGGCGGCGACTCAGCTTTCGAATCCTCAGCCTCAGGTTCTGACTTCTCAGACTCGGCGTGAAGATCGGCGTGCATGTAGGCGGCAGGCGTGAGGTGATCGCGCAGGGTTTGGTGACCGTCGGCGTCCCCCGCCCTGGTCAGAGTGACGATGTCGCTGAGCGCGCGCTTGTTCAGTAGAGGCACTCCTGAGCCAGCCAATCCCTGCGTGACAAAGCGCTGTCGACGTGAAGTCCTCGTCGGCGCGACTCAACCGCTAATCGGAGCAGGCACCTTTGGATATCTTCGGCAGCGCCACCAAGGATCCTCAGGTTGTCTGTGATCTCTGGCTCGGACCACCTATGTGCGCCGGAAGTGTCCTCGAGGTAATCGCGCAAGACCTCGCCGAAATCCCCCAGGCGACCGCTGCTGCCGCGCTCGAACATAACGGCGGAGCCCAGTCACCGATCATCTGCGCCATGCTGGTCACCTTCGGATGTCGCCGCTCCAGCAAATCTCGAATATGTGTTCGATTTTTGCTGATTTCGGCTCCACCACAAGGGGTTAGGCGGTCTAGGTGCTAGCCCATCGCTACGAATTGTCGAGCCGAGGCCTGGTGCCGATGCCCGTGCCGGTGCGTCGGCACACCGGTCACGGCTAGACTCCTGTCCCCGTGGCACTCTCCATCGGAATCGTCGGTCTCCCCAACGTGGGCAAGTCAACCCTTTTCAACGCGCTCACCAAGAATTCGGTGCTTGCGGCGAACTATCCGTTCGCCACCATCGAGCCCAATATTGGGATGGTGCCACTGACGGATGCGCGGCTGACGCGCCTCGCCGAGATTCATGGCAGCCAGAAGATCTTGCCGGCGACCGTGTCGTTCGTCGATATCGCAGGCATCGTGCGTGGTGCCTCGGAGGGCGAGGGGCTCGGCAACAAGTTCTTGGCCACCATCCGCGAAGCGGACGCGATTTGTCAGGTCGTCCGCGCCTTCGTTGACGATGACGTCGTGCACGTTGACGGCAGGGTCTCGCCCAGCGACGACATCGAGACCATTAACACCGAGCTGATCCTGGCCGATATGCAGACGCTCGAGACCGCGATTCCGCGCCTCGAGAAAGAGGTCAAGGGCAAGAAGACCGACCGCGCAGTGCTCGAGACCGCGATCGCTGCCCAAGGCGTCCTCGAAGAAGGCATCACGCTGTATGCAGGCGGCAAGGCAGCGGGCGTCGATCTGACTCACGCGCGCACGCTGGGCTTGCTCACCACCAAGCCCTTCCTCTACGTCTTCAACCTCGACGAAGACGGACTGACCGATGAAGTCCTCCACGACAAGCTCGCGGCCCTGGTTGCGCCCGCCGAGGCGATCTATCTCAACGCCAAGCTGGAGTCAGACCTTGCGGAGCTAGAGCCTGGAGAGGCCGCAGAGTTGCTCGAATCGGTTGGCGTTGAAGAGCCGGGCTTAGATCAACTCGCTCGCATCGGCTTCGACACGCTTGGCCTGCAGACCTACCTCACGGCCGGGCCCAAAGAGTCACGCGCGTGGACCATCCGCAAGGGCTTCACTGCCCCCCAGGCTGCTGGCGTCATTCACACCGATTTCCAGCGCGGTTTTATTAAGGCTGAGGTCGTGTCGTTCGCCGACCTTGACGCCAAGGGCTCGATGAGCGACGCCAAGGCCGCCGGCAAGGTGCGCATCGAAGGCAAGGACTACATCATGGCCGACGGCGACGTGGTGGAGTTCCGCTTCAACGTCTAATCCTGTCCTCACCCCGGTCGCGTCGCTTAGGACCGGAAAAGGCAACGTCGTGCCGAGCGGCGGGTGAGGCGCATCCCACCG
>JBBSKS010000091.1:0-9638 GCA_038256095.1 Actinomycetales bacterium | reverse complement strand
GCCTCGATGGCCTACTGGGTCGTTTCGGTTGCGCTGGTGGCGGGTTGGTTGTTGATGCTTCATCTTCAAGGTGGCTATGACGGACGACTCAGTGGCCACGGAATCCAAGAGTACCGGGCCGTATTCGCTGCCTCGATGAGCTTGTTTTCGGTCTTGGCCATCGTTTCGTTCGTGTTTCGTATGGACTTCGCCCGTGGTTACGTGATGATCGCCTTCCCGTTGGGGACCGGTTTGCTGCTGCTGGGCCGATGGAGTGCCCGCCGTTGGTTGGTGCGGCAGCGCATCAACGGGCGGCTTGCCGACCGAGTGCTTCTCATCGGAGACCAAGCCGGACTCTCCGCGCTGGTTAGTGCCCTGCATCGCACACCGAGCGCCGGCTATAACGTCATTGGCGCTTGCGTCGATGACGCCGTGGGGAGTCGCATCGGCGGCATCCCGGTGGTGGGGGGCAGCGAAGACGCCGTCGTTAAGGCCCTCGACATGGATGTCGACGTGGTAGCCGTGTCGTCCTCTGCTGCCCTCGGCAGCGATGGACTACGCCGATTGGGGTGGGCCTTGGAGGGCACCGACATTGACTTGGTCGTCGCCCCCGGCATCATGGATGTCGCCGGCCCCCGAGTGAAGACGCGGCCGGTGCAGGGCCTTCCGCTGCTTCACGTGGAGGCACCTACCTTCGACGGGCCGCAGCTCATTTTCAAGCGAGTGGTTGATCGGGTGGGAGCCGTGCTGGGCACCATTGCCATCGCCCCGCTCTTAGGTCTGCTCGCCGCACTCATCTACTTCGAGGACCGCGGCCCCGTGTTCTTCACCCAGGAGCGGATTGGCCGCGATGGTCGCCCCTTCAAGTTGATCAAGTTCCGCAGCATGGCCATCGACGCCGAGGAGCGCCTCGCCGCACTCATGGCAGCCAACGACGGCGCGGGCCCGCTGTTCAAGATGAAGGAAGACCCCCGCGTTACACATATCGGGGCAGTCATCCGCAAGTTCAGCCTCGACGAACTGCCCCAACTTCTCAACGTCGTGCGTGGCGAAATGTCCCTCGTTGGGCCGCGTCCACCCCTGCCCCGCGAGGTAGCGCAGTATGAAGACGACACGCACCGCAGGTTGCTCGTCAAGCCTGGAATGACCGGCTTGTGGCAGATCAGCGGCCGCAGCGACCTCTCGTGGGAAGAAGCTGTGCGTCTCGACCTGTACTACGTCGAGAACTGGAGCCCGCTGCTAGACCTCATGATTCTGTGGCGGACCGTTCAGGTTGTGACCAATCCGGACAAGGCTGGCGCCTACTAGGACATTCGCTTGGGAAGTAGGGTTCGGCGAGTGAGTGTCGAGAGCCCGTGGAACCCAACTGATCGCGATACCTGTGACATCGATGTTGCCTACCTAGGGCCACGCGGAACCTTCACAGAGCAGGCCGCCACCGCCTTAGCGCCACCAAGCGGCACGACGGTGCCGGCGCTGACCATTCAGGACACGCTGGCGATGGTGCTGGGCGGCCGCGCTCACACCGCCGTTGTCCCTTTCGAGAATTCGGTCGAAGGATCGGTGTCCGTTACCTTGGACGCGCTCATCCACGGCGAGTCTTTGGTCATTGTGGCTGAGGCTCACGTGGCCGTGCGGTTTGCAGTCTTGGCCAACGAGGGCGTCTCGTTGAATCACATACGCCGGGTGGCTACTCACCCGCACGCCGCTGCGCAAACCCGCGGCTGGTTGGCTGCGAACCTCCCCGATGCCGAGGTCCTGCCGGAGACGTCGACGGCTCGAGCGGCCGAGTTAGTGGCCTCGGGCGTCTACGACGCTGCGGTTGCCTCCACCTTGGCGGCTCCCCGGTTTAGTCTCAACGTGCTAACCGACGACATTGCCGATCGGCCCGGAGCAGTGACACGGTTTGTTCAATTGTCTCTCCCAACGCCGCCTCCTGCCGTCACCGGGGCGGATATGACCACCCTGGTTGCCTTTCTGTCCCGCAACCACCCCGGTGCACTGTTGCAATTGCTAGAGCAGTTCGCCACCAGGGGAGTAGACCTGACTCGGTTGGAGAGCAGGCCCACGGGTGAGGCTCTGGGCCAATACTGCTTTGCCATCGAAGCCAACGGGCATATCAGCGAACCGCGGATGGCCGAAGCTCTGACCGGTCTGCGGCGCAGTTGCGCGGACGTGCGCTACCTGGGTAGTTATCCGCGCGCCGACCGTGCTGCACACGTGGTGTCGGCCCAAGCGAGCGAGACGGCCTACATGCAGGCCCGTGAGTGGGTTGCTTCGCTTACCTGCGGGATGTGAGGTCGCCTTCGGCACTCGGCGCCGTTAACCCGTGGTGGCCCTGTCGTTGTCCTCAGGCGTCAAGCTGGAGCCATTGCTGCCAGCCGTAATGCAACACCAGCCAGGCGATCAGCCCGTAGCCAGCTTGCCCGGGATGCTTACCGTCGCCAGCAGACAAGTCGCTGATCCACTGGTCGTGGTGCTGCAGCGGGGTGAAGCAATCGACAAAGGGCACTCCGCGACGGTCACACACGTCCGCTTGGGCCGCTGACAGCGTTGCCAGTCGGGTGTTGAGCTCGGGGTCGAGCGTCGGCGGTGGGCCAACAACGAAGGTCGCGATGCCCGAGGTCGCTGCCTCATCGAGCACATTGGCTAGGTTCAACCGCGAGCGTGCTGTGCTGACGCCAGAGGGGACATCGTGCGCGCCCACCCCGATCACCAGCCGACGCTCGGCGCGACCGGCCCAACGTAGGCCGCACTCGTTCCGCCACCTAGCCATGACGTCCGCGCTGTTCTGATCACGAATACCCAGGTTGTATGCCGTCAGATCGGCGTCGTGTGTGGTGGTGCGTCCCACCACGCGGGAGACCCAGCCCAGGGCCTTGGGGTCTCCATAGCCCGCTACGAATCCGTCACCGGCGAAGCACAAACCGATGTCGCGTGGCCCGTCGCTGACGCCAAACTCAGCACTCGGCGTGAACTCCACAGCCGATTCTTGCGATCCCGGTGTCACGAAGACTGACCTTTCTGTTGTGCGCGTGAAATGGACTGTGCTGACCCTAACTCGGGCCGGCGGTGCACGATTGCGATCACGACTCGATGTCGCTCGCATCAGGTGTGTCGAGACCTTTGTGCCACGACTGTGTCACGTACTTCGTGGCCCAGCCCATGGAGGTGTAGAGGCCGTCGGCCCCGGTCGGAGAGTCTGCATCGACCTCCAGACCCACCCGATCCCGCCCGCGCTCGGCAGCGTCGGCGATCACCGTGTAGAGCAGGCCCTTGGCCACTCCCCGGCCTCGAGCGTTTCGGCTGACTCCGATGTATTCGACGTAGGAGCCATCCGGCGCAGGCTGGCCGTCGCCATCGACGCGACCCGTGGAGGGCACCCCCACCAGAGCCCCAGCGGGCTCGCCGTCGACCGTCGCGATCCACCAGTGGTCCCATCGGTGAGCAGGGTCCTCGCGCAGCCGACTTACAAATTCATCGAAAGTCTCTCGATACGAGTTGAAGTGATCAGCAAAAGAGGCTTCGAGCACGTTGTGTATGTCGCGCAGGTCCTGCCCGTGCGGCATACCCCCGTCGTCGTCTCGTCGCACCCGGCGGATCACGACGCCCTGGCGAAGGTTTGGTGCTGCTGCTTCGTCCGGATCGACGGGACGCGACATCTGCCACCAGTGGCGCACTAGGTTGAACCCGGCATCGCGCAGCCATCCCTGTTGGCGCTCGTCCTCGGCGAAGGCGCCCGAGTCCATGTGTGATTCGACGGCTCGCGAGTCGGTGATGCGGGTGGCAAACCGTGCGGCGAGCGCGTAGCAACGTGCCGCTGCGGCACCAGCGCTCTCATCGTCGAGGTCGGGGTCCACGGTCACGCCGACGAGCACTCGTCCTGCCGCCCGATCGTGACACGTCACCCAGGCGCGAGCTCTTCCTTTATCGTCCCGCATCATGAGGTGTGTCCGGGTGCGGGCGCCGCGACCTGTCACGTCGGCGGAGACGTTCTCGCTGTCTGCGCCGGGAAAGCCTCGAGCCTCGCGCTCGTGACGACGCAAGAGGGTCGTGAGATCGCCGATGTCGACGGCCTCAGGGGTGTACTCGACCCACCCGGTGGGCAGCGCAGGAAGCTCACCGGGGGCGCCGGGGATGTCGGGGTGCTTCGACGTCACCGAGCGAATGCCGCTTTGAAGAGTTCTTCCTGTTCCACCGCGTGGACTTTGGCCGAGCCTGCGGCCGGGGAAGCTGCAGCGGCCCGTGAGGCAACCTCAATGCGGCGATTCTCACCGTGCGTGGCCAGATCGTCAGGCAGGTTGAAAGCCATGAACGGCCATGCCCCTTGGTTCTTCGGCTCGTTCTGGACCCACCGCACAGTGGCGTTCGGATAAGCGCTGAGCATCGAAGCGAGCTCTTCGACCGGAGCGGGATACAACCGTTCGACCGCCAGAATGACCGTCTGCTCGTCTTCGAGTTTGACTCGCTCCTCGCGCAGATCGTGCACCAACTTCGACGATGCAAGTAAGACCAGCTCGACGGCGTCTTTGTCGAAGCCTTCGGCGTGGCGATCGGCGAGCACCGGCTCGAAGACTCCCGAGGTGAAGTCTGCCGGGTCGCTGCTCGCGGACTTCTGGCGAAGCATCCCCTTGGGGGTGAACACGATCAGCGGCTTGCGCGGCCGAGCGTGTGCTTGGCGACGCAGAAGGTGGAAGTAGGACGCGGGCGTGGACGGGTAGGCGACGATCATGTTGTCTTCGGCGCACATCTGCAGGAAGCGCTCGATACGGGCGGACGAGTGGTCCGGCCCCTGGCCTTCGTAGCCGTGTGGGAGCAGTAGCACCACTGAGGATCGCTGTCCCCACTTCTGCTCTGAAGAGGAGATGAACTCATCCACGATGGTCTGCGCGCCGTTGACGAAGTCGCCGAACTGCGCTTCCCACATCACCAAAGCGTCCGGGCGCTCGACGGAATACCCGTACTCGAAGCCCATTGCCGCAAACTCGCTCAGTAGCGAATCGTAGATCCAGAACTTGGCCTGATCCTTGGACAGATTCAGCAACGGGCCCCACTCGTCCGCGTTGACCTTGTCGGTGAGGACCGCGTGCCGCTGCACGAAGGTGCCGCGGCGCGTGTCCTGACCGGACATGCGGATCGGGATGCCCTCCATCAACAACGAGCCGATGGCGATCAATTCACCCATCGCCCAGTCCGCACCACCCTTGCGCGTCATGTCCTGACGGCGCTGCATCAGCTGCGCCAGCTTGGGGTGGACCGTGAAGCCCTCAGGCGTGTTGACGAAGGCATCACCGATGTGTTCAAGGCGATCGGTGCTGATGGCGCTGGTGAACTCCGATCCCTCTGCCTGCTCGTCCTGTTTTTGAGCGCTGGGAGGGTTCAACTGCTCCGGCGGGGCATTGTCCTTCAGGGCTGCCTTGGTCTCGGTGAAAACCTGCTCCAACTGGCGTTGGTAGTCGCGCAGCGCTGCCTCGGCATCGTCGACCGTGATGTCGCCACGGCCGATGAGGGACTCGGTGTAGAGCTTACGGACCGAGCGCTTGTTCTCGATGAGCTCGTACATCAGCGGCTGCGTCATCGAGGGGTCATCGCCCTCGTTGTGACCACGCCTGCGGTAGCAGACCATGTCGATGACGACGTCCTTGTGGAAGTCTTTGCGGAACTCATAGGCGAGCTCAGCCACGCGCACGCAGGCCTCGGGGTCGTCTCCGTTGACGTGGAAGATTGGAGCTTGAACCATCCTGGCCACGTCGGTGCAGTACACCGAGGAACGTAAGGCAAACGGGCTGGTGGTGAAGCCGACCTGGTTGTTGATGATGACGTGGATGGTGCCGCCGGTGCGATATCCACGCAACTGCGAAAGGTTGAGGGTCTCAGCAACGACTCCCTGACCGGCGAACGCCGCGTCTCCGTGCATGAGTACGGGCAGCACGCTGAAGGTCTCACCGGGAAGGTTAAGGCGGTCTTGCTTGGCACGAACGATGCCCTCAAGCACAGGGTTGACAGCTTCGAGGTGCGAAGGGTTCGCGGCGAGATATACGGCTGTCTTCTTGCCGCTCTCACCCGTGAATTCACCCTCGGTGCCGAGGTGGTACTTTACGTCGCCAGAGCCCTGGACCGACTTGGGGTCTTGCTTGCCTTCGAACTCGCGGAAGATTTGGCCGTACGACTTGCCCGCGAGGTTGGCGAGCACGTTGAGCCGGCCACGGTGCGGCATACCGATGCAGACTTCGTCGAGATCGTCTTCGGCAGCCGCGTTCAAAAGGCGGTCCATCAGTGCGATGACGGACTCGCCCCCCTCCAGGCTGAACCGCTTTTGCCCGACGAACTTGGTTTGCAGGAAGGTTTCGAACGCCTCTGCCGCGTTGAGCCGGCGCAGGATGCGCAACTGCTCGTCCGGGGAGGCCTTCTCGTAGGGGATCTCGATGCGCTTCTGGATCCACTCCCGCTGGTCGGGGTCTTGGATGTGCATGTATTCCAGGCCGACGGTGCGGCAGTACGAGTCGCGCAAGATGCCCAGGATGCGGCGCAACGTAAGGCGGGGCTTCCCGCCGAAGCCTCCGGTGGCGAAGTCGCGGTCTAGATCCCACAGGGTCAGACCGTGGTTGGTGATGTCGAGGTCGAAGTGCTCCCGCTGGCGGTATTCCAACGGGTCGGTGTCGGCCATTAAATGACCGCGCACCCGGTAGGCGTGGATTAATTCTTGGACGCGCGAGGTCTTGGAAACGTCGTCCTCGTGGGAGGCGGACACATCTGAGGACCACGGGATCGCGTGGTAGGGGATGCGAAGCGAGGTGAAGATGTCGTCGTAGAAGCCGTTCTGACCGAGCAGATTGGCGTGCATGATCTTCAAAAACTCGCCGGACTGAGCACCCTGGATGATGCGGTGGTCGTAGGTCGAGGTCAGCGTCAGCACCTTACTGACCGCGTTGTCGGCGATCCGCTTGGCGCTCGCCCCCTGCCATTCGGCGGGGTAGTCCAGAGCACCGACGCCGACGATGGCGCCCTGACCCTGCATCAGGCGAGGCACCGAATGCACCGTGCCGATGCCGCCCGGGTTGGTGAGCGAGACTGAGATGCCCTGAAAATCCTCGATGGTCAGTTTGGCGTCGCGGGCCTTACGGACTACGTCCTCGTATGCCGCCCAGAAGTTGTGGAAGTCCATGCCCTCACAACTCTTGATCCCGGGCACCAGCAACTGACGTGAGCCGTCCGGCTTCGGGACGTCGATCGCTAAACCGATGTTGATATGGGACGGCGTGACGAGCACGGGCTTGCCGTCCAACTCGGCGAAGCCGTTGTTCATCTGCGGCATGGCTTCGAGGGCCTTGACCATGGCGAAGCCGATGATGTGCGTGAACGAGACCTTGCCGCCTCGGCTGCGAGCAAGGTGATTGTTGATCACCGTGCGGTTGTCGATCAGCAACTTGGCTGGCAGCGAGCGAACGCTGGTAGCGGTCGGCACGCCCAGGCTGGCTTCCATGTTGGACACCACGCGAGCGCTGGCGCCACGTAGCGGCTGAGTCTGTGCCTCGCCCTGGGGTGCCACGTTCTTACGCGCAGGGGCATCTCGAGGGGTGGGAGCCGCCTCCTTTTTGACCGCTTTGTCGGTCGCCGGGGTCTTAGGGTCGGTGGCCATCGTCGACGCCTTCTTCTCGGCAGGCGCCTCGGGGGCGGCTGGCTTCTTGGCCTGCGCAGAGGCAGCCTTTTGGGCAGCTGGCTTGTCCCCGTTGCTCTGATCGGGGGAGTAGGTCTTAAAAAGATCGCGCCACTGCTGGCTCACCGAGTCGGCGTCTTCGAGGTATTGCTCGTACTGCTCTTCGACGAGCCACTCGTTGGCCCCGAAGTCGATGTCGCCTGAGGCGGCGGGGGGTTGAGTGCTCTTATGTGCGGGAGCTGACACGGCGAAAACGCCTCTTCCTGAAATGGGTGAGCGTGAAGTGATCCGCCCAGCCTAGTCCTGTCGGTGATCAACGTCAGCGACCGACGCCGCGCAATCTGTGCGAATCGGCGGCGTCGGCATACACCCGTTGTCAGGCGATGTCGCGGGAGCGAGTCAACAGGAGGCCAATCAGAGCCATCACCGCCGCGTAGGTCAAAAGCACCAACGCGCCCGTGGCCCACCCCAAGGGCTCGGCTGGCCCGCCCAGCGCGCCCCGGACCGCATCGTTGGCCCCGGTGAAAATGTCTAGCGTTGCGGCAGTGACTTGAGAGGGGAAGTAACGCGCCAGGTCCTGACCCCAACTGACGAAGGTCAAGCCAAAACCGGCGAGTGGCTCAACAATCCAAGCCACGGCAATGGCCAGACACAGGGCGGCAACTTGGTTGGGAATGAGCACCCCGACGCCGAGACCGATCAGGGTCCACAGTGCGAGCACCAAGATCATGAGCAGTAACGTCCTCGTCAACTCGGGTGCGTCCGGATACACCGCCAGGTCTGCGGAGCTGAGGATGATCGCGCCGCCGATCAGCGCACCGAGGACGTGCAAGAGGCCACTCACAACGGCGATCAGGGACAGCGCAACCACCTTGGCTCCGATCACGCGGGATCGCTTGGGCGTCGCCAAGAAGGTGCCCGTGACAGTCGAGTGTCGATATTCCTGACCGATACACAGCACGCCAATGACCAGCGCCAGGAGATAGCCGAACTGAATCGCCGAGGTGTAGATCACGCGAGCCAACAACAACGGCGGCGCTACATCCGCGAGTTCTACCCCGTCGAGGATGTTGCCGTAGACAAATAGGGCTCCGAACAACGCCGAAAAGCTGATGCCAGTGAGAAACATGCCCAAGGTCAGGCCCCAGGCGGTGCGGGTGCTGACGTACTTCAGCACCTCGGAGCGAACGAGGTTGATCATGCGTTCTCCCTGTTTCGGTCGGAGTTTTCGGGGCTTTCGGTGAGCTGGAAGTACAAACGCTCCAAGTCTGTGCGCAACGACCGCAGCTCGTGGACGGGCACACCGCCAGCGTGGGCCGCCTCGCCGACGCGGGCCACGTCGGAGGTGTGGGCCTCAATGACGCCATCGCCGTGGTCGCCCTCTGCGGTGGCTGAGATGCCGCCCGCTTCGAGGGCCCGCAACATCGATTGCGGATCGGCGCTGCGAACCAGCGTGGTGGTCGCGCCGTGCAGTTCTTCAATTGTCCCTTGGCGCACAAGACGGCCGTTGGCGATGATCACCACGTCGTCGACGGTCTGCTCGACCTCGCTAAGCAGGTGCGAGCTGATCAGGATCGTCTTGCCCTCGGCGGCGAGCTCTCGCAGTAAACCGCGGAGCCAGCGGATGCCCTCGGGGTCCAGGCCGTTGGCGGGCTCGTCCAAAATCAGCACCTGTGGGTCGCCGAGCATGGCACCGGCTAAGCCGAGCCGTTGGCGCATACCCATTGAGTAGCCCCCGGCCCGTTTGCGAGCAGCAGCAGGTATGCCGACCAGCCCCAGCATCTCGTCGACCCGGCTATCGGGGATCTTGTGGGTGGCGGCGAGCACCCGCAAGTGATCTCGACCGCTACGACCCGGGTGGAAGTTGGTGGCCTCCAGCGCAGCGCCCACCACGTGCAACGGGGCCGACAGGTCGGCATACCTCTTGCCGCCGATCAGGCCCTCACCAGCGGTTGGCTTGACCAGGCCCAGCAGCATTCGCAGCGTCGTGGTTTTACCCGCG
>JBBSKS010000090.1:0-9664 GCA_038256095.1 Actinomycetales bacterium | reverse complement strand
GATACCTCTTTGACGTCTTGACGGGGGGTCGCAAAGCCCGAGTCGCGGCGTTCAGCGACGTGCCCGACGCCGACCTGGTGCCGGGCCGTGAGGTGTTGCTGAACGAGTCGCAATCGATCGTGGGCATCGCCTCCTTCGAACAGACCGGCGACATCGTCACGGTCAAAGAGAAGCTCGGCGAGGATCGTGTGCTGGTGCTGCAGCGCGGCGAAGACGAGCGGGTATGCCGCATCGCGGGCTCGCTAGCGGGGGAGCCGATTCGCCCGGGGGACTCGTTGTTGATGGAAAGCCGCAGCGGTTTCGTCTACGAGCGGATCCCTCAGCCCGACGTGAGTGAACTGGTGCTCGAGGCCGTGCCCGACATCGGCTACGAAGACATCGGCGGGTTGGGCAGCCAAATCGAGCAGATCCAAGACGCGGTGGAGTTGCCGTTCTTATACCCGGACCTGTATGCCGAGCATCAGCTGCGACCGCCAAAGGGTGTGCTGCTCTACGGACCGCCCGGGTGTGGAAAGACGCTCATCGCCAAGGCTGTCGCCGCGTCGCTGGCACGCAAAGTCGCCGAGAAGTCAGGCCGCGCGGTGCCGCAGAGCTACTTCTTAAACATCAAGGGCCCCGAACTACTGAACAAGTACGTCGGAGAAACCGAGCGTCACATCCGCTCAATCTTCCAACGAGCCCGCGAGAAGTCGAGCGACGGCACCCCAGTGGTGGTGTTCTTCGACGAAATGGAGTCACTCTTCCGCACCCGCGGGTCGGGCATCTCCTCCGACGTCGAAACAACCATCGTGCCGCAACTCCTGGCCGAGATTGACGGGGTCGAGCGACTCGACAACGTCGTGGTCATCGGTGCCTCCAACCGAGAAGACATGATTGACCCGGCAATCCTGCGGCCAGGACGCCTGGATGTGAAAATCAAGATTGAGCGTCCCGACGCGGAGAGCGCGCGCGACATCTTCAGCAAATACCTCACCCCCGGTGTGCCGCTGCATGCCGACGACGTGGAAGCGCACGGCGGCGACCGGGACGCCACCGTCGAGGCCATGATTGCGGCCAGTGTTGAGCGGATGTATTCGCCGATCGAGGAAAACAAGTTCCTGGAGGTCACCTACGCAGGCGGCGACAAGGAGACCTTGTACTTCAAGGACTTCAATTCTGGGGCGATGATCCACAACATCGTGGACCGCGCCAAGAAGCGGGCCATCAAGGACTTCTTGACCTCCAATTCGCACGGACTGCGGGTCGAGCACCTGCTGGCTGCGTGTGTTGATGAGTTCAAGGAGAACGAAGACCTACCCAACACCACCAACCCCGACGACTGGGCACGCATCTCCGGCAAAAAAGGGGAGCGCATCGTCTATATCCGCACCCTCGTGGCCGGCAAGGACGGGGTGACCCCCGGTCGCAGCGTCGACACGGGCACCCCAGGTCAGTATTTGTGACCACCATCGGGGGAGTGGGCTGTCCATGACCGGACGAAGGAAGCGGCACAGATGACCGTGCGGCGCGTGGTGGGAGTCGAGACCGAGTACGGAATCACCCTGCCCACCGATCGTCTCGCCGACCCCATCCAGCTCAGTGGGGTGATCGTGCGGGGCTACGTCAACAGCGCCGGACCAAGCGCCGCCTTGCCACAGGGCTCAGGCTGGGACTATGCCGATGAGGCGCCCCTTCGTGATGCGCGGGGCTACGAGATGGCCCGCGAGTTGGCCGACAACAGCCAACTCACCGACGTCGATGACCCCACGCTGGCCAACTCGGTGCTGTCCAACGGCGCCCGGCTTTATGTCGACCACGCGCACCCTGAGTACTCCTCCCCAGAGGTGACCTCACCGCTGGATGCAGTGCGCTTCGACCGCGCCGGCGAGGTGGTGATGAATCGTGCCGCGCAGGCTTCGGCGCGCTTGCTCCATCCTGAAGGCAAGGCCGGGCAGATCCGCCTCTACAAGAACAATGTCGATGGCAAAGGTGCCTCGTACGGCACCCACGACAACTACCTCCTGGACCGGTCGGTGCCGTTTGGCGATGTTGTGACCGGTTTGCTGCCGTTCCTCAGTGCCCGCCCGCTCATCTGCGGCGCCGGGCGCGTGGGATTAGGCGAGTTTTCGGAAGCTCCCGGCTTTCAGATCTCGGCACGGGCCGATTACATCGAGGCCGAAGTGGGGCTGGAGACCACCCTTCGCCGCCCGATCGTCAACACTCGCGACGAGCCGCACGCCACGGCCACAAAATTCCGCCGACTCCACTTGATCACCGGCGACGCCACGTTGGCTGATGTCGCAGGGGTGCTCAAGATGGGCACCACCAGTCTGGTGCTGCGCTTGATTGAGAGCGGTCTGGCCCCGGACCTCACGCTGCACCGCCCCGTCCAAGCTTGCCGGACAATCTCCAGGGATCTCAGCCTGCGAGCGACCGTCGAGACGGCCGACGGCCGACACCTGAGCGGGCTAGACATCCTGGAGACATACCTCGAAGCCGCGCAGTCGGCTTACGCCGCAGGAGCGCGTGGCTGGGAGCACGACCCCGACACCGATCAGGTGCTTGCCCTCTGGGCCGAGCTGCTCAATGACCTACGCCATGACCCCATGCAGGGGGCCGATCGGGTCGACTGGGTGGCAAAATTGAAGCTAGTGCTGGCCTACCGCGATCGTGATGGCCTGGCTTGGGACGACCCGCGGCTGGCCTTGATCGACATCCAGTACAGCGACATTGACCCTTCACGCGGGCTGGCGTTACGGCTGCGAGCCTCCGGACGGCTGCGTTCCTTGGTCGACGACGCCTCCGTCATTGACGCGGTCACCCAGGCTCCAGTCGACACTCGCGCCTGGTTTAGGGGTGAGTGCGTGCGGCGTTTCGGCGCGTCCGTGCGCGCGGCATCGTGGGACTCCGTGGTGTTTTCACGACCTACCCGTGGCGTGTCGCGAGTGAGCCTGCCCGAGCCCCTGCAAGCCACGAAGGCGCAGACCCAGGCCCTCTTTGAGCGCAGCGAAGGCATCGAGGAATTCTTGGACTCACTCAAAAGCCAAGCCCGATAGGCTTGGCTGCTTGCTCGTCGTTTGTTTTCCACCACAAGATCTGAGGAACACATGGCCGGTCAAGAGCACCTTCAGCGCAGGCGTGACGCCCAGCCTGAGCCCGAGCCGCCAGCGGCTCCGCCCGCTGCGGCTTCGGCCACCGATAAGGCGCGCGACAAAGAAACCGATGCCCTGCTCGATGAGATCGACGGTGTCCTGGAAACGAACGCGCAAGACTTCGTTCACTCGTTTGTCCAGAAGGGCGGCGAATGAGCACAGGCCGCACCGCTAATGATGGCGGTCTCTCGTTAGCATTCCGCGAGGTCGGCGGGACGTCCTTCACCGATTTTGTGGCGGCTCACGCCCCGCACCTGCTGCCCGGTGGCTCCAGCACGTTGACAGGTCTCGACGGCATATCCGGTGTTCAGGTGCCGCACGGCACGACCATCGTCGCGCTCACCTTTGCCGGTGGCGTCGTCGTCGCGGGGGACCGGCGCGCCACGATGGGCACGATGATCGCTCGGCGCGACATGGAGAAGGTTTTCGCCCCCGACGAATTCAGCGCGGTCGGGATCGCCGGGTCCGCAGGGGTGGCCTTGGAGATCGTGAAGCTCCTGCAGGTCGAGTTGGAACACTACGAGAAGGTCGAGGGCACGCTGCTGTCCCTCGAAGGCAAAGCCAATCGCCTGGCCAGCATGGTCCGAGGCAACCTGGCCAACGTCTTTCGGGGCCTGACCGTCCTGCCGCTCTTTGCCGGATTTGATCAGAAGTCCGGGTCGGGGCGCATCTTCTCCTACGACGTCAGCGGCGGAAGTTATGAGGAGCACGGGCACCACAGCATCGGCTCCGGTTCGGTCTTCGCGCGCGGGGCCCTGAAGAAGTTGTGGACCCCCGACATGACCCAAGACCAGGCAGTTACTGCGGCCGTCGAAGCGCTCTACGACGCCGCCGACGACGACTCAGCCACCGGCGGCCCGGACGTGAGCCGCCGCATCTGGCCCACCGTCGCCGTGCTGAGCGCCCCCGGGGTCACATTCTTGGATGATGTCGCCTTGGAGCAGGTGGTGCGCGCCGTCGTCGAGGCCCGCACCGACAACCCAGGGGGTGCCCGATGACCTTCGGCGGCATGTACGTTTCGCCCGAGCAACTGATGAAGGACCGGGCCGACTACGCCCGAGCGGGCATAGCTCGCGGGCGCCCCATCATTGTGGCCTCCTACAACGACGGCATCGCTTTCGTCGGCGAGAACCCGTCACGGACGCTGCACAAAATTTCGGAAATCTACGACCGCATCGGTTTTGCGGCCGTCGGCAAATACAACGAGTTCGAGAACCTCCGCGTCGCGGGGATCAGGTATGCGGACCTGCGCGGGTTCTCCTATCACCGCACCGACGTCACGGCACGCGGTTTGGCCAATGCGTATGCCCAGACTCTCGGCACGGTCTTCACCCAAGAGGCCAAACCGTACGAGATTGAGATCGCGGTGGCTCAGGTCGGCGCCAGCGCCGATGAGGACCAGATCTTTCGGTTGACCTACGACGGATCGGTCAGCGACAAGCCTGGGCATGTCGCCATGGGTCGGGGCAGCGACGCGCTCAGTGAAGGTCTCGCTACCCGATGGTCGACGTCGATGTCCTTGAGGCAGGTGCTGGGCCTGTGCCTGGAACTGCTCTCGGACGCAGGCGATGGAAGCACCGAAACACCCCTGACGCCGGAGCGGCTCGAGGTCGCCATCTTGGACCGCCACCGTCCCCGACGGACCTTTCGCCGACTCGTTGGCGCTGAGCTCAACGCTGTGCTCAGTGACTAGCCAACCCGGCACCATACGACATCGGTGTTCCAGCACCCTGACCGTTGGCCGCTATCGATTCTACCCATGATCGTGGTCTACATCGCCTTTGCAGCGCTGGTCTTGATGCCCGCACTGGTCTGGGTCTCCGCTGGTTCCGCTCGCGATACGAGTGGCGCTGACCGGCGCGCAAGACCGGTGACCGTGACGCCGCACCCAGCCGCCTAGGCTGGTCGTATGGATCGTCGTATTTTCGGCATTGAGACTGAATTTGGGGTCACCTGCGCCTTCTCGGGGGAGCGCCGGTTGTCCTCGGACGAGGTGGCCCGCTACCTCTTTCGTAAAGTCGTCAGCTGGGGCCGCTCGAGCAATGTGTTCTTGACCAACGGCTCTCGGCTGTATCTCGACGTTGGCTCGCACCCGGAGTACGCCACCGCGGAATGCGACGACTTCACCGATCTGATCGCCCAAGACAAGGCTGGCGAGTTGATCGTGCACGACTTGGCCCTCGACGCCCAGGAGCGGATGGCGGCCGAAGGCATCGACGCCCGTGTCTACGTGCTGAAGAACAACGTCGACTCGCGCGGCAACTCCTACGGCTGCCACGAGAACTACCTGGTCACCCGCCGCGGCCAACTCAGCCGAATCACCGACACGCTGATCCCGTTCCTGATCACCCGCCAGATCGTCACCGGGGCCGGGCGGCTGCAGGTCGTCGGCGACCGAGCGACATACCAAGTCAGTCAACGAGCTGACCACATTTGGGACGGTCTCAGCTCTGCAACCACCCGCTCACGGCCCATCATCAACACCCGCGACGAGCCGCACGCCGACGCGGAACACTATCGCCGTTTGCACGTCATCGTGGGCGACTCGACCATGAGCCAAAGCACGACCGTGCTCAAGATGGCCATCACTGACCTGCTACTCAAGACCATCGAAGACGGCACGATCCTGCCCGACTTCACCTTGGCCAACCCGATCCGCGCGATCCGCGACATCAGCCGAGACATGACCGGTGCCCATCAGGTCGCGTTGACCAACGGGCGCAGCATCTCTGCGGTCCAGATGCAGACCGACATGCTCGGGATCGTCACGAAGTATGCCGAGCGCACCGGTCTCGCGAAGCAGGAGCGGTATGCCTGGGCCCTTGAGCTGTGGGCGCGCGCCCTCCACGCGGTAGAATCGGAGCAACTTCACCTCATCGACACCGAGATCGACTGGGTCATGAAATGGTCGATGCTGCAGCGGTATGCCGCCAAGCATGATCTGGCTCTCACGGACGACCGTATGCAGCAGTTGGATCTGGCCTGGCACGACATCAACCCTGATCGGGGTCTCTTCAACATCGTTGAGCGACGCGGCGGGTCGGTGCGATTGTGCTCGCCCGAGCAGGTGCAGACCGCGCTGAGCGAGCCGCCGCAGACCACCCGGGCCAAACTGCGCGGCGACTTCGTGCGGGTTGCGCAGCAGAATCGGCGAGATTTCAGCGTGGACTGGGTGCACCTCAAGCTCAACGATGCGGCTCAGCGCACGGTCTTGCTTAAGGACCCTTTTGCCGCTCAGGACTCACGCGTTGATGACCTGTTGGCCTCGATCGGCACGGCTCCGCTCAGCGGCTACCCAGGTTTGCCGTTGTAGTCTGAGCACTTCCGTTTGCCCCACCACCTGAAGGACTGCGCGTGCGAAATCCTCGTGTCCGGCTGCTTGCGGCAGCCGCTGCCCCCATCTTTTTCTTGACCGCTTGTGGAGGCGACGACACCGGAGGCGACTCCGACTCGCCCACCTCGTCGGTTGTTGATTCCGAAGCCACCTCGGCCCCCGCTGACGACGCCGCCGCAACCTCGGCTGGCCCGGCGACTGCTGAGCTGTCCGGCTTCACGGTGGAGAAAGCAGAAGACTCAGACGAGGTGCAGTTGCTGCGCGACGGCAAGCCCTTCACCGACAGTGAGCTCCCCTTCACGGTGGAGACCACGTCGGTTGAACAGCTCGAAGAGGGCGAAGGCGAGGAGATCACCGCCGATCAAGAGGTCACCCTTGACTTCGTGTTGTTCAACGCGACCAGCGGGGACTCGCCAGTCTCGACCTACAAAGACGGCGGCTCGGTGCCGATGGACCTCACCGCGTTGTCGCTGCCACCAGCCTTCGTGAAGTCGCTCCCGGGTCAAAAGCCCGGCGCATCCTTTGTGATGGCCGTGCCGCCCGTCGACGGCTTTGGACCGACAGGCAACCCGGATTTGGGCATTAACCCCGAAGACACCATGTTGTTCTACGTCGAAGTCGTTAGCGCCAGCACCCCCTTGGCTAGCGCCGAGGGTGAGGATGTGGCACCCGTCGAGGGACTGCCTACGGTCGAGACCGATGGGGCCAGCGCCGCCGTCATCACGATCCCTGAAGGCACGGAAGAGCCCACTGAGCTGGTCGTCGAGCCGCTTATCAAGGGCGAGGGTGCAGTCGTCGAGGCCAACCAGACCATCAAAGTGCACTACACCGGCGTCAAGTTCTCCGACGGTGAGCAGTTCGACAGCTCCTTCAACAGTGGCGCACCCTTCAGCACCGTCATCGGTGCAGGTCAGGTCATCCCAGGCTGGGATGAGGGCTTGGTCGGCCAGACCGTCGGCTCACGCGTGCTGCTGGTGATTCCCGCTGAGCAGGCCTATGGACCCGCCGAGAGCGGCAACACCAACGAATTGGCCGGCGAAACGCTCGTCTTCGTCGTCGATATCCTCAGCGCCAACTGACCGATAGACCCCACCGAAAGGCACCCATGAGTGAGCTAACCAAGCCCGAAATCGAATTCCCCGGCGACGAGCCGCCGACTGAGTTGCTCGTCGAAGACATCACCGTCGGTGACGGTGAAGAGGCTACTGCCGGTCGCGGCATCTCCGCGCACTACGTCGGTGTGTCCTGGTCAACGGGCGAAGAGTTCGACGCCTCTTGGAACCGCGGCTCGACCCTGGACTTCACCGTCGGTGTCGGCCAGGTCATTCAAGGCTGGGACCAAGGGCTACTCGGCATGAAGGTCGGCGGCCGCCGCCGCATCACCATCCCGCCGCACTTGGGGTACGGCGACCGCGGAGCGGGCAACGCCATCAAGGGTGGGGAGACGCTGATCTTTGTTGTCGACTTGATGGGTGTCAACTGACTCATCATCGTTCGCGAGCCGCGCACAGCTCGCTAGGTCGAAGACCCTGCCTCTCGTGGCGCGGCGGCATGCCACCCAGCTGCCGCCGCCGCCAAGAACGAGGCGGGGTCTTCGTGCATTCCGCGGCCCATCGTTGACAACTCCACGGGCGACTGTGACAGGGCCGGGCGCAGGTTTTCACAGGCCACGCGGATCAGGCGCAAGTGGCTGCTGTGCTCCACCAGCGCGTGTGACTCCTCGTCGATCTGCTGGGCAAAGTCAGGACTCACACCTTCGCAGCCGCGCAGATCGGGCATCACCAGATCCGTGCGGTGGGTGACAACCCGCCCGTAGGTCGTCGAGCTGTGGTGCGACACGCCACGGTGGCGGGGGCGGGGGTCGGCGGCTGAGATCCGCAGCGCAGCGATGCCATGCCCACCGAGCAGGCCGACCGCATTGAGCCCTTCGCCTAAGGCAACGCCGGAGAAGCCCCAGCGGGTGCCGGTGCCCAAGTTGCCGGGGCCTTGAGTGAGCACGGCAACGTCGGCGCCCACCACGTGATGGGCGGCGAGAAGGCCGGTGTGCACGGTCACCGCCTCGAGGTCCCCACCGAAACTCTGTCCGGTGGTGATGACCGAATCCAGCCAGTCGGCTTCCCGCAACGCCGCGCAGGTCGCCGAGAACGCCGCCGGCAACGCACCGCCGTCGGTCATGACGTATGCGACCTTCAACGACTCGCCACCCGGTCGGGCGCGGATCCCAGCAACCACAGCAGCCAGGCTGGAGTGCAGGTCGGCCGCGACCACCGGCATACCCTTTAGTGAATCGGCCTCGCGCAGCACGTCGTGGTGCGGGCTCTCTTGGTCATCGACACCCAGCACCATCGTCTGTAGCGGCGTATAGCGCGCCTTCATTAGATGGCCCGGCTCTGCTTCGGCACTCGGGAGGTTGTCGGGCAGCGCAACCACGAGCGCGAAGCCACCCGTGCCCAACCCCCGCTGGTATGCCGTCGTGTTGAGTAGCACCCGGTCGCCTATGGACGGCGTGCCCACCAGATCGGGGTAGGCCAGGGCAGGGATGTCGCCCTGGTTAGGTCCTTGCGAATCGGCGGTGACGTCGATGCTGATGGCACCGCTCCATTGGCCGCGGACCTTTGACACCACGCCCTGCGCCCAGATGATCACAGCCCGCACCCTACGTGTCCGGTAGCGTTCGGAGGATGGAAGACGGTCAAAGGGTGGCAGGCACCAGCCCATTGGCAGGCGACAAGCCCACGCGGCACAACCCAGCCGCTGCGAAGACGGAGCGGCTGCTCAATCTGGTGATCGCTCTTCTCTATACGCGTCAGGCGTTGAGCAAGGCGCGGATCCGCAGTGCCGTCCCACAGTATGCCGACAGCACCGACGACGCCTTTGACCGCATGTTTGAGCGGGACAAGGACGAGCTGCGAGCCCTCGGCATACCCTTGAGGACCGAAATTTTGGACGCCTTCTTCGACGACGAAGCCGGCTATCGAATCGACCGTCGCGAGTACGAATTGCCCGAGATTGAGTTCACGCCCGACGAGGTCGCCGTCATCGGGGTGGCCAGCCGGGCCTGGTCGCAAGCAAGTTTGGCTGGGCCCGCGGCTCAGGCCCTGCGCAAGCTGCAAGCCGCCGGGGTCGAGCAGGACGAGGCGTCAGTCGCGGGGATCGAGCCACTGCTGCATACCAAGGAGCCCGCCTTTGAGGCGGTTCG
>JBBSKS010000089.1:0-9683 GCA_038256095.1 Actinomycetales bacterium | reverse complement strand
TCCGAGGTGTTGCGTGTCGATAATCGCGCTCACGCGTTGACCAAGGGCTCGCGACTCGAGCACAGACCGTCTAGGTAGAAGGCCCAGTTCGTAGGTCGCACCCTCAACGCGCTTGTAACGGCGAGCAAGGTCCTCGGGGGTCACCGCAGCTCGGGTGGCCAACGCCAGTGACACCTGCAGTGCGCTGGTTTGTCCGCGACTCAGCCCGCGGCGACGATCAGGGTCCAATCCGAAGCGGGCTATGTACGTGCGCGCAACGTCCTGATCGAAGCTCGGGTATCGCCACGACAGGTGGCGCATCAGGGATCGGATGCTCTGATCTGACCATGACCAACCCGGTGTGGTGCTGTAGTGGACCATCGCACCATGGACCGCCGTGTTGGCCTCCACTGCGTGGACCCGCACAGAGCCCTCGTCGGGCTCGACCAGCCCGGCGATCGATTTCAGAAGAGTCGTTTTTCCCGCGCCGTTAGGTCCCACCAAGCCGGTGATGCCTGTCGGCGTCAGCTCGACAGTGACGTCCTTCAACGCGAGATCGCCGCGGAATCGGTGCGTGATGTTGTGTGTACTCACCCACGCGGCCACGTCCTTCGCGGCCATGACGTTCTCGCTATTCATCGCCAATCGCCTTACGTATCTCTTCGATGACCGCATCGCGACTGAGACCAATAGCTGTAGCCTCCGCCAACAAGGGCTCAACGAAAGCGCTGCCGAATCGAACCCGTCGTTCATTCAGCAAGGTTGTGCGGGCCCCGTCGGTGACGAACATTCCTATGCCTCGTTTTTTATACAGAACCCCACTGTCGACCAGATGATTCAGCGCCCGCAGTGCGGTGGCCGGGTTCACTTCGTGGAAGGCTGAAATGTCGTTGGTGGATGGAGCCTGGGACCCCTCACTCAGGGTTCCGTCGAGGACATCTCGCTCTAGCCCTTGGGCAATGCCGATGAAGAGGGGAACGTCAGAGTCCGCGCGAGCCCTCGACACTGTGGGTTCCTTAGTTAGGTAGGTAACCATGTCGGCAATGTAGTGCGTCTGGATGGTGCATGCAACAGGCCGCTTGATGAGCGGGGTGCCATAACGGTGCTCCATGGAACGAAGAACTCCAGGAAGATGGCACACTATGCTCGCTGCTGTGCTCGCCTTCGTGCACTAGCGGCGAGGGCCTGTAGCTCAGTTGGTAGAGCACCGCGTTTACACCGCGGTTGTCGTCGGTTCGAGCCCGGCCGGGCCCACGTGCAAGACCCACCCACTGGCATTCCACTTCGGCACGTTGTTGCCGCCCTAGAGCGGCTGTATCCACCAGACACGGCGCAGTCCTGGGACCAGGTCGGGCTGGTTACCGGGGACCTAGACCAACCCATTCACCGCGTTCTCCTAGCCGTCGACCCCACCGCGGCGGTCATCAACGACGCTGAGGGCGCCGGAGCAGACCTGATCATCACGCATCACCCTTTGCTGTTGCGGGGCATTCACTCGGTCGCGCCGTCCACGGCCAAGGGAAGCGCGATCCACACGTTGCTGCTCGGAGACATCGCCCTTTACTGCGCGCACACCAACGCGGACGTGGCGCCGTTTGGAGTCGGCACGGCGCTTGCAGCCGCAGCTGGCCTTGGCGACACGGAGCCTCTGACCATCACCGAAGGCCAGGAGCTGGGCCGCGTGGGAGACCTTCCCGAGCCGGTGTCGTTGCGTGACTTCGCGCAGGCGCTGGGTCAGGCCCTGCCCCCCACGGCATCAGGTATGCGGATCGCCGGGCCGCCCGATGCAACCGTGCAGCGAGTCGCGGTGCTCGGTGGCGCAGGAGACAGCGAGTTCGCGGCCGTCGTGGCTAGTGGGGCCGACGTTTACGTCACCGCTGACCTGCGACATCACCCCGCCAGCGAGGCCCGCGAGCAGTCTGCCCTGGCCGGCGGGACGCCATACCTTGTTGATGCCGGGCACTATGCCAGCGAAGCCGCCTGGCTGCCGATGCTCGCCGAGCAACTGCGGCTAGGTCTGGGGGAGGCGGGCGATAGGTTAGACATCGACATCTCGACCGTGTGCACCGACCCCTGGAACTTTCATGTCAGCACCGGCCCCGAGGCGACCGCGACCTCCCCGAACGTTTGGGACACAAGAGAACGAGAGTGATTCAGTGAAGGCCGACCCGTTCAAACAGCGCTACCTCTTGGAGTTGCAGGCGTTGGACACCAGGCTGGCCCAACTCGACCACCGTCAGGCCACTTTGGCTGAGCACGCGCAGCGTGAAGTTTTGGGCGGTCAGTTGGACGAGGCCATGTCGGCGCTAGTCCGTGCCTCGACCGCATTGGACGACGTGCAGCGTGAGCTCCGCAAAGCCGATGCCGACGTGCAGGTCGTGCGCGACCGGGTCGCCCGCAACCAGGGACGGCTCGACGTCGGGGTGGGCACCGCCAAGGACCTCCAGGCTGTCCAGCACGAATTGGAGTCCCTGGCTCGTCGCCAGGCAACCTTGGAAGACGAAGAACTCGAGGTCATGGAGCGTGCGGAGGGCGCCGAGAGCGCGACTGCCGCCGCCCAGAAGCAGGTTGACGACCTCACTGAACAGATTGAGACTGTCACTGCTCAGCGTGACGACAAGGTGGCAGATATCGGCCACGACAAGGACAAAGTTGCGGCCAACCGCGACGGCCTCGTCGACCAGGTCGGCGCCGAACTGATCGCCCTCTACGACAAGATCCGCGCCCGCAGCGGCATTGGAGCGGCACCATTGAAGGCCCGCCGGTGCGGCGGCTGCAACATGGAGTTGCACAACACCGACCTCAGTCGCATCCGCGAGGCACCGTCGAACGAGGTGCTGCGTTGCGAGGAGTGCGGCCGGATCTTGGTGGTCACCGAAGAATCGGGCCTCTGAGTATGCCGCGCAGCCTCCTGATCGAGGCCGACGGTGGCTCGCGGGGCAACCCTGGAATCGCCGGATACGGAGCAGTCGTCATTGAGCGCGACACGGGAAGGGTCTTGGCGCAGCGCGCGGCGCCGTTGGGCAAGGAGTCCAACAACGTCGCCGAATACTCTGGCCTGATTGCGGGCTTGCAGGCGATCCTCGACCTAGAGTTAGCCGCCGACGCGTCAATCAACGCCCGGATGGACTCCAAACTCGTGGTCGAGCAGATGGCTGGGCGCTGGAAGATTAAACACGTAGACATGCGCCGCTTGGCGATCGAGGCCCGCGACCTGGTGCGCCAGATCGAATGGGCCGGCGGCAGCGTGGACTACACATGGATCCCGCGGGAGAAGAACAAGGTCGCCGATGCGCTCTCCAACAAGGGTATGGACGGCGAACACATCAGGGTCGACAGCGTGGACGATTCGACATCAGGCGAGGTAGAAGCCCCGAAGCCCGATATGCCCGCCCCGTCACCCGCGCCTGCCGCAGCGAAAGCCACGACACCGACTGTTGGCCGGGCGCCAGTCTTTGGGGATGCGCGAACGCCTGACCCCGTTGCTTCAAACGCCTTCGCTGGCCGCGCTCCGGCCATGAGTGACCCGGTGCGTATCGTCCTGGTGCGACACGGCGTCACCGACTTCACCCTGGCCAGCAAACTGGACGGTCGAGGAGGGTCGGACCCGGCGTTGCACGAGTTCGGCCTCAAACAAGCTGCCACCGCAGCCCGGGCCGTTGGGGCGCACGTGGCTTCGCACGGGGATACGCCGGTCACGGTGATTACCTCGTCGCTGCGCCGAGCCAAGCAAACCGGTGGGGCCATCGCTGCCTTTCTGGGCGTGACCCCGAGCGTGGACGGCGACTGGGACGAACAGAACTTCGGCGACTGGGACGGGCAGGCGCTGCGCGATCTGGCGGAGACGGCATACGACGACCTGTTGTTGCTGCGCGCCGACGCGAACTATGCGCGGCCCGGGGGAGAGACCCACAACGAGCTCGCCGCTCGGGTAGGGGACGCCTGGGGGCGCGCCATCGAGACCGGCGGCACCGTCGTCATCGCCAGTCACCGCAAGCCGCTGATGTGTGTGCTGTCCCAAGTCTTGGGCATTGACCACGAGCGGGTCTGGTCGATTGCCACCGCACCGTGCTCGCTGACCTCGATCGACGTCTGGCCCGATGGTGGCGTGTCCGTGGCGTTTATCAACGACACCCACCACCTGCGCGACCTCGGCGACCCGACCTGAGACCCTCCTGCTAAACACCACCAAGGACTAACACAATGCGCTACGCACAATCCATCATCGACATCGTGGGCAACACCCCACTGGTGAAGTTGAACCACGTGACCGAAGGCATCACTGCGACGGTCTTGGCCAAGGTCGAATACCTCAACCCTGGCGGCTCCATCAAGGACCGCATCGCCACCAAGATGATCGACGCCGCCGAGCGCGAAGGACTGCTCAAGCCCGGCGGCACCATCGTCGAGCCCACCAGCGGCAACACCGGCGTGGGCCTGGCGATGGTGGCTCAGCAGCGCGGCTACAAGTGCATCTTTGTCTGCCCCGACAAGGTGGGTCTGGACAAGCGCAACGTGCTGCGGGCCTACGGTGCCGACGTCGTCGTGACGCCCACCTCCGTGCCACCGGATCACCCCGATTCCTACTACAGCGTCAGTGACCGCCTGGCCGCGGAAACTCCTGGCGGGTACAAACCCAACCAGTACGAAAACCAGAACGGACCGCTGAGTCACTACGAGACCACCGGCCCGGAAATCTGGGCCGACACCGAGGGCAAGATCACCCATCTGATTGCGGGGGTCGGCACCGGCGGCACGATCTCGGGCACAGGGCGGTACCTCAAAGAGGTCAGTGACACCGGCGGCACGGGTCCCAGCGTGCGCGTCATCGGGGCTGACCCCGAGGGCTCGGTTTACTCGGGCGGGAGCGGGCGGCCATACCTGGTGGAAGGTGTCGGCGAGGACATCTGGCCGGGCGCCTATGACCCCTCAGTTCCTGACGAGATCATCGCCGTCTCTGATGCTGACGCCTTTGCAATGACCCGTCGACTGGCCCGTGAAGAGGGTCTGCTCGTCGGAGGCTCGTGCGGAATGGCCGTCGTGGCTGCGTTGCAGGCTGCGCGCGAGTTGGGCCCCGACGATGTCGTGGTGGTCATCTTGCCCGACAGCGGTCGCGGCTATCTGGCCAAGATCTTCAACGACGGCTGGATGCGCAGTTACGGGTTCCTCGCCGACGAGCACGAAGCCAGCGTGCGCGATGTCATCAGCCGCAAGAACGGTGACACTCCGGCCCTGGTGCACGCCCACCCCACGGACACGGTGCGGGACGCCATCTCAATAATGTCGGAGTTCGGCATCTCCCAGCTGGTAGTTCTTGGCGCAGAACCGCCCGTCGTCATGGGTGAAGTGGTCGGTGCGGTGAACGAAAAAGAGGTCCTCGACGCGGTCTTCCGTGGGGACGTGGTGATGAGCGACCCGATCTCCAAAGTCACCGGAGAGAAGATGCCCTTGATCGGCGCTGGCGCCTCGGTGCGCGTGGCTCGGGAAGCATTTGCCGACTGTGATGCGTTGTTGGTGACGCAGGACGGCAAGCCCCTAGCCGTCCTGACCCGCCCTGACCTGCTGACCTTCCTATCGGAGTGACTCCCTGATGACCGGATTCGCCACGCGTGCCATTCACGCTGGACAAGCTTTTGACCCCACCACCGGAGCAGTGATTCCCCCGGTTTATCAGACCTCGACGTTCGTGCAGACCCACGTTGGCGGTTTACGCAACGGCTACGAATACACCCGTGGCACCAACCCCACCCGCGACGCGCTGCAAGAACTGATCGCGGACCTCGAGGGCGGCACCCACGGCTTGTCTTTTGCATCCGGTTTGGCGGCTGAGGATGCGGTGCTGCGCGGGTTGCTTCGCCCCGGCGACCACGTGCTGATGGGCAACGACGTGTATGGCGGCACGCACCGCTTGGCCAACCAGATCCTGGCTGCGTGGGGTATTCAGTTGAGCACCGTCGACATGAGCGACGTCGATGCGGTGCGAGCCGGCGTACGGCCCGAAACGCGCATGCTGTGGGTGGAGACGCCCAGCAACCCGATGATGAAGATCACCGACATCCACAAGGTTGCGGCGCTCGGTCACGAGCACGACTGTGTCGTCGTCGTGGACAACACCTTCGCCACGCCAGCACTGCAGCAGCCGCTGGCTTTGGGTGCCGACGTGGTGGTGCACTCGGCCACCAAGTACCTCGGTGGGCACTCCGACGTCCTAGGAGGTCTGGTCGCCACGAGCGACGACCGAATCGCGGAGCAGGTGGGCTTCATCCAGTATGCCGCTGGCGCTGTGTCTGCCCCATGGGAAGTGTTTTTGACCATCCGCGGGATCAAGACGCTCGCCATCAGGATGAAGCAGCACTCGATGAACGCTGAGGCTGTGGCGCAATCGCTGGTGGGGCACCCGGCCATCGAGACGGTGTACTACCCCGGCTTGAGTGACCACCCGGGGCACGAGGTGGCGGCTAAGCAAATGAAGCGCTTCAGCGGGATGGTGTCCTTTGCGCTGCGCGGAGGCGCAGAGGCAGCCCACACGTTCGCCGAGTCGACGTCGGTCTTCCAGTTGGCCGAGTCCCTCGGTGGGGTCGAGTCGCTGGTCAACTATCCCGCGCAGATGACCCACGCTTCCGTGCGCGGCACCGAACTTGAAGTGCCTGACAACATCATCAGACTCTCGGTTGGCATCGAGGACACCGACGACCTCGTCGCCGATGTGCACGCCGCTCTGGAAAAGGTCTCCGCTACCTCTTAGTTCCCGGCCATACGAAAGTGGCTCTCCAGCGCCGCGACCGTATGCCTGAGACCTCGTGGGCTGTGTCTGCAAGCTAAGTGGCAATCCGACCAGCGACCTCTCGGCTGACGCCTCGTGGAGTCAGCTACTCGCCCTGCCGCAGGTGCCTGTGACCGTTGCGGATCCCACCAGTGATCCGGCGGCGTTGGCGATGCTGGCCACGGTGAGCGGTTTCGTCACTAACGCAGGCGCGCGCAACGCACTCCCTGTGCAGTGAGCCCAGGGTGAAATCGACGGTGATGCTCTGGACGCTGCCGCCGCCGGCAGGGTCCTCCTTTGTGCCGCTAACCTCAGCTTCTCCATGTTCACGCTTGGGGATTCTCACCCCGGCGCCGCAGCCCTCGAGGCCGCACTGACCCGCGAAAGTAACAGCGCGGCGTAGGGATTCCGGCTCGCTGGGAGCGGACAGAACGTTCCGGTTCTTGACCAGGTGCCTGCCGAGGTGCCTGCCTCCGCAGACATGAACCCCTTGCCCCTCGGAGCAAACTCGGCGTTCGGTGGTTCGCGAGCGACCGCGGTCCGAACGGCGAAGAGTGGGTCGAGGCGGTGCCCATGCACCCCTTGGAAGAGATGGTCGGGGACACCAATCCGAGGTACTGGGCGATGCAGTCAAGGAACTCGATATGGGGCTCATCGCTGACGTGAACGACATGCGCGATGATGACCGACCTGTGGAGGTCATTTTGCTGCGCATGGGTCCCAATGTGGATGACACAGCGATGGGGCGCATCGCGGAGGCAACCGGCGGACGCTATGTGCAGGTGGACAAGGCCGAGGACATGCCCGACATTTTGGTTGGCATCGTTGCGGCTCGCGCTGAAGGGTAGGGAACTACCGAACGGCGCTATCTACTGCGTGCCGACAACACCCAGGGTGTCCGGGGTGATGTCGGCTCGGTGAGAGACATCGCAAACCGATCCTCGAGTATGCCGATAAGAGCCTGAGGGGACCGCGGATCCGCAGCGCTTTTGCACAGGGCGCGGGCGACGAGCCCGCGAGTGTGTTTGGCCATATGAGTGGCACCCGGCACTCGCACCGCAACCCAGCGCCGCGCAGCCGGTGACCCGGGTGCGGGAGTCCAGGCTGTGGCATACGTGCTAGAGCGGGCGTCGATGATGAGCCCCTTGCCTGACAGCGGCTCCATCGCATCAGCAAGTGGCGCGCGCCAGTGAGCCGCCAAGGGGCCAACCCCGCGAAGATTGACGGCCATCGACAGCCGATAGGGGGGGACTCTGTCGGTCAGTCGCAAAGCGCCAAACAGTGCCGAGATGACGACGATCCGCCGATTGGCCCGGCGGCGAGCGGCGGGATCGAGCCCCGGTAGGTCCAACGCGTCGTAGAGCACCCCGGTGTAGAGATCACTGGCTCGAAGCGTGGGCGCCGACTCGAGGCGAGTGTTGCGTGCGATCTCCACGGTCAGGTTGGGCGAGACCCCCAGCCGCTGTGCCGCGTCGCCCTGGGCGCTGACGCCGCCGAGGGCATCAATGACCGCCTGCCGCGCGGGGGTGAGCCTCGGGGACGACAGGGCGCTGAGGTCCAGAGGGCCACCACGAATGCGGGTTGCTTTCGTCTCCGACGGGGGAAGAAGGATGAGCACCCGAAGGAGCCTAACGGCGCCGTTGAGATTCCGCGGCCTTAAAGTACGAACCATGGCTGAACTCCCGACCCGACTGCGTGCGTCCCTAGACTCCGACGCTGCCGACCACCTCGAGAAGGCGTTCGAGACGATCCGCGAAGAGTTCGAGGTGCGAACAGGGTTCGGAGACGACGTGATCGCCGAAGCCACTGCGGCGGTGTCCAACCCGGACCTGCCGGAGCGCGACGACACAGACATCGAGTTCATCACCATCGACCCGCCAGGCTCCATGGACCTCGATCAGGCCATGGCGATCGAGCGCATGAACGACGGCGACGCCCGCTTCAGGGTGCGCTACGCCATCGCCGATGTGCCGGCCTTTGTCGTTGCCGGGGGAGTCGTCGACGACGAAGTCCGCCTGCGCGGTCAGACCATCTACTGCCCCGACACCCGCGTGCCCCTGCACCCGATGGTGATCAGCGAGGAGGCCGCCAGTCTGCTGCCCGATGCCACCCGGCCGGCATACGTCTGGGATATCCAGCTCGGCGAGGACGGACGTCGCGTTGGGGCCTCGCTCTATCGCACGATGGTGCGCAGCCGGCGGCGCTATACCTACGCCGAAGTCCAAGCACAGGTCGACGACGGTTCGGCTGAAGAAAGCCTCATGTTGCTGCGCGAGGTCGGCCGGTTACGAGTGGCCAGAGAGTCAGTGCGCGGTGGAGCCAGCTTGCCGATGCCCGAGCAAGAGGTCGACGTGGAGGACGGTCAGTATGTGGTCGTGTTCCGCCCCGTGCTCGAAGCCGAAGAGTGGAATGCCCAAATCTCGCTGCTGACCGGCATGGTGGCCGCCACGATGATGCTCGACGGCAGAGTCGGGATTCTGCGCACCATGCCAGCGGCCGACGACCGTGCGGTCACCCGGTTCCGCCGTCAGGCCATGGCCCTGGGAGTTGAGTGGCCGCAGGAGTTGTCGTATGGCGAGTTCTTGCGCACCCTCGATCGCGCCGATTCGGTGCATCTTGCGGTGATTCACAGCGCGACGGCATTGTTCCGCGGCGCCGGATACACGCCGTTTAACGGTGAGATCCCCAAGGACACCATCCAATCGGCTATCGCCGCACCGTATGCACACGTCACCGCGCCGCTGCGCCGGTTGGTGGACCGCTTCGGGTTGGCGATCTGCGCGGCCCTGAGTGCTGGCGTGGCCGCACCGGCATGGGCTGTCGACTCTTTAGACGAGCTGCCGCGACGGATGGAGACCAGCGGGCGGATAGCACGCAGCGTGGATCGGGCCTGTCTTGATGCGGTCGAGGCTGCGGTCCTGGAATCCCAGGTAGGCGAGGT
>JBBSKS010000088.1:0-10044 GCA_038256095.1 Actinomycetales bacterium | reverse complement strand
GTCGGTGAACAACCATTCGTTGCGAGGGTTGTTGACACGCGCAACGGTGCGGTCGACCGCAAACTCGGTCTTGGCCAAAAACGAGACCACGAGATTGACCTTGTCGTCGCCGCTGGCACAGACCACGTGGTCATAACTTTCCAAATCGGCTTGAGCCAAGACGCTTAACTCGCAGGCGTCGCCGATAATCCACGACGCTGCAGCCACTCTCGCGGTGGCTTCGGTGCTCGCGTCGCGGTCGATGAGCAACACGTCGTGATTATTGTGAATCAGCTCTCGGGCGATCGAGCGGCCAACACTTCCGGCCCCAATGACTGCAACGCGCATAGGTCCTCCGGCTCAATCCTGGGGTGGGGCATTGTCGAGACGCTGCTCCAGCTCGGGCAGGGTGCCGCGCTCGGTCAGCAGGTGCACTTCATCGCCCTCTTGATAGACGGTCTGCGGCTTCGGCAGTTGCGCTTCACCGAGACGAGTCACGAAGGCCACCCGAGCGTTGCCGAACTCCTCGATCTCAGTGAACCGCCGACCTACCCACCGTTGGTGCACGTGCACCTGGGCGAGCACCAATTTGCCACTGGGGTCGAAGTAGTCGGGGGTTGCTCCCTGAGGCAGCATGTGGTGCAGCGTTTGGTCGGCCGCCCAACGCACCGTGGCCACCGTTGGTATGCCGAGGCGCTCGAAAATCTCTGCGCGACCCGGGTCATAGATGCGGGCCACCACACGCTTGACACCAAAGGTCTCGCGAGCCACGCGGGCCGCAATGATGTTGGAGTTGTCGCCGCTGCTGACCGCCGCAAAGGCGTAAGCATTCGGCACCCCCGCCCGGCGCATCACGTCGCGGTCGAACCCAACGCCCTTGATCCGGTGGCCGCTAAAGCCCTTGGCAAGGCGGCGAAAAGCCCGCTCGTCGCTGTCGATAACCGCCACCTCGTGGCCCCTGGCCTCCAGGCTTGTCGCCAGGGTTGCCCCCACTCGGCCGCAGCCCATGATCACGAAGTGCACCCCCCGACGCTAGCGTGCCGGGAGCGCCGGAGGCCACATGACTCCTAGAATCGGTAGTTATGGGTCTGTCGCGACGGTTGCTGTCGCGTGTCTTCGTCGGACGCGCGCTACGCACCGACCGCCTCAACGACACCCTGCTGCCCAAACGACTGGGTATGCCGGTGTTCGCCAGTGACGCCCTTTCCTCCGTCGCCTACGCACCAGACGAGATCGTATTGACGTTGGCTTTGGCCGGCGGTGCTGCGGTGTTCTTCAACGCTTGGGAGGTGACCCTGGCGGTGACCGTGGTGATGATGGTCATCGTCGCTTCGTATCGTCAAAATGTGCACGCCTACCCCAGCGGCGGCGGCGACTACGAAGTGGCTTCGGTCAACCTCGGATCGACTGCAGGCTTGGGCGTCGGGGCGGCGCTGATGGTGGACTACGTGCTCACGGTTGCGGTGTCGGTCTCGGCCGGCGTCCAGAACGCGGCCAGCGCGCTGGAGTTCATGCGGGGATACGAACCTGCCGCAGCCACGGGGTTGATCGTGCTGCTGACGCTCATCAACCTGCGTGGCGTCCGCGAATCGGGCCGTGCGCTCGCGGTGCCGGTGTATGCGTTCTTGTTCGCTATGGCGGTGCTGATTGGGGTCGGGATCTACCAATGGCTGACCAACGGGCTTGGTCGAGCGGCGAGCTCAGAGCTCGAATTGGTCCCAGCCCCGGGGTTTGAAGCGTTGACGGCCTTGGGATTGGGCGTGTTGCTGCTGCGCTCGTTTGCCTCTGGCACGGTCGCGCTGACGGGAGTGCAAGGCGTGGCCAACGGGGTGCCCGCGTTCCAGCGACCCAAGAGCCGAAACGCCGCGACGGTGCTGCTGGTGATGGCCAGCATCTCCATCACGATCTTGCTTAGCGTCATCTTCTTGACCCGTGAGACCGGCATACAAATGGCGATCGACCCCCAGGAACAATTGCGCTTCGAAGGTGCGCCGGTCGGCGAAGACTTCGTGCAAGACCCGGTGCTGGGCCAGCTGTCGAAGGTCATCTTCGGGGCCGACAGTCTCGGCCTACTGTTCGTGTCGATCTGCACCGGCATCATGCTTATCGTGGCCGCCAATACGGCTTTCAATGGCTTCCCGGTGCTGGCTTCGCGGCTGGCCAATGACGGGTTCCTGCCTAGTTTGATGCGCAGCCGCGGGATCCGCCTGGCTTACTCCAACGGCATACTCCTGCTGGCTGGGGGGGCGGCCGCGCTGGTGTTGGTCTATCAGGCCACGGTTACCGAGTTGATCCAGATGTATCTGGTCGGCGTGTTCATTTCGTTCACGCTGAGTCAGATCGGGATGACCCGGCACTGGAACTCACAGATGCGCCTCGAATTGTCGATGACGCAGCGCCGCGCTAAGCAACGCAGCCGCACTATCAACATCGTCGGGGCAACCGTGTCGGCGACGGTTCTTACGGTGGTCATTCTTACCCGTTTCACGAACGGTGCAGGGCTCTCCCTGCTCCTGATCGGCCTGCTATGGATGGTGATGACGATGGTTGACCGCTACCACTCGAGGATCAGGGAAGAGACGGCCCTGCCTGCCGGTGAAGTGCTGCGCCAACCGGTGCCCGCCCGCGTCCATGCGCTGGTCTATATCGAGAAGTTGGACCGCCCCAGTGTGCAGGCAGTGGCATTTGCCCGCGCCGCCCGCCCGCACGTGCTCGAAGCCGTCACGGTCGACACCGTGCCCGAGCAAACCACGGTTCTGCGGCAGGAGTGGGGCGAGCGCGACATGCCGATCACGCTGCGCATCCTGGAGGCGCCGTATCGCGAGGAGGTCCGTCCCGTCATCGACTACGTGGGGCGTCTGCACCGCGATCGCCCCCGTGACGTGATTGTGGTGTACATCCCCGAATACATTGGGAGCAAGCGGCTGCTCCCGTGGTTCCGAGACCGCACTCGCGACATCCTGCGCAACGAGTTGCTGCGCACCCCCGGGGTGATGGTGGTTAGCGTGCCGTGGCAAGGCAAGGGCGTTCGGCCGGCTGATAGCCACGCCCACGATGTGCAGGTCACGCAATCCCCGGCGCTGCGATCTTCGGGCACCGCCCCCCAGACTTCCGTGCCTGGAGCGACGGATGAGGCGACTGGGCCGGGTTCACCGCAGAATGTTTCCCATGACTGAGACCGCTGTGGACTGGGAAGTCGGCGACACGATCGAGGTCAGCGTGGGGGCCGTCGCCCACGGGGGGCACTGCGTGGCCCGGCACGAGGGCCGCGTGATGTTCGTGCGGCATACGATGCCGGGGGAGCGAGTGGCCGCTCAGATCACGGGCATCGGCAAGGGTGGGCGCTTCGTGCAGGCCGACGCGGTCCGCGTGATCGAGGCCGCGCCGGGTCGGGTCGAGGCGCCGTGTCGGTATGCGGGGCCAGGCCAATGCGGCGGCTGCGACTTTCAACACGTCGCGCTGCGGGCCCAGCGAGAGTTGAAGACCTCGGTGGTCCACGAGCAGTTCGCGCGCCTCGCCCACATCAACCTCAACGAACTGCTGGGTCGCGAGGTGGCGTGCGAGCCGATGCCGGGTGAAATCGATGGTTTGGGCTGGCGCACCCGGGTTGAATTCGCGGTAGATGCGGCGGGCCGTCCCGGGCTGCGGCGCCATCACTCGCACGACATCCTGCCGGTCTCCGATTGCCTCATTGCACACCCCGACCTCAGGGCCCCGACGGTGCTCAAGCGGCACTACCGAGGCGTGTCGGCGGTCGATGTGGTGGCAGCCAGCAGCGGCACCGTGCAGGTCAAGATCGGTGAGCGCGGCGTGGCACTCGACAACGTGCCGAGCGTGCGCCAAGACGTCACACTTCCTGGTGGCGACGAGTCGTTCGACCTCAGCGCGCGCGGATTTTGGCAGGTCCACCCGGCCTCGGCCCCGACCTTCGCTGCGATCGTGTGCAGCTTTTTAGACCCCCAGGAGGGGGACCGCGGGCTTGATCTGTACTCCGGGGTAGGCCTGTTCACCGCCAGTTTGGCCCAGGCCGTCGGACGCAAGGGTCGCGTAGTCGCCGTCGAAAGTGACGTCAACGCCGTGCACGAAGCACGCACCAACCTCGCCCCGTGGCCGCACGCCAGAGTGCGTGCCGGGCGGGTGGACCGCGCGGTACGCGACATGGCGCGCAGCCACACCCGCGCCGACATCGTGGTGCTGGATCCGCCGCGCGTGGGTGCAGGCAAGGCTGTGTTGCGCGACGTTGCGCTGCTCGGGCCACGAGCCATCGCCTATGTCGCCTGCGACCCGGCGGCGCTCGCCCGTGACACGGCATATTTGGCGGATTGTGGGTGGGGCCTTGTTGACCTGCGCATTTTCGATGCGTTCCCGATGACGCACCACATGGAATGCGTGGCGCACTTCGCTCCATCGTCGTCCAAAACCTCGGCCAAAACGTCAGCTCCCCAGTCGTCCTGACGTGAGGGGGGACGGGGGAAGCGTCATACGGCAGGTGTCGCTGAATGCCTCTATGTGTCCTTACCGAATGTTCGTGACGCTGGACGTAGCGCCTGCCTCCCTGGTATCGCCGGGATCGATACGGTGCGCAAGGATAGGGACCACTGCAGCGTCGGATACCTTGGACTATCTAAAGACGTACCTAACGAAGGAGTTGGCGTGAGCATGAGCGACACCACCCAAGGCAACAGTTTTGACGCTAAAGGCACACTCGAGGTGGGCAACGAGAGCTACGAAATTCACCGGATCGGTGGCATTGAGGGCGCGGCTTCGCTGCCCTACAGCCTCAAGGTGCTGCTAGAAAACCTCGTGCGCACCGAAGACGGCGCGAACATCACCGCCGATCACATCACCGCGCTCGCGAACTGGGATGAGAACGCTCAGCCCGACACCGAGATCCAGTACACGCCCGCCCGGGTGATCATGCAGGACTTCACCGGCGTCCCGTGCATCGTCGACCTGGCCACCATGCGAGAGGCTATGGATGACCTGGGTGGCGACAGCGCCAAGATCAACCCGTTGGTGCCCACCGAGCTGGTAATCGATCACTCGGTCATCGTGGATGTCTTCGGCCGACCGGACGCTTTCGAACGCAACGTAGAGATCGAGTACGAGCGCAACGGGGAGCGCTATCAGTTCCTCCGCTGGGGGCAGAAGGCGTTCGAGGACTTCTTAGTGGTCCCGCCCGGGACTGGCATCGTTCACCAGGTCAACATCGAGCATCTGGCCCGCACCGTGATGACTCGCCCCAGTGCATCGGATCCGGACATCACCGTGGCCTATCCGGACAGCTGCGTAGGTACCGACAGCCACACCACCATGGTCAATGGTTTAGGTGTGCTCGGGTGGGGAGTGGGCGGTATCGAGGCGGAGGCTGCGATGCTGGGCCAGCCCGTGTCGATGCTCATCCCGCGTGTAGTGGGCTTCAAGTTGAAGGGCTCAATCCCGGCGGGAGCCACTGCCACCGACGTGGTGCTGACCATCACCGAGCAGTTGCGTGCGCACGGTGTGGTCGGCAAGTTCGTGGAGTTCTACGGTGCCGGAGTCGCGGCGGTGCCGCTGGCTAACCGCGCCACTATCGGCAACATGAGTCCCGAATTCGGCTCGACTTGTGCGATCTTCCCGATCGACGAGGTCACCCTCGATTATTTGCGTCTCACCGGTCGCTCGGACGAGCAGGTTGCCCTCGTGGAGGCCTACGCCAAAGAGCAGGGCATGTGGCTGGCCGAGGGTGACGAGACCCACGCTCGCTATAGCGAATACCTCGAGCTGGACTTGTCCACGGTGGTGCCGTCGATCGCCGGACCTAAGCGCCCTCAGGACCGCATCGAGGTTTCCCGCTCAAAGGAGCAGTTCCGCGCTGACTTGCGCAATTACGTGGATCACGACGCGGTTGCCTCCAACGGAGGGCCTGGCGAGTCGGCCCTCGATCACGAGCTTGAATCGACCTTCCCCGCCAGTGATGCTCCCTCGACCGACGCCACTGACGAGTCGAGTGAGGCCTCGAGGCCGAGCCGTTCGGCCGTACCTGCCGACGGGACCGGTGTTCGGGCGAGCGAGCCCGTCATGGTCACCGTTGACGGCGAGAGGTTCGAAATCGACCACGGCATCGTCGCTGTCGCTGCCGTGACGAGTTGCACCAACACGTCTAACCCCTCGGTCATGATGGCGGCTGCCCTTTTGGCCAAGAACGCCGTGGACCGCGGGTTGACCGTGGCTCCGTGGGTCAAGACGTCTATGGCGCCTGGATCTAAGGTCGTCACGGATTACTTCGAGAAGGCAGGCATGTGGCCTTACTTGGAGAAGTTGGGTTTCCACCTCGTGGGATACGGCTGTACGACCTGCATCGGTAACTCAGGTCCGTTGGCGCCGGAGATATCCAAGGCCATCAACGACAACGACCTCGCCGTGACTGCCGTGCTCTCAGGTAACCGGAACTTCGAAGGTCGCATCCAGCCTGACGTGCAGATGAACTACTTGGCTTCCCCGCCGTTGGTCATCGCCTACGCCTTGGCCGGCTCGATGGACTTCGACTTCGAAACCCAGCCGCTGGGCTCGGACACCGATGGCAAGGACGTTTTCCTCACCGATATCTGGCCAGATGCCGGAATCGTTGAGGAGACCATTGCCTCGTCCATCTCCCGCGAAATGTTCGAGAAAGACTACGCCGACGTGTTCGCCGGAGACGAGCGATGGACGTCGCTGCCGACCCCCGAAGGTGACACGTTCGAGTGGGCGGAAGAGTCGACCTACGTGCGTAAGCCTCCGTACTTCGACAATATGGGTGCCGAGCCAGAGCCGCTAGAGGACATCGATGGCGCGCGCGTGCTGGCGCTGTTGGGCGACTCAGTCACTACCGACCACATCAGCCCGGCTGGTGCGATCAAGGCTGACAGCCCGGCTGGCACCTACTTGTCCGATCACGGCATCGAGCGTAAGGACTTCAACTCCTACGGCTCGCGTCGCGGCAACCATGAGGTCATGATCCGCGGCACCTTCGCCAACATCCGGCTGCGCAATCAGTTGCTGGACGACGTGCAGGGTGGATATACGCGCAACTTCCTGGCCGACGGCGAGCAGACGAGCATCTACGACGCAGCCCAGGCGTATGCCGAGGCAGGCGTTCCGCTGGTCGTCCTAGCTGGCAAAGAGTACGGGTCGGGGTCGTCGCGAGACTGGGCAGCCAAGGGCACTCGTTTGCTGGGCGTCAAAACTGTGGTTGCGGTGTCGTACGAACGCATTCACCGCTCCAACCTCATCGGTATGGGGGTGCTGCCTTTGCAGTTCCCCGAGGGTGAAGACGCTGGCTCCCTGGGCCTCGATGGCACTGAGACGTTCTCCGTGTCAGGAATCACCGCGATGAACGATGGCGGCGCGGTGCCCGACACGGTGTCGGTCACGGCAACGCGTGAAGGCGCCGACGGCGTGCAATTCGACGCCGTGGTGCGGATCGATACTCCAGGCGAAGCTGCATACTTCCGCAACGACGGAATCTTGCAGTACGTGTTGAGGTCTTTGGTCTAGCCACACGATCTAGGTCTAGTCAGCATGGCATAGTCCACATACCGCGCGATGTAGTCCGGATCGGGGAGTGCCGCACACTTGGCGCTTCCCGATTCGTCGTTTCGGGCTCGGCAGTTTACGGCTAACCGCCTGATCTCTATCGTGGAATCACCCTGGAAGTAGCTCGCCACGGAGAGTGGACACACGATTCACCGGCGGCTTCGCGATTGAGCTGATCCGCTGCGGGGAGGGGCATACCATTGGCCCGACCGTCGTTGGCCGGGCGCGGGGCGAGGGAGTCAGACGCGCCACGTCACCCCGGTCGCGTGGACGGTGGCCGTCAGGTCCTTGTCGTGAACGATCGTGTGGTGCCGCCCGCATAGCAGGGCGTAGTTGTCGAGGTTGGAGAGCCCGCCGCGCGACCAATGGATGACGTGGTGCGCGTCGGTCCACGAGGCAGGGATGGAGCACCCGGGGAAGGTGCAGCCCTTGTCGCGGTGCTCAAGGGCCCGCCGCTGCCCGGGCGTCACCAGCCGTTTGGCACGTCCTTGATCCAGGATCTCGCCGTCGGTGCCCAACACCATGGGCACTATGTCGGCGTCACAAGCAACGCGGCGCACCGTGGAGGGGGTCAACTCCTCACCGGTTGAGGTTTCGCCTGCCCCGACGAGCACATGGAGTAGTGCGTCCCAGCGGACGGTCACGTTTACGGTCGCTTTGGGGGTGGTTGGCGTCTGATCGCCGCCTGCGATCCCGCGGCGCACCACGGTCATCAGCGCGTCGTACCGTCGTTGGCCAGCCGTGCGCGGGTCGGGGCCAGTCTCGTCCGGGCTGGGTGCGGCCAAAGGTGAGTTGAGCACTGATCGGAAGACAGCGGCACCTTCGGGGTCGCAGGTGACGACGAATCGCACCAGCGACCCGTCAGCCAGCGACGACTCGTTGACGCATCGCATCGAGCGCGCCGCCTTCGCCCGCTGCTCGTGGTCCTTATCGGGCAGCACTGTGTTGGTGAGTCGGTCCGTGACGCGGCGAAGGTCGCGGTCGTTAAATCGCGCCTGGGCCGCCACACCGAGCATGAGGTGAACCGCGTCCTGGTAAGCGCTGAATCCCATTCCAGTATTTGGCGCATCCGTTTCAGAGCCGGGAGCTACGTCGCTGTCAGTCTCAGACACGTCGTCGGCCCCGGTGCGAGAAGTGCCGTCACCATCGGTGTCGTCATCACCATCGGCATCAGCGTCGCCGTCAGCGTCGGCATATGGCTTGGTATCCAGCATGGGCTTGACGCGGCCTAGGGCCCTTAAGACTGCGGCCGCCCGGCGCAGGGGCAACTGTGCGGAAAACACTTGGGAGGCGATGCCTGTGTGCTCGGGATCGTTCATACCCTGAGCGACCGTGACGAGATCGCCGATCTGGTACGGAGACAAGAACGGGCACCGTTGGGTGACCCAGTCACGCAACGAGAGCCCCACATCGGTGTGCACCCTCTGGTCCATCGCGGCAAGCACGATATGCAGCGTCAGGGTCTCGGTGCGGGCCCTGAGCAAGTCGACGTCTTCCATTGCACCCTTGAGCTCAGCGCCGCTTAGTTGGGGCAGAGCCCTGCCCATCGACGTCGCGAACACCACCGAGCGTCTCCCGTCGCTCACGTGGTGAGCAAACACTGTGGACGGCGTGCGCCACGGCCGAAAGTCACTGGGGTGGGCCGCCTCTGAGGAGCCGCCTGGGGCGGCTTCGGTTGAGCCGTCCGGTACGTCATTGAACGAGCCACCGGACGATTCCTCGTGCACCTTGTGCGCCTCCTGCGCCTTGCCCACCTCGCAAAGCGACTCGTCGCTCTCTGACCGCAGATCTTGCAAGGAATCCGCTACGGGCTCCTCCCTGGTGTCATCCTGGGTGATGGGGTGCTGCGTGGTGTCGTGCTGCGTCGTTAAATCCTGGGTCGACCGCTCGGGCAGCAAGGAAGCGAGGCTCACATGAGCCACGTCTGCAAACCGGAGATCGAACATGTGTCCACTATTGCACTGAGGTCTGACAGACCCCGCACCGCAACGCGGACACGACCGAGTGCTGAGAGCTCAACTCTTTTTCGCACTGGGGTCGAACTGAGGAGCGTTCTGAGAGAAAAGTCAACGAGCCGCTTGTCGCGCCGCTTGAAGCATGACCGCATATCACCGGGTTTGAGCTCACCTCTTTGTGGGTGCCAACCATTCCCCAAAGGAGACATTCTCATGTCTGTTGCAACTGTTCCCGAAAAGGAGCTTCACCCACCTATGCCTCAGCTGCTTGAGGAAGCTGCAGCAGTCGCCTCGGCGTCCGGAGCGACCGACGTTGACGTCTATTCGGCGACTCTGGAGTCGAGTGCGGAGTGGCCGACGACTCCCAGCCCGTCGAGCAATACAACGGAGCCCTCGGTGTCAGCCGCGCCTTTGTCGCTGCTCACCAAGCGAAGACCAGCATCATCCGATGGAATGACGATCTGGCATCTAGATACACCGACCCGGGCACGGTCAACGGCGCAGAATGGTGCACAGGCGTCCTGATGAGCGAAAACCTTTTCCTGACCGCCGG
>JBBSKS010000087.1:0-10220 GCA_038256095.1 Actinomycetales bacterium | reverse complement strand
TCGCTGGCCCCGCCTCCACACATCTGATGCGCCGATCCCTCGGTGACAAGGAGACTCCGAGCGGATTCTCAAAAGACGCACGGCGGAGGGGTCCATCGGTGGGCCAGGTGGGGCTTGAACCCACGACCGACGGATTATGAGTCCGCTGCTCTAACCGGCTGAGCTACTGGCCCCTGCTTGGGCGCCGGCCTCCCAGCGCGAGAGTCGCGACGCCCAGCCAGTCTAGGCCAGCACTCCCGGGGCTCGACCGTTCTCACCGAGCCAGGGGAAGGGACGCGCGCCGTCGCCGTGTTATGCACGTATGGATGACACCAACGCACCCATGCGTGACAGCGTCGAGATCTGCTTCCCCAGCTCTCACGGTGACGACTTACGAGGACGCTGGGACGCGCCGATGGGCGACGTGGCCGGATACGCCCTCTTCGCCCACTGCTTCACCTGCAGCAGCGAGTCTCGTGCGGCCAGGCGCATTGCCCTGGAACTGTCCGGACGTGGGATCGGCGTGCTGCGCTTCGACTTCACCGGGCTCGGCGAATCGGGCGGAGCGTTCGCCGATACCTCCTTCACCAGCAACATCGACGACTTGGTCGCGGCAGCCCGGTGGATGGCCGACGCTGGTATGCCACCAAGCCTTTTGGTCGGGCACTCCCTCGGGGGCGCAGCGGTGCTTGCTGCGGCAGAGCAGGTAGACAGCGTCAAAGCGGTCGCCACGATCGGTGCACCCGCCAGCCCCGACCACGTCACGCACCTCATCGAAGGCGCCGACGGCGACGGTGCCGGCGACTCCGACTATCTGAACGTCAACATCGGCGGCCGACCATTCACTGTGGGTCGACAGTTCTTGACCGACATCGCCGCGCAACCGCAGAAGGAGCGCATCGCCCATCTGGGCCGCGACCTTCTGATCCTTCACTCCCCCACCGATGACACCGTCGACATCGACAACGCCCGCGAGATCTTCGAAGCAGCAAGGCACCCCAAGTCGTTCGTCGCCCTCAGCGGCGCCGACCACCTGTTGGCCCGACGCGCCGACGCCGAATTCGCGGCGTCGATCATCGCGGCCTGGGCGCACCGTCCCTTCCCTTCCTGTACGTCCAAGCCCACTCCCCCGACCCCTAGCAACGAGCCTGCCGCGGAGCCAGAACTGGTGACCATCACCGAGCTCGACGCCACCAAACTCACCCACAACGCTGCTGTGCGGTCTCACACCTGGATCATCGACGAGCCGCCTGGCGTTGGAGACGACTTGGGCCCCACGCCATACGACGCGTTGTTGGGTGCCCTCGGTGCCTGCACGTCCATGACGATGCGTATGTATGCGCGCCGCAAGGGCTGGGATGTCGGGACTTCGTCGGTGACCTTGGAGCACAACCGGGTGCACGCCAAGGACTGCGAGGAATGCGCAACCACGACGGGGATGCTCGATCACATCCACCGCACGATCACGCTCGACCCGGCGTTGCCCCAGGACCAGCAGGAGGCGCTGCTTGTGATCGCCGACAAGTGCCCACTACACCGCACCCTGACATCCGAGGTCCTCATCAGCACCAGCCTCGCGGACAACTGATATCGACGTGATGGGCGCCGGAGTCCTGACGCGACTCAAACATTGGGCGAGCACAGCCGAAGTTGCCACTCGTCCGATTCATCCCGAGTCCGCCCGCGCCCTCACGCGTCGTTGGGCCGAGTTGCCGCCGCAGGTCAAAACCCCGGCACAGACCTTGGGCCGACAGGCGGTGGGCTGCGAGGGAACTCACGGGGTCTTCCCGAAGTGCAACCTCGCATGCACCCCGTGCTACCACTCCAAGGACGCCAATCAGGTGCGAGTGGACGGACGGCATACCCGCGAATCGGTGCTCGACCAGATGCGGTTGCTGCGCACGCTCCGCGGACCCCGAGCCCACGCCCAGTTGATTGGCGGTGAGGTCACGCTGCTGCCAGCCCAAGACCATGCGGCGACATTGCAGACCATGCGTGAGCACGGCCGGGAGCCGATGAGCATGTCGCACGGCGACTTCGACTACGACTATCTGGAGGCTGTCGCGCTTGGTCCCGACGGTCGCCGGCGCTTTGACCGCCTCTCGTTTGCCGGTCACTTCGACATGATGATGTTTGGTCGCCGAGGCATTGCCCGGCCTGGTGACGAGTTGTCCCTGAACTCGTACCGTGCTGAGTTTGTCGCACGTTTCGCCCGGCTCCGCAGCGAGCACGGAGTCCGCTCCTTTTTGGCCCACAACATGACGGTCACAGCGGCCAACGTCGGCCAGATCGCCAACGTCGTGCACGACTGCGGGCGGATGGGATTTGGGCTTTTCTCGTTCCAGCCGGCCGCGCAAGTGGGTGACGAACGTCGCTGGCGCGAGGCCGACACCACAGTCACCAGCGAGCAGGTCTGGGCCGAAATCGAACGAGGTGTCGGCGTCCGACTGCCCTATCGCGCGCTGCAGCACGGCGACGAACGGTGCAATCGAACCACCTACGGTTTCTACGTTGGCCCGGTCTACCACCCGATCTTGAACGACACCAAGGCGGCCGATCTAAAGGTGCGCGACGCCTTCCAGCAGCACGTGGCGGGCATTACCTTTGGTGCGACACCGTGGCCTATCACGGCAATGAAGCTCGCCCGTGTCGTGGCCCGGCATCCCAGCTTGCCGTTCGCGTTTGCCGGTTGGACGGCTCGAACCGTGGCCTCGGCGGGCCCGCTGAACCTGTTGCGTCACGGGGTCCGGCCGGTGACGTTCGTGATGCACTCGTTCATGGACGCCAGCGTCGTCAAGCCAGCGTGGGAGGCGATGCAGCGGGGCGAAACCCTGACCGATCCGGAGATGATGGAAGCTCAAGAACGGTTAGCCGCGTGCTCCTACTCGATGGCCCACCCGGAGACAGGAGAACTGGTCCCGGCCTGCGTGCAGCACAGCGTGCTCGACCCGTTAGCCAACATCGAACTACGCAAGCAACTCCCGCTGACCGTCCTCTAACGCGGGAGACTCCGCTAGTTGCCTTCGAGTGTCGTGTCCGGGTTGAAGAGGACCCAGGAAAACCAGAACGTGTCAAGGTGAGTGACGGTCTGTAGTTGCTCCCCGGCGAGCGCCCCCGAGGTCGCGGTTCCGAGAACGTTCCAGGTGCTCTTGGTCTTCCTATCGACGACCGCGTCCCCGACACGCTCAAAGGTGAGTTGCTCCCCATCCAGCCGTGAATCGAACACCCCGACCGTGCCCACGTCTTTGCCGTCAGTGATCGAGTCGGCGTCGAGGGCTGAGTTCTGCCCAGGCTCGTGCCACACCACCACCTCTTGTCCGGCGACGTCGACGACCAGCGGTTCGACACCCACGAGCGCGCTGCGAAGAACTGCGATGTCAGAGTCGCCGCCGCTGAGTCCAATGACCCGCTCTTTCGGCAGCAAGCGGGCATCGAGCTCATCGGTCGGTTCGAAGATCAGATCGCCCGCCGCGTCGTCATACCCCACGTAGGGGTTTTTCCCGTAGGGCCGGTCGAACCCGGTCTCTTGGGACAGCACCTTCGAGCCCGGGTGGGCTGCGAGGAATTCGCTCCACGGCACGGTGCCCAACGGGATCGCGACGAGTTGCTCCCCCGTGCGGACGCCGATCGATGCCTCACCAGTCAGCTGGGGCCACAGACTTTCGCTCTGCCGGTCGTACATCACGAGGTTGTCCTGGAACAGCAGCCCCGATGTGCCGAAGGTCAAGACCTCACCGCTCACTTCTCGCTCGAAGGCCACGCCGGAGTTGCACAGCGGGCAGTAGGTCACCGCGAGGGGCACGCCGGCCACCGTGTCGTTGACGATCTCGTGCCACGTCATGACCCTCAGCGGGTAGGCGCGCGTCTCGCCGTCAACGGTCAACGACATCACGGGCTCTTGGGGCTCGAGCCAGTCCACGCCTGACGCGACCTCAAAGGTGGGTGCGTCAATCGGGGGTATGCCGTCGGCTGGCGGGCCGCCCGAGATCACCTTCGCGGTATCGATCAGTGGGGCGGGGAAGTCGGGGTTGTCCAGATCGCGCAGCGCCGAGTCCGGTGCGGTGCCGACCCGGGCCAGATCGCCGGAGGCAAAGGCCGGTAGATCGCTGCGATCAGCCGGGTTTTCGCCGGCTCCCGAGCACGCAGAGAGCGCGAGGAGCACCGCAGCGACAAGCGCCCCGGTGGTGGCCTGGCGAGAGCGTTTGCGCGGCATACGCTTCGTATCCGTCATAGATTCGTAACCCGCTAGGGACTTCTTAGGCTTCCCCATCGTGTTGTTCGATAGAGACGCCCGCAAACCTGTGGGCGACCCAGCCACAGAGGAATCCACCATGTCGAGGCGCCGTCCACTCATGTCAGTCGTTGCCGCCAGTGTGCTGGTGTTGAGCGCCTGCGGAACGTCCTCAGCCGGCGGCGACACTCCTGCCGCCGACACTCCTGTCGCTGATTCGCCTGCGCAAACCTCCGCCGCTGAGTCGGCTGACTCCGCTGAAGAAAAGGCCGATGAGGACACAGCCACCGACGATGTGGCGGAGGCTGGCACAGAAACCGAAACGGCTGAGGCCGAGCCGGCACCCGAGGCGGCAGCGGTCTCGCCGTTGCTGGACTTCGAAGGCACCACCTTGGACGGTGCCACCTTCTCCGGCGCGAGCTTGGCTGGCAAGCCGACCGTGTTGTGGTTCTGGGCTCCGTGGTGCCCCACCTGTCGCGCCCAAGCACCGGCCGTCAGCGCCCTCGCGCAGGACTATGCAGACACGGTCAACGTCGTCGGCGTCGGTGGCGCGGCGAGCGCTGCCGACATCGAGGACCTTGCTCGCGAGATCGCCGGCCCGACCCACCTGGTGGATGAGCCTGGCTCGGTCTGGCAACACTTCGGCATCACCGCGCAGAGCACGTACGTGGTGTTGGACGCGGACTCTAACGTCGTCACTGACGGCCAGTTCTTGTCGGACGACGACCTTCGTTCGACGGTCGCTGCACTAGCGGGCTGATCGTGCTGGACGGCTCGGCGGCGATCGCGCTGGGAGCGGGCACCCTCGCCGCGCTGAACCCTTGCGGGTTCGCGCTCCTGCCTGCATACCTCAGCTTGTTGGTCACCGGCGAGGACGATCCGAAGACGTCCACCTCCGTGCTGCGGGCCCTGCGCATGACGGCCGCCATGACCGCTGGCTTCGTGCTGGTCTTCGCGGTGTTCGGTCTGGCGGTGGCTCCGTTCGCGGCGTCGGCGCAACGTCACCTGCCGTGGATCAGCGTCTTCATCGGGGTCGCGCTCGTCGCCGCCGGGCTGTGGCAACTCAGCGGTCGAACCCTGGCCTTGCCGACGTTGTGGCGGCGATCCGGCCCGGTGACGACCCGCTTGTCCTCCATGTTCGGCTTCGGAGTGGCCTACGCGCTGGCTAGTCTCACCTGCACCATCGCGCCGTTCTTGGCCGTCGTCGTGTCTGCTTTCCGCGCGGACGACACCCTGTCCGGGCTTGTCCTCTTCGCTCTGTATGCCGCTGGTATGGGCCTCGTCGTGGGCTCGGCCGCCATCGCGGTCGCCCTGGCCCAAGAGTCGCTGGTCAAGCGTGCCCGCAGTCTCGGTGGCGTGGTGCCCAAGGTCGGGGCGGCGCTGCTGGTCATCGTCGGTGCCTACGTGGCCTACTACGGCGCCTGGGAAATCCGCGTACTCGGCGGAGGAGACCCGAGCGATCCGATCATTGACACGGCCCTCGGAATTCAGCAGTGGCTGGCCAACCTGGTGTCCTCTATGGGACTGACCGGCCTGGTCGTCGTGCTGGCAATGTTGGTCGCTTTGGGCTGGGTCAGCGTCCGCCGAAGCAGGGCCAAGCAGGGGGTGAGTTAATCGTGCGACAGTTCCGGAAACCCTGCTCCGCGTGCCTATCGACGCGATTCGGCTGCCTCAGTGGTGGGGATTGCAGGAAATCCAGGACCTTTTGATGTGCCGAGGCTTTCGACTTTCTGTCTGTGCTTTTCGCTGATCGAGGGGTCCTGCACGGGATTAGACCAGGGCGATCCTGGCTCGCAGACCACGACGTCCGATGCGTCGGAGTCAACAACCGGTGGTGGCGACTCGGCGCCCCAGTCGGATGGTCGTCAAGTGAGCGCGCACGCTCGACCCCCGGTTGCGTGGGGCGAGCTCACGGTTCCTTACGTTGCCGATCCCGCGCGACGTGCTGGCGCGTGCCGTCTCTGCCTGGGGAGTGCAACTGCGCGGCCAGCAACGACGTTGGGCGCACGCATCTTCACGGACCCACAAGCACGTGTCGACCTCGGATTCGCCGCGACGCCGTTCGAGTTGTGGGGATCAGGAGCCTCGATTGGCGACCTAGGCCAGGATGCGCTCACCAACGCGGCCCCAGAAGGGCTCGACGAGCCCGAAGGCGAGAGGCGCGACATCATCACAAGTCCGACCCGGTATCTCCTCGACATCCTGGCCACGCGCTGACGTTTCTTCAGGTTTCTTCAAGGACACGATTTGGTATCGGAGTTGCAGGCGACTCCCGTAAGGGCTTTTCTGTGGCTATGGTTCCTAAATGGCTCAGGACCCCTCGTCGACAGGCGCACCCCTCGTTGTCCTCACGGATGTCAACAAGCACTTCGGAGACTTGCACGTCCTCCAAGACATCAATCTGACCGTCAACGAGCGCGAGGTCGTGGTGGTCATCGGCCCGTCGGGCTCCGGCAAGTCGACGTTGTGTCGCACGATCAATCGCCTCGAGACCTACGAGTCGGGCAAGATCACCATCCACGGCGATGAACTGCCCGCCGAGGGCAAGCAGCTCGCCAAATTGCGCGCTGACGTCGGGATGGTCTTCCAGTCCTTCAACCTCTTCTCCCATAAGACGATCCTCGAGAACGTCACGATGGGTCCCATCAAGGTGCGTGGAGTCAAGCCCGCCGAAGCCAAGAAGCGCGCAACCGAGTTGCTAGACCGTGTCGGGGTGGCCCATCAGGCCAACAAGTACCCCGCACAACTCTCCGGAGGTCAGCAGCAGCGTGTGGCTATTGCCCGCTCGCTGGCCATGGAGCCCCGCGTCATGCTCTTTGACGAGCCAACCTCTGCGCTCGACCCCGAGATGATCAACGAGGTCCTCGACGTCATGACCTCGCTAGCTAAAGAGGGCATGACCATGATCGTGGTGACGCACGAGATGGGCTTCGCACGACGGGCCGCCGACAGCGTGATCTTCATGGCCGATGGTGCCATCGTCGAGCGCAACACCCCAGAAGAGTTCTTTACCAACCCTCAGTCTGACCGCGCCAAGGACTTCCTTGGCAAGATCCTCACCAACTAAGGAGACACCCGTATGAACCGCTCCCCTTTTCGACTTGCAGCCGTCCTCGCGGCATCCGCTCTCGTGCTCACCGCCTGTGGCAGTGAAGACCCCGACACTGGCGGCACCGACGGTGATGGTGCATCCGCAGGTGGCGGCTCCAACTCAGAGGGCGTGACGATCGGCATCAAGATCGACCAGCCAGGTCTCGGCCTAAAGGAAGGCAACGACTACTCCGGGATGGACGTTGACGTGGCCAAGGCCGTCGTTGAGAAGTTGGGTATGACCGAGAGCGACATCACCTGGCAGGAATCGCCCTCCGCTCAGCGTGAGACTTTGCTCGAGACGGGTCAAGTCGACATGATCTTCGCGACCTACTCGATCACCGACGAGCGCAAAGCCAAGGTGCAGTTCGCTGGCCCCTACTTCACCGCTGGTCAAAGCCTGCTGGTGGCCGCCGACAGCGATATCACTGGAGTCGACACGCTGGACGGCAAGATCCTGTGCTCGGTTACGGGCTCAACTTCGGCGCCTAAGGTCAAGGAAGAGGTGCCCGGTGTTCAACTACAGGAATACAGCACCTACTCAGAGTGCGTTAGCCAGCTCGCCAACGGCACCATCGAAGCGGTCACGACCGATGACGCGATATTGGCCGGCTTTGCCGCTCAGGAGCAGTACTCCGGCCAGCTAAAGGTGGTCGGTGACACCTTCAGCGAAGAGCGCTACGGCATTGGCCTCCCCAAGGACAACACCCAATGCGAAGAGATCAACACGATCGTTGAAGGTCTGTGGGAAGACGGCACCATGGAGACCATCATTGCCGAGAACCTGGGTGCGGACTACGAGATGAATGCCAAGCTGAACCCGCCCGAATTTGGTGGCGACTGCGGCTGATCGACGGTCTAACCGTCGCGCAGACGCTCGATGTTGACTGGTCGGCACACCTGAACCCCCAGATTTTGGGCGTGCCGACCAGTTTCCACCCATAAATCACTAGGAGTCTCATGCTCGACGTGATCGAGGAGTTCAACGTCCTCGGAGCTTTCTGGATGACTATCAAATTGGCTGTGCTTTCGGGCATCTTTGCTTTGATCATCGGAACCTTTGTCGCCGTGTTACGTCTGAGTCCCGTAGGGGTCCTACGATCCGCTGGGACCGCCTACGTGACCATCGTTCGCAACACGCCTCTAACTCTCATCATTCTCTTCACGAGCCTGGGCCTGTGGGGACAGCTCGGATTTGAGCCCGCCTCCCGCGACTCCCCAACCTTCATCATCGATCTGAACTTCAGATTGGCGGTGCTGGGTTTGTCGGCTTATCACGCGGCGTTTGTGTGCGAAGCGATTCGATCTGGAGTCAACACAATCCCGCTAGGGCAAGCCGAAGCATCACGCTCGCTTGGCCTCACGTTCGGTCAAGGCCTTCGCCACGTTATTTTGCCGCAAGCCTTCCGCGGCGCAATCACTCCCCTGGGAAACGTCATGATCGCCCTGACGAAGAACACAACGGTTGCCGTCGCAATCGGGGTTGCCGAAGCCGCAGCAGCGCTGCGGAACATGATCGAGTTCCGACCTGATGTGCTGTTCCTTAACTTCTTCGTGATCGCGATTGGCTTCGTTATTCTGACCCTCCCCCTCGGGCTCCTCACTAGTTACGCGTCTGAGAGGTTGGTGGTCAAAAGATGAGTGCGCCTCAAGTACTTTTTGACGCTCCCGGCCCTAAAGCGGTCGTGCGACACAGGGTCATCGCGGTGATCGGTGTTCTTGCTTTGGTCGGGATACTTGTCTTCATTCTTCTCCGGATGAACGAAAAGGGTCAGTTAGAAGCGGACAAGTGGACTGCTCTCATCGATGGCAACGCGTGGCAAAACTACTGGATCCCCGGAATCTGGGATCTACTTCGTGTGTCCGCTATCGCAGTTGCCCTGTCCGTTGTCTTCGGTTTGGTCTTGGCGATGGGTCGTATGTCAGACATCGCGGCGATCCGCTGGGCCGCAACGATCTTTGTCGAGTTCTTCCGTGCGGTGCCCGTGCTAATCATGATGATCTTCACGTACTTCTACTTGGCCTACCAAGACTGGAGTAACGACGCGTGGAACCCTTTTATCGCGGTCGTTACAGGATTAACGCTGTACAACTCCTCGGTGCTGTGTGAAGTCATTCGTTCCGGGGTCCGCTCGTTGCCTAACGGGCAGCGTGAGGCAGGACTGTCCATCGGTCTCAACCCGTCGCAGGTACGTCGGGCGATCCTGGTGCCACAGGCGCTGACCTCTATGCTGCCCGTCATCGTCAGCCAAGTCATCGTCATCGTGAAGGACTCAGCGCTTGGATACATCATTTTCTACACGGAGCTACTAACGTCAGCTCGCAATCTTGGCTCGAGTCAAGCGAACGTCCTCCAGTCCTACTTGTTTGCCGCCGTGCTCTTCATCCTTATTAACTATGCCATCAGCAAATTGGCTGAAGCGCTTGAAGATCGTCAGCGCCGCAAGGCAGCGGGTGCGGGAAAGAAGCCCAAGAAGGACGACGAAGGAAAGATGGCGGGGCCCGTTCAGAACATCGACGCTACGAACGCTGGGGGAGTGTGACCACTCAGCGAATGAGCTGAACAGCTCTTGGTCGATGTCACATCGACACTATGAAGGCCCGGCTCATATGAGCCGGGCCTTCATAGTGTCGATGTGTGTTGCTCCCCCGGTTGGACTCGAACCAACAAGCTTTCCTGTTGGACTCAAGTGGACACAACGGGACGCAAGGGACTCTGACCTGCAGAAATGAGGGGATGCACTGCGACTCCAACTGTCCTGACAGGGACACAAAGGGACACCATTTGCCGTAGGATCCGATGCATGAACGATGCAAGATCGCCGCGTCGGCGGTTCGGGCAGGTGACGCGGATGCGCTCGGGACGCTGGCAAGCGCGCTTCACGGTCCCCCTGGGGCACCCCTCCGGACGCGGAGGCCG
>JBBSKS010000086.1:0-10235 GCA_038256095.1 Actinomycetales bacterium | reverse complement strand
CGTACTCGGCGACCCAGTCGCGCTCAAGACGGCGCACGCCGCTTTGCCCGGCCAGAATCGCATCCCACGTGGAGTGCGCGGACGCGCCGACGGGGGTGGTAGCACCCAGTCCGGTGACGACTACTCGGCGCTCAGTGTTGGGGGGCATGTGCTGCTCCTTGGGTGGTTATCGCTCGCTGTGGGCTTGTCATGGTCTCAAACGCTTGTGCCGGTTGCGCGGTGAAGCAGGTGGTGCATATGCCGTGTCGCCCGTCCCGAAAAACGCGCGACACGGCATACGCACTCAGTGCTTCGGTCAGCCCTGGTTGTTGTTGATGAAGTTCACGGCGTCGCGGACGTGCGTCAGGTTCTTGACCTCTTCGTCCGGGATGCGCACGCCGAACTTGTCTTCGGCGTTGACAACGATGGTCATCATCGACAGGGAGTCGATGTCGAGATCTTCGGTGAAGGACTTGTCCATCTGGACGGCTTCGGTCTCCAGGCCGGTCTCTTCGTTGACGATCTCTGCCAGGCCGGCGAGGATGTCTTGTTCGTTCATAGCCATTGGGTTGCTCCTTGTCTGTGGGCGATCAGTCTCGCCGGTGTGTGGGCTGACCCGGATACCCGCCGGGCCGCGGGAAATTTCAGGGAAGCTCGACGACCTGTGCGGCGTAGGCCAATCCGGCACCGAAGCCGATCTGCAACGCCAAGCCGCCGGACAGGTGTGGGTTCTCTTGGATCACTCGGTGCATCGCCAGCGGCACCGAGGCCGCCGAGGTGTTACCGGTGTCGACAATGTCCCTGGCCACCACGACGTGCTCGGGCAGTTTGAGCTCCTTGACCATCTGGTCGGTGATGCGCAGGTTGGCCTGGTGGGGCACGAAGGCGACCAGATCGTCAGCGGTCACGCCGGCGGTCTCGAGGGTTTTGCGCGCTACCGGGGCCATCGAGTAGACGGCCCAACGGAAGACGGCTTGGCCCTGCATACCGATGGAGGGCCAGTGGATGCCCTCGTCTCGGCCGGGGGCTTCCATGGCGTCGCGCAGGTCGGTCCACGGCACGCGGGACGCGATTTTGTCCCAGTTCTTGCCGTCTGAGCCCCACACCGTCGGGCTGATGCCGGGACGTTCGGAGGGGCCGACCACGGCGGCCCCTGCACCGTCGCCGAAGATGAACGCGCTGCCGCGGTCCTTGGGGTCGGTGAAGTCTGACAATTTCTCGACGCCGACCACCAACACGTGCCGGGCGCTGCCCGAACGGATCATGTCGTTGGCCAGCGAGATGCCGTAGCAATAGCCGGCGCAGGCAGCCGAAAGATCAAACGCAGCCGGAGCAGGTATGCCGAGACGATCGGCCAGCATCGGTGCTGCGGCGGGCGTTTGGTAAGGGTGCGTCACGGTTGCCAACAGCACGACGTCGATATCGGCGACCGTGACGCCGGCGTTCACGATCGCTTCCCGGCAGGCGATCTCAGAGATGTCGATGACGGTCTCGTCGGGACGAGCGAAGTGGCGCGTTGCGATGCCGGACCGTTGCCGAATCCATTCGTCGCTGGAGTCGATGTGCTCGCAAATCTCGGCGTTGGTGACCACGCGCTCGGGACGGTAGGCGCCCATGCCGAGCACGCGAGCGTGGTGGACGGTCGGACGCACATTCAACGACGGGTGGGTGTTCATGCGTTGTCTCCGTGCGGGTGCAGGCGCAGCAGCGGCTGGCCCGGGCCAACCGGATCGCCGGGCTCGACGAGCCATTCAATGACGTGGCCGCCGTGGGGGGCCTTGACCTGGTGCGTCTCGCGCAACGTGGCGACAGTGGCGACCACATCGCCAGGTCGTACGTCAGCGTCAGGGCCAACGAGCGGCGTAACCATGCCCTTCATGGGTGAGACCACGAGGCGCCAGGTGGGAGCGTCGGTGGGCTCCTGGCCCTTGCCGTGCTCGCGGATCATCCGGTGCGCGGCCTCAAGGTCGTCGGGTGACTTAAGGGCGAGCGTCTCGACCCCAGGCATGGCGCGCTTGGCCAGACCGGCCAGGGTGCCGGCTGGGGGAATCTCGATCAGGCCGGTGACGCCAAGGTCAACGAAGGTCTGCATACATAGGTCCCAACGAACGGGGCTTTGGACCTGCTTGACCAGTCGTGACAGCACCTCGCGGCCGCTTGAGACGACGTTTCCGTCGGCGTTGGACACCAACTGGGTGCGGGGGTCGTGCACCGAGATGGCGCGCGAATAACTCCGCAGTTGCGTGACGGCGGGAGCCATGTGGTGAGTGTGGAACGCTCCGGCGACCTGCAGCGGGATGACGCGGGCCTTCACTGGTGGGTCGTCGCGCAAGCTCTGGATCTGCTCGAGGGTGCCCGCAGCAACAACCTGCCCGGCGCCGTTCATGTTGGCGGCGGTGAGGCCGTGGCGCTCTAGGACCGAAGCAACATTCTCGGGGTCTCCGCCGACCACGGCGGCCATCCCGGTCGCGGTGGCGGCGCTGGCTGCGGCCATACCCTGGCCGCGGGCGCGGACAAAGACCATGGCCTGCTCGGCGCTCAGCACTCCAGCAGCCGAAGCGGCGGTGATCTCGCCAACCGAGTGCCCACCGCCCGCGCCGACCATGCTGAAGCCGTCGGCAGGGTGCTCGAAGAGCGCCAGGAGGGAGATGAGGCCGGCGCCAACAATGAGGGGTTGTGCGACGGCCGTGTCCTTAATGGTGGCGGCATCAGAAGTAGTGCCGTGCTCCATGAGGTTCATTCCAGCGACCGCGCCCAACCAATCCATCCGGTCGCGGAATCCGGGAAGTTCGAGCCACGGGGAGAGGAAGCCTGGAGTCTGTGAGCCCTGTCCGGGGGCAACGATTGCGAGCACGTCCCTTACTCTGCCTCGTTGGCCTACCGTTCATACCTCAACGAAGCCCACGACATCTTCCGTTCACTTTTGTAGGGTTCCTACAAAAGATTCCGGGCGGGGAGGTGCTACGGAACTCTGGGGCGGTTGGTGGCGCTCATCGATTCGCGCCATCGGTGCTGGCGAGGCTGGTCCGACAATCGCCCGACTGCTAAGGCGATTTGGGCGGTCCAGGCTTCCCGCGGGGACGACAGATCGAGATCGACGAGCTCCTCGATCCGGCCAAGGCGGTAGCGCACGGTGTTGGGGTGAATGAACAGCACGCGGCCGGTGGCTTCGATGCCGCCGCCGCACTCAAGGTAGGCGTGCGCTGTCTCGAGCAGCGACGATGCACCGTCGCGCAATGGCACATAGACACGGTCGACGAGAGCCCGGCGGGCCGGGGCCTCGCCGAGCAAGGTGCGTTCGGCGAGCAAATCGTCAGCTGAGACCGGGCGTGGCGCTTGGGCCCAGGCCGGTGCTGCGTCGGCCCCCGACAGGGCGGCGCGCGCGGAGCGTCCAGCCGCATATAAGTGGGGCACTTGGGGTCCGACCACGACGGCGCTAGGGCCGAAGTGGGGGGAGAGTTTGGCGGCATCGGCCAACGGATCGGTCGTGCGCCCGAGCACGCAAATCAGGCGCAGACCTTGCACTGCGGTGAGAGCTTCGAGGCCGAGGCGGTGGGCTGCTTCACGCAGCGAACCGGCGATCCCAGCCGAGTCGCCGGGCCCAGTGTGCTGCGGCGCCGACCCGACCAAGACCGCGACGTGGGTGATGTCGGACCACCCCAATTCGGTGACGCGGCTGCGGAAGGTCTCGTCCGCTTCACCGCGCACGACGGCGTGCACCACCAGCGACTCTAACCGGGCGTCCCAGGCTCCGCGCGACTCGGCGGCGGAGGCGTAGATCTTGGCGGTCGCGAAGGCGACCTCGCGGGAGTAACGCAGCACCCCTTCGCGCAGTGCCTGTTCGTCGCCGTCGACCGAGAGAAGCGGGATGCTCTCCTCAACGGTGTCGACGGTGGTGCGCACGAGGTCGAGGGTTTGGCTCAGGGTGATTTTTTGAGCTAACTCGCGCGGGGCGGTCCCAAAGATGTCGGCCGTGATCGTTTTGGGGTCTTCGCCGCTGCGATACCAGGCGAGAAATCCACCGATACCGGCTTGAGCGACCAACGACACCCACGAGCGGTCTTCAGCTGAGAGCTCGCGATACCAAGCGAGATCACGCTCCATCGCCCGGGTGGCCGCGGTGGCGACTGCCCCGGTATGCCGCGCCGAGACGTCGCGGTGTTGCTCACTGGCCACCCGATCACAGTAATGGCTCGTGAGCTGTGGGGTTCGCTGGCACCAGCACCTTCGACTCGTAGTGGTGGGATGGGAGCATGCACCCGCAGATAGCCCAGCGACCGCGGCCCATGGTGATTGCCCACCGAGGGGCCAGCGGATACCGGCCTGAGCACACCCTGGCTGCCTACGCCTTGGCCGCGCGGATGGGCGCCGACTGCATCGAGCCCGACCTGGTGGCCACTCGCGACGGGGTGTTGGTAGCCCGGCACGAGCACGAGATCTCGGGCACCACGGATGTTGCGACTCGCCCGGAGTTTGCCGGGCTGCGGTGCACCAAAACGGTCGATAGCCGTGAGATGACCGGGTGGTTCGTCGAGGACTTCACGCTGACCCAGCTGCGCACCCTACGAGCGGTCGAACGGCTGCCGGATCTGCGACCGGACAACACCACCACCGACGGGGTATGGGGCATTGCCACCTTTGCCGAGATCCTCACCCTGAGGGCTTCGTTGAGTGAGGAGTTGGGGCGCGAAATCGTGGTCTATCCGGAGTTGAAGCACCCTGCCCATTTGCGGGCGGCGGGATTGGCGACCGAGGAGATGATGGTGGGCGAGTTGGCTGCTTTCGGGCTGGTCGGACGTGACCAGCCGGTGTGGATTCAGTGTTTCGAGCCCGCCACGTTGACCCGGCTGAGGCACGACCTGGGCGTGGAGTCGCCGCTGCTGCACCTGACGGCTGCTGGTCAGCCGTGGTCTGAGGCCGACCTCCGGGCGTGGGCCACTGATGCCGACGGCATCGGCCCGGACAAGGCGTCGGTGCTCACGTGGGACTCGGCGGGGCATGCACAACCGACGGGTCTGGTTGAGGCGGCGCACGAGGTTGGGCTGTTCGTCCACCCGTACACGCTCCGCGCGGAGAACTCCTTCTTGCCGCCTAGCTTGCGCAACGGCGATGACCCAGCAGCGCATGGTGACCTCCGTGCTGAGATCACTGCATACCTGCAGGCGGGGGTGGACGGTTTTTTCACCGATCATGCCGACATCGGCGTAACCACCCGGGACGCTTTCACTTCATGACGCGCGCGGCGCTCAAGCCAAAGGCCTAGGCGTCGCCGCCAGCGGTTCCCGACGTGCCCGCGTTGACGTCGTCGATCTTGTACTTATCGAACGCCTCCGAGACCTTGTCGGGCTCGATCTCGCCGCGGTCGGCCAACATCTGCAGCGCCTTGACCGCCATGGACGGCCCATCAATGTGGAAGAACCGTCGAGCAGCAGCGCGAGTGTCGGAGAAACCGAAGCCATCGGCGCCGAGCGCGAAGAAGTCCTCGGGCACCCATGGGGAAATCTGATGTTGCACCTGGGACATCCAGTCGCTGGTGGCGATGACCGGCCCTTCACCCTCGGACAACTTGCGGGTGATGTAAGGGAGCGTGCGGTCACCGGTGGTGCCGAAGGCTTCCTCGTCGCAGTGCATGGCCTCTCGTCGCAGCTCGGTCCAAGAGGTCACCGACCACACCTCCGCACTGACGCCCCAGTCCTTGGCTAGCAGGTCCTGAGCGTTCAGCGCCCAAGGGACACCGACGCCCGAGGCCATCAGACGCACCTTGGGGCCATCGCCGCTGCCGCTGGAGATGCGGTGCATTCCAGCGAGGATGCCCTCGACATCGACGTCGTCGGGCTCGGGCGGTTGGACCATCGGCTCGTTGTAGACCGCGATGTTGAACAGTACGTTCTCCGGTTCGTCGCCATACATCCGGCGCAAGCCGTCCTGCACGATGTGGGCGATCTCGTAGCCATAGGCTGGGTCGTAGGTGATGACTGCGGGGTTGGTGGCGGCCAGCATCAGCGAGTGCCCGTCAGCGTGCTGCAGCCCTTCACCGGTCAACGTGGTGCGACCGGCCGTGGCGCTGATCAAGAATCCGCGGCTCATCTGATCCGTTGCCGCCCAGAGGCCGTCACCGGTGCGCTGGAAGCCGAACATCGAATAGAACACGTAGAAGGGCACCATGGGTATGCCGTGGGTGTCGTACGACGATCCGGCGGCGGTCAGGGCTGCGACGGAGCCGGCTTCGTTGATGCCGAGGTGCAAGATCTGCCCCGAGGTCGACTCTTTGTAGGCCAACATCAGGTCGGCGTCCACCGAGGTGTAATTCTGTCCGTGAACGTTGTAGATCTTGGCGGTCGGGAAGAAACTGTCCATCCCGAAGGTGCGGGCTTCGTCGGGGATGATCGGCACGATGTGCTTGCCGAACTCCTTGTCGCGCATCAGCTCCTTGAAGATCCGGACGAAAGCCATGGTCGTGGCGACCTGCTGCTTGCCCGAGCCCTTTTTAGCCACGTCGTAGGTTTTGTCACCCGGCAATGTGAGCTTCTCGCCAGCCTCGGGTTTGCGGCCAGGGATGTAACCGCCGAGCTTCTTGCGGCGCTCCTGCATGTAGGCGATGGCCTCGTTGTCCGCGCCCGGGTGGTAGTACGGCGGTGCCCACGGGTCGGCGTCCAGTTGCTCATCAGTGATCGGGATCTTCAGGTTGTCCCGGAAGGCCTTGAGGTCGTCGATCTTCATCTTTTTCATCTGGTGCGTCGAGTTGCGACCAGCGAAGTGTGAGCCGAGGCTGTAGCCCTTGATGGTGTGCGCCAGGATCACTGTCGGCTGGCCCGAGTGCTCCATGGCGGCCGCGTAGGCCGCATACACCTTGTTGTAGTCGTGCCCGCCGCGTTTGAGCTTCCACCAGATGTCGGAGTCCGACCAGTCTTTGACCATCTCTTTGGTCTCGGGGCTGCGGCCAAAGAACTCGTCACGGATGTAACTGCCGTCGTTGGCGCGGAAGGTCTGGAAGTCGCCGTCGTTGGTCGTGTTCATCAGGTTTAGGAGCGCGCCGGACTCGTCGCCCTCGATCAACGGGTCCCAGCCGCGGCCCCAGAGGACTTTAATGACGTTCCAGCCGGCGCCGCGGAAGTAGGCCTCGAGCTCCTGGACGATCTTGCCGTTGCCGCGCACGGGTCCGTCGAGGCGCTGCAGGTTGCAGTTGATGACGAAGGTCAGGTTGTCGAGCTCGTCGTTGGCTGCGACCTGCAGCAGACCACGTGACTCCGGCTCGTCCATTTCGCCATCACCCAAAAACGCCCACACATGTTGCTGGCTGGTGTCCTTCAAGCCGCGGTTGTGCAGGTACTTGTTGAACTGCGCCTGGTAGATCGCGTTCATCGGGCCAAGACCCATCGACACCGTCGGGAACTGCCAGAAGTCCGGCAAGCTGCGCGGGTGCGGGTATGACGGCAGGGCCCGGATTTCGCCGTCGACCGAGTGCGACTTCTCTTGGCGGAAGCCGTTGAGGTCGTCTTCGTCTAGGCGGCCCTCAAGGAAGGCACGGGCATAGACGCCGGGGGAGGCGTGGCCTTGGAAGTAGATCTGGTCGCCGCCGCCTTCGTGATCGCGGCCTTTCCAAAAGTGGTTGAAGCCCACCTCATACAGCGTCGCCGCGGAGGCATAGCTAGAGATGTGGCCGCCGACGGAGATGTCGGGATGCTGCGCGCGGTGCACCATGACGGCGGCGTTCCAGCGGATCCAGCCGCGGTATTGCCGCTCCATGTCTTCATCGCCGGGGAATTCGGGCTCTTCTGCGGGGCTAATCGTGTTGATGTAGTCCGTTGTGGTCAGCGACGGGATGCCGACCTGGTTGGCTCGTGCACGCTCCAGCATCTTGAGCATCAGGAAGCGAGCCCGCTCCCGACCGCCGGCTTCGATGGCGCCGTCGAGCGAGGCTAGCCACTCGGCGGTCTCTTCTGGATCTGAATCCGGGATTTGACTTGGTATGCCGTTCAGAATGGGACCGGCGTTCTGGGTGTCGCTCGACAAGGCGGGACCTCTCACTTAACTTCATCGTTTAGGACGTAAGCAGTCTGCCACGGGCGCCCGACACTGGGCGGGGGAGCGCCTCGGCGCCGACCTAAGACGGCTTAATGGGGGTGAGGGTCCACAGTGCTATGTCCGATGCCGCTAGCCTTACCCACAGACAATGGCAAACCGCGTCGCGACATGACGCACACTATGCGCACACAGGCCGCGGTAAATCTGTTGGTCGCCAGCACGACACGCACATGTGAGAGATCCAACTCGTCAACACCTTCGGAGGATGAAGCACGTGGCAGGCAACGAGCACAGTTCTGTCGTCGTACCCGTCGACAAACTGGGATTCAAGTCCGAACAGATCGTCATCGAGTTTGGGTACGACGGGGATGTCGATGAGGACTTTCGTCGAACCGTCGAGACTGCGGTCAAGTCCCCGATCGAAGACGAGGACTACGACGGAGTCGTTGACGCCATCCTTCTGTGGTGGCGAGAGGGCGAAGGCGACTTGACCGACGAGTTGGTCGACGCACTCACCATGCTCGAAGAGGGTGGCTTCATCGTGTTGATCACCCCAGGTCGTGGCCGCTCCGACCGAGTTGAAGCGCACGACGTGCAGGAGGCCTGCACGACCTCGGGTCTGACTGCCAGCGGGGCCGTCCCCCTAAGCCCAGAGTGGCACGCGCAGCGCCTGGTAGGCCGAAAGTGAGCGACCCAGTCTTTGCCGCGAATAGTCTCGTCGCTGGGGATGCAGCTCCTGACTTCACTCTGCGCGACCAGTACGGCGCAGCGCACACCCTGTCTGATGTCGTGAAAGACAAGCAAGCGCTGCTTGTCTTCTTTCCTTTCGCTTTCTCCGGAATCTGCACCGGTGAACTGCTGGAGATCCAGTTGAATATCGATCGCTTTGAAAACGACCACGTGCAGGTTTTTGGGATTTCATGCGACGCATCTCCAGCGCTGAAATCCTGGGCCTCGATTGAGGGCTACCGATTCCCGCTGCTGTCCGACTTCTGGCCGCACGGCGACGTGGCCAGCACCTACGGTGTGTTCCTCGAAGAGGCCGGTATGGCGGTCCGCGGGACCTTCCTCGTGGACTCGTCTATGACGGTGGCCTGGTCACTGGTAAACGGTCCGGGTGAGCAGCGGGACGTCGGCGTGTTGAGTGGCGCCGTGAAAGACCTCGCAGCCTAAGCAGGTATCCGGCGGAACATCCGCCAGCCGACAAAGCCACCGGCGGTGTTCCCGATGATGAAGGGCAGCCATAAGCCGGTCGACCGATATCGAGGCTCCAACCAGAAGTCGAGGGCCGAGGCACCCGCGAACAACGCGAACATGATCGCCGTCGCGAGAGCGAAGACCACTAAGCCACGCGGCATTCCGCCCCTGAGCCATCCGATGGCTCCAAGCGCGACGGGTATCAATAGTGGTGATGCCACCTGTGGGTAGTAGGTGAGATTGGGGCTATTCAGAAAGTAATCGACCGTCGTAGCGTTCAGGTCTTCGACGTTGCTTACCGCCCAGACCGCATACCCGCTCAGAGGGCCTATCCGATGCTCGACTAGCTGCGCGCCAATGCAGATAACCACCAGGACAAATGGCCCCAGCGCGCTCAGCGTCCATGTGAACACAAAGACGCGCCATCGCGAATAGCCCATCGTGAGGGCGAAACGCGTTCCCCATAACCACAGCAATGCAACCCATAGAGGGGTTGCGAGGACTAGAACGGTGGCGGAGAAGTAAGACGATGTGCCGGGTGGAGCCTCGGTAAACCACCACCAGATCCAGGACAGCGACCCTACCGCGGCGTACGCCGCAAGGGGCGCCCATAGCCGCCACAACCCCCGTCCTCCGATTGCTGCAACTAGTCCTAAGAACTCATTGCCAAGAGGACGTTCCGACATCTTGGGTGCTTCGTGCTGTAGTTGCACAGTGCTACTGATGGCGGGCATGGGCTCGTCTTTTCTCGAGTGCGGCTACGTACGGATGTGAGTGAAGAGCTTCCAGGCCATCGTGCTTCATCGGGGTTCCCCCGCAGCGCTCTTCGCCGTGTCCGCGACCGGAGCGACGATGGCTTCGCAGATGTCCTGAAGGCCGCAAGTCGTGACCGACAAGTCTGTTGTGTCTATAGACGCTTCTCCGAGGTGTTGCGTGTCGATAATCGCGCTCACGCGTTGACCAAGGGCTCGCGACTCGAGCACAGACCGTCTAGGTAGAAGGCCCAGTTCGTAGGTCGCACCCTCAACGCGCTT
>JBBSKS010000085.1:0-10257 GCA_038256095.1 Actinomycetales bacterium | reverse complement strand
GTCGCGGACTTGGACGCCCGCATTTCGGTATGCCGAGCGTGCGAGCGACTCGTGACGTGGCGCGAAGACGTGGCCCGCACTGGGCGGCGAGCATCGTTTGCCGATCAGCCGTATTGGGGGCGACCAGGGCCAGGGTTTGGCGACGACTCACCTTCGGTGCTCGTGGTGGGTCTGGCTCCCGCAGCGAACGGCACCAACCGCACCGGGCGCATGTTCACCGGTGATCGCAGCGGCGATTGGATCTACGCCGCGCTGCATCGTGGGGGGTATGCCGACATCGCGACCAGTGAGCACGCGGGGGATGGGCAGCGGTTGCGTGGCGTTCGGATCGTCGCGGCCGTCCGCTGCGCGCCACCCGCCAACAAGCCAACGCCCAGCGAGCGATCGACGTGTCAGCACTGGCTGGTCAAAGACCTACACCTCGTGCAACCGACGCTGCGATCAATCTTGGCGCTCGGGGCGATCGGGTGGGGTGCCGCAGTGGGCGGGGCTCGAGCCGCTGGGTGGGACGTGCCCCGACCGAAACCGAAATTCGGCCATGGTGCCGAGGTGGCGTTGACGACCCCAGAGGGCAAACAGGTGCGGCTGCTTGGGAGCTATCACGTCAGTCAGCAGAACACCTTTACTGGCCGATTGACTGAGCCGATGCTCGATGCCGTCATTGCCCGGCTCTGAGCTGTAGCCTGGGGGCCGCTGTTAGCCCCCGTAGCCCAATGGCAGAGGCAGTCCACTTAAAATGGATCCAGTGCGGGTTCGAGTCCCGCCGGGGGTACAGATATTCACAGGATGTGCACAGCCGCTGTTTGGGAACATTGCCTAGCGCCCAAACGCTCTATTATGTACAGATACACCCGTCGGCTCGCTGATGCAGCCGACCCCTTTCTTCGGAGGCCACATGGGAAGTAACCCGGTTTTCAACCGGATCGACCGTGAGACCAGCGGCTACGCCGGTTTCGGCAATGCCCAGCAGCAGCAGGGTGGCGGCCAGTTCGCGCCCCCGCGCGGAGCACCTCAACGAGGTCCCGTGGCTCCTGCGGGTTACGGCGGTCAGTCCGGCTCAATGTCCAACGACCAACTTGAGCAGATGTACGGCCAGACGCCGGCCGGTCCCGCTGAAACGGGCCGATTGACGCTAGACGACGTCATCATGAAGACGCTGATGCTCTTCAGCATTGTGCTTGTCGTGGCCGGTGCAACATGGTTCCTGGTTGCCCCAGTGGTCAACGAGGCTGGACGAACTGAGATGAACCCGCTGGCTATGCCAGTGTGGTTGATCGGCATGTTCGGCTCCTTGGGCTTGTCTTTCGCGATTGCCTTCTCCAAGAAGGTCAACGTTCCGTTGATCATGGTGCACGCCGTTCTGCAAGGCGCCTTCTTGGGTGCCATCAGCGTGGTCTTCAACACCTACTACGACGGTGTTGTCCCGGCCGCCGTGACCGCGACGCTCGGAACCTTCGCCGGAATGTTCTTGGCGTGGAAGGTCGGTTTCATCAAGGTCACCAGCAAATCGCGCCGAATTTTCGGCATGATGGCCATGGGCTATTTGGTGTTTGCGCTGGTCAATGTGGCCCTCAGCATGACCGGAGTGGGCAGCGTTTATGCCGGCGGAGGAATCCTCCCGATCGTTATCTCGCTGTTTGGTGTCGCACTGGCCTCGTACTCCCTGGCGATCAACTTCGATTCGATCGACAAGGCTGTCGGCGCTGGCGCCCCAGAGAAGTACTCCTGGTTGCTCGGTCACGGACTGGTCGCCAGCCTGGTGTGGCTGTACATCGAGTTCCTGCGCCTCTTCTCCATCCTGCAGAGCGACTGACATGAGCGCCGAGAGTCCCGACCACACGTCGGGCCTCTCGGCAGCAGCAGTTCGCGATCACATCGCGACTGAAGCAGAGCGCGTGGCCCGACGGTGGCTACAATTACCGTTAGGCCACGCGCTTTCTGCGTCCCCCATGGTTCTCGCGGTCGTCCAGCAGCTCGCTGACGATGTCGCCGCGGTGCGGGGGTGGCCGCCGCGCACGGTGCCCGACCTGGGCCCGGCAGTGCTGATAAACCAACTGCAGGTCATGCTCTTCGACCACGCTGAGGCAGGACTGGACCCCACCCCGCTAGCAGAACGCATGACTACCCTTCGCCGCACCCTGCCCTAGATCCCCGCTCGGTGCGACCGCGCATAGGCTTAACTTTGACGCGACCTTCCTGCCATGAACCGCTCTGCCTTGCCGACTGAACCGTCCTGCCGACACCACGGCCAAAATCGGCTCAGGGGTTCACGTGAACGCTGGGGCCGATCGGGACGGTCGTGTCGCCGGAACCATCGGGCATATTTGGGTGCATGGAGCCCTTGCCCGGCGCTAGAGGCGCTCGATGACCATCGCCATCCCCTGACCGCCGCCAACACACATGGTCTCTAGACCGAACTGACCGTCGTGGATCTTCAGCGCATTCAGCAGAGTCGTGGTGATCCGGGCCCCGGTTGCCCCAAACGGGTGCCCCAGCGCGATGGCGCCACCGTGCACGTTGAGCTTGTCCAGATCCATCGAGAGGTCCTCGGCGCTGGCCAAGACCTGCACGGCAAAAGCCTCATTGATCTCGTAGAGGTCGATGTCTTTGATCGAGAGCCCGGCCCGCTGCAGCGCCAGCTGGGACGCCGCGACCGGCCCCAAACCCATGATCTCCGGCGATAACCCGGTGGCCGCGGTCGAGACGATGCGGGCCAGCGGGGTGAGCCCCAATTCCTTGGCTCGTTGATCACTCATCACCACCACGGCAGCGGCCCCATCGTTGAGGGGGCAGCAGTTGCCAGCGGTGATGGTCCCCTCGGGGCGAAACACCGGGGATAGGCCGGCGACCTTCTCGTAAGTCACACCGGCCCGGGGGCCATCGTCGCGACTGACGACCGAGCCATCGGCCAGAGTGACCGGCGCAATCTCGGCATCAAAGACCCCAGCAGTGATGGCGGCCTCGGCGCGGTTCTGGCTGCGCACGCCCCACTCATCTTGGCGTTGACGGCTGATTCCGCGCAGGGTGGCGACGTTCTCGGCGGTTTGTCCCATGGCGATGTAAGCGTCCGGCAGCAGCCCATCGGCGCGGGGATCGGTCCACGCCGCGTTGCTCTGGGCCGTCTCGATGGTGCGTGACCCGGCCGCCGCAAAGACCGGGTTTTGGGCTTGCTGGGCCGATCCGCCCGCTCCGGCGAAGTCGACATACCGCGAGACGCACTCGACGCCAGCGCTGATGAAGGCCGATCCCTCCCCGGACGTGATGGCGTGAAAGGCCATCGCCGTTGTCTGCACCGACGAAGCGCAGAACCTATTGACTGTGGTGCCGGGCAGCCCGTCCTGGCCCAGCAGCACCGCCACGACCCGCGCCATGTTGCTGCCGTGCTCGAACGACGGCTCCGCGCACCCGAGGTAGAGGTCCTCGATCACCGAGGCGTCCACTCCCGCGAGGTCGGCTAATGCGGCTTCGATCGCGACGACGCTCAGGTCGTCGGGGCGCATCTGGGTCAGTGATCCTTTGAACGCGCGCCCGATGGGTGTGCGCCGCGCGGCGACGATGACTGCTTCGGTCATGGCTATCCCTTGCTGAGTGCCGATAAGACGTGCTGTGAGTGCTCGTGTCGAGTTTAGGGTGGGCGCGCTTGGAACGCGTGGCGACCTTGGCAGGCACGCTGCTGCAGACGTAGTTTGTGCGCCTTCGCTTGGTGCTGTCACGATGGCAAAACAACCCCAGGCTCACAGCGACGTGAGCACAACGAAGGAGTTCCAGTGCGCATTGGTGTACCCACCGAGGTCAAGAATCACGAGTACCGCGTTGCCCTCACTCCAGCCGGAGTGAACGAATTGGTCGCGCACGGGCACGAGGTCTTAGTGCAAGAGGGTGCCGGCTTGGGGTCCGCGATCGAGGACGCCGAGTTCGTCGAGGCAGGAGCCACGATCTGCCCCGACGCAGAGACCACTTGGGGCGAAGCCGAGATGGTGATGAAGGTCAAGGAGCCGATCGAGAGCGAGTATGGCCATCTGCGCTCGGACCTCACGCTGTTCACCTACCTGCACCTGGCTGCGTCACGGCCATGCACCGACGCGCTGATCACTGCGGGCACCACTTCTATCGCCTACGAGACGGTGCAGTTGCCCAACCGCGGCTTGCCGCTGCTCTACCCGATGAGCGAAGTCGCTGGCTGTCTGGCGCCACAGGCTGGCGCCCAAGCGATGATGCGGGTCAATGGCGGCCGAGGTTTGCTGATGGGTGGGGTCTCTGGCGTGGACCCCGCCAAAGTCGTTGTCCTCGGGGGCGGAGTGTCCGGCAGCCACGCCGCTACGATGGCGCTCGGCCTATGGGCCGACGTCACCGTGCTGGACACCGACGTCGACAAATTGCGCGTCCTGGATCGTCGGTGGAACGGTCGGATCAAGACGGTGACGTCCAACAAGTACGAGCTCGAAGCCCACGTGATGCAGGCAGACATGGTGATCGGGGCCGTCCTCATCCCCGGTGCCAAGGCCCCCCGGTTGGTGACCAACGAAATGGTCTCGCGGATGAAGCCAGGCAGCGTGCTGGTCGACATCGCCATCGATCAGGGCGGCTGCTTCGAAGATTCGCGTCCCACCACGCACGCCGACCCGATCTACCCGGTCCACAACTCGGTCTTCTACTGCGTGGCCAACATGCCCGGAGCTGTCCCGCGCACCTCGACTTTCGCGTTGACCAACGTCACCCTGCCGTATGCCGTGGCGATCGCCGACCACGGATGGGCCGGTGCGCTGCGCCGCGACCCGGCTTTGGCGCTCGGCCTCAACACGGTCAACGGCCGAGTGACCAACGAGGGCGTGGCCGCTGCGCACGGTATGGAGCTGCTGACCATTGGGGCCGCCCTAGCCGGGGCCTAGAGCTCAGCCTTTCGAAACACCGGCGTCCGACGCCCCGCCTAGATCAGGTGGGGCGTCGGCGTGGGCGGATGACCCTAAAGCATCGGCATCGGCATCGGAGCCTGGCATGGTCGGTCTCTCCCGTCGGAGCAGTTTGGCCCATCGTCCGCGGGCGCTCCTGCCGCTGCCGTCCACTTTGGTGGCGCTGACCTCGCTGCCTGGGTCGCTGACCGCGCGCGCAGCGGCAGCGGGTAAGGGCTCGACCCATTCGCCGCGCCGGTAGTCCACGCTTCGGCCGGAGTCGGGAGTGGATTCACCGAGGGCATCGAGCACGCTGGGCAGCATGGCCGAAGCGGCGCGGGCATAACCGGCCGATGATGGATGGAACCGGTCGTCGCTAAACAACTCGGGGGAGCTGAGGAAGTCGGGGCCGATGAGGTCGCCGATCGACACTGTGCGTCCGCCCGCTTCGACAACGGCAACCGTTTGCGCTGCGGCGAGATCGCGGCTCCACTTCTGTGCCAATACTCGCAGGGGCTGCGGGACGGGCCGGATGGTTCCTAGGTCGGGACAGGTTCCCACGACCACCCTGACCCCCGCGACGCTCAGCGCGGTGACGGCTTGAGCGAGTTGGCGCACCGCGACGCCGATGTCGATCCGGTCTTTGACGTCGTTACTACCGATCATGATGATGGCGACCTCCGCGTCGGGCATCGCTTGTAGTCCAACCGCGACTTGGGTCGTGAGGTCGGGAGACGTGGCACCGCTTCGGGCCACGTTGCGAACTCGCACGGGGCGACCGGTGAAGGCGGCAACCCCAATGGCAACCGTCGCGCCCAGGGTGGTGCTGGAGTCGTCGGCGCCGACACCTGCCGCTGTGCTGTCGCCGAGCACCAACAGGTAGCGAGGGTCACCGCTGCCGGCACCATACGTCCCGGTGTCGTCGTGGCTGATCCCTGGGCCGTCACCGATGACCCGACGTGCCACCCCGGCTTCGGCTTTCAAGACCGCGACCCCTAAGAGCCCGGCTGCGGCCAAGCCGCCACCCCCGACGGCAGCGCGGGAAGCAATGGTGCGCGCCAGCGATGCTGTTCCCATGCGGCTCCCGCCCCGGCGTCGTCGGTTGGATCGCCTGCGTCAGGCGCCAGCTAAGTGGTGAGTCGCCAGGATATCGAGACCTTGCTGAATGCTCACTGTGGGAGCCCACTGCAGCACCTGCTGCGTGTGGCGCTGATCGAACCAGTGCGCGGTCGCCATCTGGGAGGCGAGAAACCGAGTCAGCGGCGGCTGATTGATGGTCGGCATTCCAGGCACGCGATGGCTGAGCGCGGTGACGCCTTCGAGCAGGCCACCGACCCCCCAGGCCAGCGGGTAGGGCACGTGCACACGCGGCGGTGGTGCGCCCCCGGCCCGGCAGATGTCGGCCACCAGCTCGCCGATAGGCCGCGGTTCCCCGTTGGTCACTACGAACGCTTGGCCACCCGCATCGTCGATCCGTACCAATGCAGCCACGATGGCTGCAGCAGCATTGTCGACGTAGGTGGTGTCGACCAGTGCGGCGCCCGATCCAACGATGGCCAGTCGCCCTGCGTGCGCGCGGGCCAGGATGCGCCCGACAAGTTGGGTGTCGCCCGGGCCCCACACTAAGTGCGGCCGGATCGCGGTGACTTTGAGGTCGCCGGTGTGCGCGGCGAGGGCGAGTCGCTCGGCCATCGCTTTGGTGCGTGCGTAGTGCCCGCGCACCGACGGGTCAGCAGGCGCTGCTGCGACGCCGACCAGCGAGTGCCCGCCGTGGGCCACCGAGGGGGAGGACACGTGCACCAAGGCGCGGACCCCGGCGCCGCGAGCGGCCTTGACGACGTTACGGGTGCCTTCGACGTTGGTCGAGGCAAAGTCCGCCCAACGCCCGACGACGTCAACCTTGGCGGCGAGGTGGATGATCGCCTCGACTCCAGTCGCGGCCAAGCGCACGGCAGCGGGGTCGGTGATGTCACCCAAGATTTCGGTATGCCGTCCGCCAGCGGTGCGGCGTTGCATCACCCGCACGTCGTGCCCCGACGCAGCGAGCAGATCGGCAACGGCGCCGCCGAGCATGCCGCTCGCTCCGGTGACTAAGACGCGCATCAACGGCTCCGGGTGGTGGGTTGGCGGCTAAATCGGTTGCCACCTTTGGCGTTGCGGCCGTGCAGCACCGTGTCGGCCCAATGAGCCAGGCCGGTGCGGTCGACCTTGGACGCGTGCCGAATGTCGACGGGCAGCCAGTCCTTGACCAGCACGGCAGCGATCGGCACGCCAGCGACCTCGCGCACCGCAGCAGCCAACACTGGCTCGGCCACTGCGGAGTCTCGGCGTCCCATCCGGTGCGGCGGCACAATGATGGCCACGGCTTGGGCCGTGCCCGGCGGGCCAACTCCGACCAGTGCGACGTCAACCACGTCCGGCAGCGTCGCAATGCGGTGTTCCACCGGGTAGGGGGCCAGCGGCCCGTTGGCGGTGTGCACGACGTGCACGCGGCGGCCCTGCACCCACAGGCGCCCACGGCTGTCTAGTTCGCCGACGTCCCCTGTGCGGTGCCACCCGGCAGGTTGTGCGCTTGCCTGCTGGGCGCCCCAGGCCCGGTGGTAGCGCAGTTTGACGTGCGGTGCGCGGACGACGATTTCACCCAGCACGCCGGGCGCATCAGTGATCTCGTCGTCGGCCTGCGGGGTCAGCGGGGCGATGCGGATCTGCACCCCAACGAGGGCGGGACCAACACAGACGCCACTGCCCTGATTGTCACTGCCCGTGGTGTCACTGCCCTGCACGTCACCGCCCTGACCATCAACGCCGGCGACGTCGGCCAACGTGGTCGGGTCAATCGAAGCGACCGGGAGCACTTCAGTCATGCCGTAGGGCGTCTGGGTCTGCGCAAGGGGCATGAGAGCTTTGACCTGGCGCAGCAATGCCGTCGGCACCGGCGCCCCGGCGGACATCACCAGTCGCGGCGTGGCCAGCACCTCGCGTTGTTGCGCGGTGAGGTCTGCCGCAGTGGCGACGACGTTGCGCAGCGCAGCGGGAGAGGCAAAAACAACGGTGGCGTGGACCGCCGCGACGGCGTCGGCTAGCGCAGCGGCGGTCAGCGTATGCGGGGCCGTCACGTCCATATTCGGCACAGCGCACGGCAAGCCGAGCGGGGGGCCGTAGAGCGCAAAGGGGGCAAACGCGGCCACGAAACCTTCGCCGTCGGCCAACTCGAAGGTGTCGCGCAGCAACGACATCTGGGCGCGCAACTGACCTCGCGTGTAGACCACACCCTTGGGCGGGCCGGTCGCGCCGGAGGTAAACAGGATGGCCGCGATTGCCGAGTCGCTCTCGGGGACGTCAGCCTGAGGATCGCAGGCTCCAGCAGCGTCGGAACGGGTGAAGAGCGAGCCCGCCTGGTCTTCTGACAACGCAGGGTATGCCGCGGCCTCAGCCAGTAAGTGGCGGACTGCAGCAGGCTCGGCGCTGATCTGAACTCCCGGCACGCGGGTCGCCCGCGCTAACACCAACGCCTTGCGGATGCCGACGACAAAGTCAGGCGAGGCGCTACGTAAAGCCGCACCCAGCCTGGCCAGTCCCAGCCCAGCGTCAGCGACCGCGACGACACCACCGAGGCGCCAGACGGCATACACCACGGTGTTGAGGTCGATGCCGGGCGGGATGAGCACAGCCACGCGCTGACCGCGGCTCACGCCTCGGGCGCGCAGAGCCCGAGCCATGGTATTGACGCGCTCGTTGAGGTCCTCGCGGGTGATCGAGGCGCCCTGCCCGCCGCGTTCGACGATGGCCGGAGTCTTCCCGTCAGTGGCAACCACCTCGAGCTGCGCCAAGGTGGTGGACCGGGCAAGGGGCTTCTCGTCGGCAGGCGCCCCCTCGGGCTCGGGCGAGGCGGTGGGGAAGTGCTCGACGATCCAGGCCCAGATCACCCCGACGCCCTCGGGGCTGTCCTCCAACACCAGGTGCGACGAGTCTGGATAGACCTGCACATCAGCGTGCGGCACCCGACGCTGCAAGTCATCGAGGTAGCGGCGTGAAAAGACGGGGTCGTTGGTCCCCCAGACAAAGAGGGCGGGCACACGCACGTGTGTCAGGCCCTCAGCGATGGCCTGCAACCGTGGGTAGGTCGGGTGGTCGTGCTCAAAGGGGACATCGGCCACGAAGTCCCGCACGGCGTCCCGGCGAGCAGTGCTCGTGTATGGCGCAGCGAAAGCACGGCGCACGTCTTTCGGCAGTGCTGGCCGGCTCAGCGCGGTGGTCGCCGCAATGAACGCCGGGGTGCGTGCGGTCAACAGGTCGAGCAGCGGGCGCGCACGAGTTGTGGTGATCGCCAGCGGCTTGGGCTGGTCGTCGCGCTGGTGCACCGCGGTATTGGTCAAGATCAGGCCGGCGACGTCATCGGGGTGATCCAGCAACCACCCGGTGGCGATGGGACCGCCCCAGTCGTGCGCGAGAGGAATGATGGGGCCGCCCAGTTCCATCGCGGCGCTCAGGGCACCCAGATCCTCGATGCGCTGCGCCAACGAGCGCGGCGCATCGAGCCGCTCCGAGTACCCCATGCCCAGGTGGTCGACGGCAACAACGCGCCACCCGGTTGGGGCTTGCTCTATAACGCGACGCCACAGATAAGACCAAGTCGGGTTGCCGTGTACACATAGAACGGTGCCTACGACTTCTTCGCCGCGCTCGGCGAGGAGCGGGCCGTTGTCGAGCACATGCCACGACCGGGTGTTGCCCTCAGCGTCCGGTGCGTCGATGTGTCGCGACCAAGCGGGGTTTAGACCCGGCAGTCCGGGCCGAATCACCAGGCGAGCTCGAGGCAGGTCATGTTCAGACCAGAGCCGATGCCCATCATCAGGACGCGGTCGCCGGCCTCAAGGTTTTCGACTTCCTTGGCCAGCGTGATCGCGACCGCGGCCGGACCGACGTTGCCCAGGGTGGGGAAGGTGATCGGGATGCGGTCTGTGGGGAGGCCAAGGGCCTCAGCGGTTTTGGACGTATGAACTTGGGAGACCTGATGCATGATGTAGCGGTCCATGTCGGTCCAGTCGAAGTCATCCTTGGCGTCTGCCCATAGGTCGCTTGCGAGCTCGATGCCGGCCACTAGCAAGCCGCTGGTGTTGGTGCGCATCGAGTCGAAATCGCCCACACACAAGTCGTGGTGCTGCGTGGCCGCGCGGGAGGCGCCGCCAATGATGCGGTGTGCGCCCGGGTGCTCGCTCGCCCGGCCCAGCACCATGGCAGCGGCCCCAGAGCCCAACGTCAAGGTCGCAAATTCACGCTGGATATCCTCAGCGGTCGCGGTGGGCGCCGATAAGCGAGCCAGCGTCTTCTCCTGCGGGGTGCGCGAGCCTTCGCCGTCAACGATGAG
>JBBSKS010000084.1:0-10355 GCA_038256095.1 Actinomycetales bacterium | reverse complement strand
CTCGGCCCGGTACCGGTGTTCGCGCTCAAGGCGGGCGATGGCTTGTCGGACCGCCTCGGATCGGTTGGTGGCCCGGCCTTCCAAAACCTCGACGTCGAGCGCGGCGATCTCGTGAGCTTCGAGACGAATGGCGATCTGAGTCGACATGTTCTCAGGCTACTCGCTCGTCAACCAATCGGTATGCGGCCGGTCGGCCGTCGGTGCCTCATCAGTTCGCGGGCTCGTCATTCTCCGGGGGCACTCCGACGGCGACGACCTGAGGGTCTGACTCTTCGATGAGCAGGCGCGCAGCCACCGAGCCGCACGACGCTCGCAACCTCCGCTGCACTTCCCAATCGACGCATTGGGACCTCCTAGGCGTCAGCATCACCACATGTCGTGGCTGGGGTGCACTAGTCCCGTCGCGCGCGACGGGACTAGTGGTCGCCGAGAACGACAAGTGCCCCGGTGCTGCTCAGGGGTCCAGATAGGGTGACGGCGTGGCCACGTGGGCTTATGTGGAGCGAATCGTGGCTGCTGCGTGCCCCCTCGGCATACCTGAAGGATCGGGCACACTAACCGGATGCGCGTCGGTATGCAGAAGGGCAGCGCGGCGTTAGTCGTTGCGCTCGTCGCCGTCTTGGTTGCGATAGTGGTGTGGGTGAGCCTCGGGGGGTGACGCAGATCAGGGTGCAGATGAGGACGCGGACTCAGCGATCGAGCTCGAAGACGTCGATGTGCTTGACGACGTCGAGGATGGTGGGCCGTTCGACTACCCCCGCAACGACGGCGGCGGCTTCGACGGGGACAACCCCGAAGAGTGGCTCTTCACGTCCGACCATTACGACAGTTTCTGCGAATTCGCCCCCGTCCCATAACCTAAGCAACGATGACGACACCCAGGCAGACCCGGAATACTCAACCCCCGGGGGGTATTGTGTCTAGTGTGACGAAGCCGGGATATAGCAACACCAAAGAGGCACAACTGCGTCGACTCGCCAAGATCGAAGGCCAAGTTCGAGGCATCAAGCGGATGGTCGACGAAGACACCTACTGCATCGACGTCCTCACCCAGGTGAGCGCCGCGACCAAAGCGCTGCAGGCGGTGAGCCTCGGCCTCCTCGAAGAGCACATCAGCCACTGCGTGCTTGACGCCGCTAAAGAGTCCGACGAAGCAGCGCAGGACAAAGTCAAAGAAGCCTCGGCAGCCATAGCCCGCCTGGTCCGCAGCTAGAGGCCCGGCATACAACCGCCTGTGGTTTGAGCGCTAGGGCGCATATTTCACAGGCCATAGATCAGCACCGACAGCACCGGAAGGATTCATGTCCACCTCCACCAGCCAGTCCCACCAAGTCGACCTCGCCATCACGGGGATGACCTGCGCGTCGTGCGTCTCTCGCGTCGAAGGCAAGCTCAACGCCCTCGACGGCGTGGCGGCCACCGTCAACCTGGCCACCGAAAAGGCCCGGGTGACGTATGCAGACCCGCAGACCATCGACGACCTAGTCGCCGCAGTGGCTAAGACGGGCTACAAAGCCGCCCCCGTGCAGCCCCGCCGCCCCGCCAGAAACCGCCCTGCGGAGGACGAGTCGTTGAAGGACCAGCTGTTGGGTGACGGTGAACAAAGTGACGTCGACATGAGCCAAGAGGAGATGAACCACGGCGAGATGGATCACATGAACCATGACGTTGTCGGCGACAACACCCTGCGCCTGCGCGCCATCGTCACCACCGCCCTCGCCTTCATCGTGCTGCTCCTGGCCATGGTCCCGCCGATCCGTGACGCCACCGGCGCGGCAAACCCCTACCTGCAGCTGGTCCTCACCACCCCGATCTATTTCTGGGCGGCCTGGCCCTTCCACCGGGCCGCCGCGATCAGCGCCCGCCACGGGGCCTCCACGATGGACACGCTGGTCTCGATCGGCGTCAGTGCGGCATACGGCTGGTCGGTGGCCTCGGTGATCGGCGGATCCACCGAGCACCTGTACTTCGAGACCGCCGCCATCGTCACGGCCTTCCTGCTGATTGGCCGTTACTTCGAGTCCCGCGCCAAGGCCTCGGGTCGCTCAGCTCTGACCTCCCTGCTCGAGCTCGGCGCCAAAGAGGTGGCGGTGCTGCGCAACGACCCTCGCAGCGGAGCGTGGCGTGAAGAGCGCATCTTCATCGAAGATCTCAAGGCTGGTATGCGGTTCATCGTGCGCCCCGGCGAGAAGGTCGCCACCGACGGCACGGTCGTCGAGGGCTCCAGCACCCTGGACGTCAGCATGGTCACCGGCGAGTCCGCCCCCGTGGACGTCACTAAGGGCGACACCGTCACCGGAGCGACGCTCAATGCTCACGGCCGACTCGTGGTCGAAGCCACCCGCGTCGGCTCGGACACCACGCTGGCTCAGATCACCCGCCTCGTCGAAGACGCCCAAACCGGCAAGGCCCCGGTGCAACGCCTCGCCGACCGCGTCTCGGCGGTCTTCGTGCCTGCCGTGCTCGTCGTGGCCCTGCTGACGCTGATCGTGTGGCTGCTGACCGGTCACACCTTCGCGATGAGTCTCGAGCCTGCGATCGCCGTGCTCATCATTGCCTGCCCGTGCGCCCTGGGCTTGGCCACTCCGACCGCTCTGCTGACGGGCACCGGTCGCGGAGCGCAACTGGGCGTGATCATCAAGGGACCACAGATCCTCGAGAGCACTCAGCAGATCGACACCGTGGTGCTCGACAAGACCGGCACGCTGACCACCGGCCAGGCCACGCTCTCGACCATCACCGTGCACGGGAAGCTCACCAAGCCGGCCGCGCTCACGACGGCCGCAGCGGTCGAGTCCGGCTCCGAGCACCCCGTCGCCAAGGCCATCACCGACGCCGCAGAACTCGCCAAGCTGGCCGTCCCACAGGCCACCGACTTCACCAACCTGCCTGGTCAGGGCGCAAAAGCGAAGATCAAAGACACCGAAATCACCGTGGGCAAGGCCGACTTGTTCGAGCACGTCCCCGACGATCTGCGCGAAGCCTTGGGTATGCCCGGCACCACGGTGCTGGTCGGTTGGGGCGGTCACGCGCGGGCCGCGTTCACCGTGGCCGACGAAACGCGACCCACCAGCGCGGCAGCTATCCAGCGACTGCGCGACCTCGGCCTCACCCCTCACCTGCTCACCGGAGACAACGAGCAGACGGCGCAAGCAGTCGGCAAACAGGTCGGTATTGACCCCGAGCACATCACCTCCGGCGTCCTGCCCCACAACAAGCACGCCACCATCTCGGCGCTCCAAGAGAACGGCCACAAGGTCGCAATGGTCGGTGACGGCGTCAACGACGCTGCGGCCCTGGCTCAGGCCAACCTCGGTATGGCGATGGGCTCCGGCACCGACGTAGCGATGGAGTCCGCCGACATCGTGTTGATGCGCTCCGACGTTGACGCCGTGGCCACCGCCATCAGCTTGTCCCGCGAGACACTGAAAGTCATCAAGCAGAACCTCGCGTGGGCGTTCGGATACAACACTGCGGCCATCCCCCTGGCTGCTTTTGGGCTCCTGAACCCGATGATCGCGGGTGGCGCTATGGCGGCCTCCAGCATCATCGTGGTCCTCAACAGCCTTCGCCTGCGACGCTTCTCAGGTCAGTAGCCCCCACTGTCCTAGTGCCGACGGACGTGGTCTTCGTCAATGATGCCGGCAAGATCCTCGCGCTCAACATTGCGGAGTCTCGGCGTGAGAGCGACCGCTGGCGGACACACCCACAATTCAGCGGCGGATTCGACGAGTGCTGGTTGGGGTGGCGCCACGATCGACTGCTCGACCCGGTCACCGCTGAGTCGCACATGTCCCAAGCCGAAGGACCTGGCTTGTCGATCCTTCGGGTGCCAACCGACGGAGACAACGGTCATCCGAACGTTGACTACCGGCTCGCCGCGTTGTGGGTGTTCGCAGGAGGGCAGGGGGCATACACCAAGACCGGCCACGACGACTACTCGCTCACCCAGCACAGTGCGGCCCTCGACTCGGATCTGGGCGCACCGCTCGGGCCGCCGACGCGCAATCGGCACGTGTGGCGCGAAAGTTCCACGGTGGGTGGGCAGCCGTGAACCTTAACGAGCCACAGACCCCTGCGCGCCGGATGCGGGTCAAGCCTAGCCTCGTCGACAAAAGGGGAAAACTGACGCCTCGATCGATTCGTTTAGCGCCGAGGCGTGGAGTGCTGCTGCGCCTCGCGGGTTAGGCGCCCTCGCAGAGACTCAGATGGTGACGGTGCCGCCGGCGGTAGCGAAGACCACGGACTCAAGCGCATGGGCGTCGGAGCGGTCAAACTCCACATCGATGTCGCATTCGAGAGAGGCAGCGTCATCGGTCATCCCGAGCCATTCACGGATGATCACTGGATCTCCCGCGATGTTGAGGCCCACCAGCTTGGCCTCGTCGCCGCCGAGTTTTGAGGGGTGGTTGTCGAGGGAGTCCCAACTCACAAAGAAGGGCAACTGGGGGTCTTCGATCAGGGACTTGATGCCGATCTGGCGCCACGTGAGCTCGACACCCTCGGGGGTATGCCGGTTGCCGCGGACCGCTTCACGGCCCAGACGCTCCTCGATGTCAGTGAGGTCGTCGACGGCCAGCACCCACGCCATCCAACCCCCACCCTGGGCAGAACGGGCGCGGACCGCCTGACCGAACGGTGCCTTGTCGGAAGCGGGGTGATCGAGCACCTCCACCACTTCGAGATAACGCCCGTCAGCGAGCGGCAGGACCATGTTGCGGGTGCCGAACCGGGGATGCACCCCGCCCTGGCGCGCGGTCACGTGGAGCAAGTCGGCGAGCCGCACAGCGGTGGCCTTCATGCCTTCTGGGCCAGCGGCGTAACACACGTGGTCGATGCGCATGAGGCTCATCGTGACACAGATCACCGGGCGCTAATAACCGCCCTGCCCAAGGCACCCAGGGGTTGCTCACCGGGATTGCGCTCAGGACTTTGCGCCGTAGCGGGCATCGCGACGGCACGCCGTTGCCGGACCGCTTCATAGACCACGATGGCAGCCGAGGTCGACACGTTCAACGAGTTCGCCTGGCCCATCATGGGGATTCGTACCCTGTGCGCCGCCGCCTCTAGCACCGCCGACGTGAGCCCGTGCTTCTCGGCACCGACCGCGATCGCGCGCGGGCCGGCATACGCAATCTCGGTGTGCATGGTCGTGGTGTCGGGGGTGGCCGCGACGATCGGTATGCCGCGCGCCGCCAACCAGGCCAGCATCGTCTCGGTGGTGTCGCTGGCCACGGGCACCGAGAAGACCGTGCCTTTGGATGAGCGGACGACGTTGGGGTTGCCCCAATCCGTCACGGGATCGGCCGCGATCACCGCATCGACCCCGGCAGCATCCGCGGTGCGCAGCATGGCGCCCAAGTTGCCCGGCTTCTCGACGCCTTCGCAGATCAGGATCAGCGCATCGTCCGGCACCACAAGATCGGCGCACGTCCTGGTGACCGACCCGACGACCGCCAAAAACCCGTCCGGGCCTTCGCGATAGGCGGCGCGCTCAAACGCCGAGCGTCCAACCTGGAAGATCTCGGCGCCCGCGCTCGACGCTTCCTCGATGAGCGTCCGCTGCGTGGAAGGATCGGCCATCAGCTCGGGGCAGTAGAACAACGATCGAGGCTCCACCCCGGATCGCATGGCCAACTGCAACTCCTCGTAGCCTTCGACCAGGGTGACGCCTTCGTCCTCGCGGGTGCGACGGCGGCGCAGGGCCGCGAGCGCTTTGAGTTTGGGGTTGGCTGGCGAGGTGATGACCAACGGGGGCTGCATTAGGCGACCTTGAGCAGAGCGGAGGCGACGTCTTCGAGCACCAGCGCCAATCCGTCGTGCTCGACGTCGGCGGTGACTTCATCGGCGACCGCGACGACCTCTGGGGGTGCTTGGCCCATGGCAACCCCGCGGGCAGCCCAGCCCAGCATTTCAATGTCGTTGCGTTGATCGCCGACGGCGACGGTGTGCGCGATGTCGATGCCTAACTCCTTGCGCACCGCCTCGAGCCCGGAGGCCTTAGAAACGCCCTCCGGTGACAGGTCGAGCCACGAGCTGAAGCCAACGGCGTAGTTCACCCCGTGCAGGCCAATGTCGTCGATGAAGGCAGCGAAGTCCACGGATTGGCTGGTCAGGTCACGGAAGGTCACTCGAGGCACAGGGTGGGCGACCAACTCTTCCATCGACACCACCTCTTGGTGCTCGTAGAGGTCGGTATCGGGGAAAAGCTTGTTGACTTTAAAGCCGACACCGATGTCTTCGATGGCGATGATTGCGTCGGGCAACATCTTTCTCAGCAGCGCCACCGCAGGCTTGGGGTCAAAGGTCACGACGCGGTGCAGCCGGTAGCCCTCTTCGCTGTCTGGGTCCAAGGCGACAGTGACCGCGCCGTTGGAACACACAGCATAGAGGCCAGCTCTGATCAGTCCGAGCTCGCGCAGCACCGGCAGGGTGCCCACGACGGAACGACCGGTGGCGATCATGACGGTGGCTTGGGAGTCGGCGAGCCTATTGATTGCGCCCGCGACACGATCGGACAGGTGGCCGTCGTGGTGCACGATGGTGCCGTCAATGTCGAGTGCGATCAGGGGGCTGCCGAACGGGATGGGGCTGGTGCTCAGGTCCACGGGCATCACCCTACGTTGACCTGCGTAGCCGGCTCCATCCCCATGTTTTTGGTGCGAGGTTCAGTCGGTGATCTTCATCGCCTGCCGCACCGAAACTCGACCTTGGGTCTGCATCAAAGCCCTGCGGTAGAGCTTGCTGCCGAACAGGATGCTCACGTAGCAAAACCCTATGGTGAGCGCCAGCGACGCGACCGGCTCCCACCACGCGGCTTCACCGGCGAGCAGACGCGTCGGCATCAAGATCGTTGACATCACTGGGACATAGGACCCGATGACTTCAGCGGTGCCGTCGAGGTTGACGGCGATCACGAAGACCGCCACCAGGGTCAACGTCAGCGGCATCGTGGTCGACTGCAGGTCTTCGACGCGGGAAGCCAACGCCCCGGCCGCCGCCCAGATGCTCGCCAGCGCAATGAACCCGGCAATGAAGAACGGCAAATACCAGAGCAGCGGTTCACGCATCAACGGCAAGAATTTGTCGTATTCGGTGAAGCTCAACGCGATCAAACCCACCCCCACGAAGATCGCCATCTGCCCAAACGCCAAGACCGTGTTGCCGAGCACCTTGCCGGCCAGGAGCGCACGCGTGGGTATGACGGCAGCCAAGATCTCGACGATACGCGACTGCTTCTCTTCCACCACGCTGTTGGCGATGCTCAGGCCGAAGACCAGTGAGGCCATGTAAAACAGCACCCCGAAGACGAGCCCCGCGATGGTCAGGACCACCTCTTGCGTCCCGTCGCCGGAAATGTCGTCATTGGTCAACTCGGTGTTTTCCATCAGCGCAGGCAGCGACGTACCTGCTGCCTCTGCGTTCGTCGCCAAGGCCGAGGATCGGACGGCGTCGGTGACGGCGGCCTCGAGGTCGCCCGGCGCCCCCCCGTCAGAGCTGAGGGTCCATGCACCTTCGTCTTGGATCAACAGCGCATCGGCATCTTCGCTGGCCAGCAGCGCCTCCCCGGCCGCCGCGTCGGCGGCGGTCACCGCCGTCACGGTGGCGCCGTCATCGATGGCGTCGAGGGCAGATTCGGCGTGAGCGACCAACGCCTCGCCTTCGGCTGACGTCACGGCCACGGTGTATTCGGGGGCGGAGTCTTGGCTGGCGAAGAAGGCCTGGACCCCCAGCAGAGCGACCACCAGCAGGAGGGTGATGCCCGTCGAGATCAGGAAGTTCCGGTCGGTGAGTTTAACCCGGATTTCGCGGGACGCCACCAAAGCCCAGGGCCTGGTGTGGGCTGCGGCGAGTGGAGTCTGGGTGCTCGGGTCGGATGGTGCGGTGTTCATGATGCGACCTCCCGGTAGATCTCGCTCAGGCTGGGGATGACTCGGCTGAATTCACGCACGGGGCCACGTGATAAGGCCTCGGAGAGCAGGTGCTGGGCGGCGCCTTCGTCGTCTGGCTCGATCAGCACCGTGGCGGCGTCGACGTCGAGAACCCGAAGATTCGGCATATCTCGGACCCAGCCGGCGTCTTGATCGACGGTCAGCCGGTATCGCACCGGGCCGCCCTCACGCAGCTCCGCCGAGGTGCCGGACGCCACGACCTTGCCCCGAGCCAGCACCACGATGGAGTCGCAGAGTTTGTCGACGAGGTCGAGTTGGTGCGAGCTGAACAGGACCGGCACGTCGTCGGCGGTGTATTCGCGCAGGAGGGCTGACATTTGGTCGACCGCTGCCGGGTCCAGGCCGGAGAAGGGCTCATCGAGGATCAGCGCAATCGGGTCGCCCAGCACCGCTGCGATGATCTGCGCGCGTTGCTGATTGCCCAGTGACAGCGTCTCGACCTTGGCGTTCATCCGCTCGCCAAGGCCAAACCGCTGGAGCAGTTCGCTGACGCGGGCTTTGGCGGCGGCCTGGCTCATTCCGTGCAGGCGGCCCAAGTAGACGAGCTGGTCGAGCACGGGCTGCTTGGGGTAGAGGCCGCGCTCTTCGGGCATGTATCCGAACCGGGAGCGCATAGCGCGGGTCAATTCCTCGCCCTGCCAACGGCTCTGGCCGCCGGTGGGCGTCAAGATCCCCATGATCATCCGCATGGTCGTGGTCTTACCTGCGCCGTTGCCACCGACGAATCCGACCATTGCGCCTGGTGGCACCTGGAACGAGACGCCATCGACGGCCGTGAGGTCCCCGAAGGTCCTCGTGAGCCCGTGGACTTCGAGCATGCGATTCCCTTTTCACTGTGGTGCGATGACTGATGCCTTCAACCTACGAGCCAGGTCGGCGGTGCGCATCGGCCAGGCGGAGGAAGTTCTGCCCTCATCCGTTCGACGGAGCAAAGCCGCCTCGGTAGGCCGCAATGACCGCTTGTACCCGATCGCGGACGCCGAGTTTGCCGAGCAGGTTGGACACGTGGGTCTTGACGGTGGCCTCGGAGAGGAACAGCGCGGCGGCGATCTCGGCATTGCTGAGGCCGTTGGCCATCGCCCGGAGCACCTCGGTCTCGCGGGCGGTCAAATTTGTCGGTATGCCGTCCGCTCGGCTGACCGCTCCGATCTGACGCTGGGCAGCGGCGGGGCTGGGCGCGGCAGCGTTGGTGTGAGCAGCGTTGGTGTGAGCGGCGGCGATGACGCGCTGGGTCACCTCGGGGGCCAGTAACGCGTGCCCGCTGTGGACGGTGCGGATGCCCTCGACGATGTGGTCGGCGTCGGCGTTTTTGAGCAGGAAGCCACCGGCCCCGGCGGCCAACGCATCGAAGAGGTAGTCGTCGCGGTCGAAGGTCGTCAGCATGACGATCTTGGGCGAGGTGGTACGCGCTGCACGGGCTGCCGCGATGATGGCGCGGGTGGCTTCGATGCCGTCGAGCACCGGCATCTGCACGTCCATCAACACCACGTCGGGCTGCAGCTGCGCGACGACGTCGATGGCCTGCTGGCCGTCCCCCGCGGTCCCGATAACGTCCAAATCGGGCTCGGTCGACAAGAGCATCGAGAATCCGCTGCGCAGCAACGGCTGATCGTCGACCAGCACGATGGTGATCATCGGCGCGAGTCCAGGTGGCGGGGCTGACGTCATACCCCTGCACCGTGACTGACCAGCGCGCCGCCCTGCTGACGACGGACTCCGTCCATCGGGAACCACGCCCGCACCCGATAGCCTCCGCTGTGACGGGCTCCGATTTCCAAACCCCCACCGAGATGGCGGACGCGCTCGGCCATCCCGATCAGGCCGAGCCCGCTGCCGCCGGTGCCGTGACGGGCGATGCCGTCGTCGACCACCTCGACCTCGGCCCGATTGACGTCGGCCTCGATTCGCACGACCACGCTGACAGACGCGGCCGTCGAGTGTTTGCGCACATTGGCCAACGACTCCTGAGCAATGCGATAGATCGACATCTGCACCGGAGCGGACACGTTGCCGTGGTCTCCCTGAGGGATCACCATCAGCCGCACCCGGCACCCGGCGGTGCTTCCCGCTTCGACCAGCGCCGGCAGGTCGGCGAAACGCGGTTGCGGCGAGCGATCGGGGGTCTCGGCGGCTCCTGCCGTTACAGCCCCGTTGGCGTCGCTCTCACCATGGCGCAGGGTGCCGAGCAGGTCGCGCATCTGGGCGACGGCGTCCCTCGATGACCCCTCGATCGCCCGCAACGCCTCGGTGGCGGCGGCACTATCGCGGTCCATCACCCGTCGCGCGGCTGCGGCCTGCACCCCCATCACCGAGATGTGGTGGGCCACGACGTCGTGCAGTTCGCGCGCAATCCGTAGCCGCTCGGCCACCACCGCTTGATCGCGCAACCGCTCAGCCTGGTGG
>JBBSKS010000083.1:0-10499 GCA_038256095.1 Actinomycetales bacterium | reverse complement strand
CGGGCTCAGCGCATCTTCGGTGACCCACGGGTGGGTTTGGCGATAGATGCCCAGCGTCGCCTCCAGCAGCTCCAGCAGCGGCTGCGGCCAGGTGATGTCGTCGAGCAGCAGCATCCGCTGGTCGTATTCGATGCCGTCGGCCTTCATCTGCCCGATGGCTTCACCCTTAGCCTTCGAGCGTTGAGCAAACAGCACTTGGCGAGGGTCGTCGAGCACCGATTCGATGACCGAGACCACATCCAGGTGGTATGCCGGGTCGCCGGCATCGAGCAGATCGAGACTTGCTAGGGCAAAGGGGGCGAGCGGCTGGTTCAGCGCGAAGTTGTCTTGCACCTCGGCGCTCATCGCCACGCTGCGCCCGTCCTCGCCGGGCGGATCGAGGCGGTAGAGCACCTCAGAATCCAGCAGCGAGCGTGAAAGGTTGATCGCTTGGCGAGCCGACCGAGCCTGCGCCGCGCGAGTGTCGTGGTTGTCCCGCACGAGCCTGCGCAGGTGCACGAACGGATCGCCGGGCCGGGCCACCACGTTGAGGATCAGAGAGTGGCTGATCTTCATCCGTGAACTCAGCGACTCGGGATGACCGTTGACGAGCTTGTCGTACGTCTCTTCCGTCCAGTTGACGAAACCCTCCGGGGGCTTCTTCTTCTGGATCTTGCGCAGTTTCTTGGGGTCGTAGTTCGCCTTGGCGACCATGCGCGCGTTCTCGATGGTGTGCTCGGGCGCTTGCACCACGACATACCCCTGGGTGTCGAAGCCTGCACGCCCGGCCCGCCCCGCGATCTGCTGGAATTCTCGCACCTTGAGGACCCGCTGACGCGAGCCGTCGAACTTCGTCAGCGCCGTAAAGAGCACCGTCCGGATCGGCACGTTGATGCCGACGCCGAGAGTGTCGGTGCCGCAGATGACTTTGAGCAGGCCGTCTTGCGCCAGCTGTTCGACCAGGCGCCGATAGCGAGGAAGCATGCCCGCGTGGTGGACGCCGATGCCGTTGCGGACCAACGTGGCCAGAGTCTTGCCGAAGCCACTGGTAAATCGAAAGGCCCCGATGCGCTCGGCGATGGCGTCCTTGTCATCGCGGGTCACCATCTTCAGCGACATCAGCGCTTGGGCCTGCTCCAGCGCGTCCTTCTGGGTGAAGTGCACGATGTAGATCGGCGCCTGGCTGCTTAGCAACAGGTCGCCGATGGTCTCCGGCAGTGGCGTCATCGCCCAACTGAACGACAGCGGCACGGGACGCTCGGCGTCATCCACGACAGCGGTCGGCCGACCCGTGCGGGCGGTCATGTCATCCACGAAGCCGCTGACGTCACCCAGCGTCGCCGACATCAGCAGGAACTGGGCCTGCGGCAACTCCAACATCGGGACCTGCCACGCCCACCCGCGATCGGGCTCGGAGTAGAAGTGGAACTCGTCCATGATGACAAGGCCGACATCCGCCTTACTGCCCTCGCGAAGGGCGATGTTGGCCAGGATCTCGGCGGTGCAGCAGATGATCGGGGCGTCGGCGTTCACCGAGGCATCACCGGTGACCATCCCGACGTTGTCCGCCCCGAAGATCGTGCACAACGAGAAGAATTTCTCACTCACCAACGCCTTGATCGGTGCGGTGTAGAAACTGACGCGATCCTCAGCCAGGGCCAAGAAGTGCGCAGCGGTGGCGACCAGCGACTTCCCGGACCCCGTCGGCGTGGACAAGATGACGTTGGCGCCGCCGAGCAGCTCGATGATCGCCTCGTCTTGGTGCGGATACAGACTGGTGCCTTGCTCGCCTGCCCACTGCGCAAAGACGGTGTAGAGCGCGTCGGCGTCGGGCGGTCCGTTGGGGATCAGTGCTTCAAGGGTGGGCATCACGCACCAGTGTCCCGCATTCGCACCTCTGCTGGCGGTTCGTGCTCAGCGTAGGTACGTCCCCACCTCGACAAGCACCTTATCGGCAATCACGGTCGTGCCGCCGATGACGTAGGCGCCGGTCAACGGCCAGTCCTTCATCGCGTTCCGCGTCGGATCAGCGAGGGAATCGGAGCCGGTGAGCAACAGCGGCCCCCCGTGGTGAGCGCTGAGGGCCGCACCGACGATGGCGTCCGGGAAGCCCTGACCCGAAGCGACGATGACCTTCCGGGTGCTGACCGGAAATTGCTCGGCCACGATTTCAGCGGTGTCGTAACGGTTGTTCCCGGCGAGCCGGGTAAATCCACGGTTGTCGCTGTACGTTCCGGCCTCTTTGGCTGTCGTACCCGACACTGCGCGCGTGCCCCCGATGACGACGACCTCGGCAGGATCTAGGCGGGCCAATTGCGCCCGAGTCTGTGCAGGCAGTTCCCCGGGCTTGGTCAACAACAGCGGCTCTCCGCGGTGTGCGGCCAAAGCTGCCCCGGTGAGAGCGTCGGGGTAATCCTCACCGCTTGCTAGGTAGACCCTGCGCACGCCGGGCGAATAATAGGAAGCCATGTTCGCAGCGGTGTCGTATCGGTCGGTGCCGTCAACACGATCAACGCGTGACGTCGTGGCGTAGGAGCGCAAGGACTTCAGGACCGCGTCGGTCACGGCCTTGTCGCCGCCGACCACCACGATGCGCGCCGGTTTGAGCTTGCTCAGGGCCGCAGCCGTCTCTTTCGGCACCGTATCCTTGTCGACCAGCAGAACCGGGGCGTCGTAGACACCCGATCGCGAGGCGGCACTCAAGGCATCGGGGAAGACTGCGCCGGACGCGACGTAGGCGACACCCACGCCGCTGGGCCACTGGCCGGCGACCGTGGCGCTGGTGCCCCATCGGTTTGCTCCGCCTAGGCGAAGTGCTTCGGCCGGTGGCGGCGGATCGGTCGGGGTGGATTCCTGGGTGGTGAAGGTGAAGTAGTCCGACGACATGCCGCCTCGCCACGCGGGCCACGAGCGCGAAAGCCGCAGTCCGGTGCCCGTGGTGTTGGCGTAGGCGTATTTGCCAGTCGACGTATAGCCCTCGACCCGTGCTGTGAGCACTGCTCCACCCCATTCGCCGTCCCCGTCGCGTTCCAGGATTTGCACGCGCTCAACGCGGTGGATGCCGTACCGCTTTTCCAACGAACTGACGGGTAACTGAGCACTCCAGCGGTTCCTCGAGTTGCCTGCGACCTTGTCGTAGGGGTCGCGGCGAGCTTTGAGGTATCCGTGAGCGCTCGCCCCCTGCGCGGTCCACCCGCCGTTGGAGGATGAATACATCGTCGTGGCCAGAGCCCGACCGCTAGAGAAGCCGTAGCTCAAAACCTGGCCATCGGTGGCGTCCACAGCCGCCCGATTACCCGAGTATTCCTTGGACGTGATGCTGCCCGAGGAGTTTCGGTTGCCCTGCCCCCGGTAAACCTGACAGTAGGTGGTGTCACAGGTGTCGTAGTACGACGTGCCCTGGGAGCCTCGCGCCGCGTACGTGCGCGCAGCGACGGCCTGGGTGCGCAAAGCCTGGGTGTGGAAACTGGTCGGCATCTCGGCGCTGACGACAGACCATAGATACCGTTGCATGTCTACCGTATTGACCGTACGGACGGTGCCTGAGCTGGTGTAGGTCGCGGAGATCGTGCCGCGGTAGACCCGCAGGTCGCCCGAGGGCAGATATACGTCGACCGCGCCCTCGTCGGCGGAGCTGAAGGTAACCGGGCACGCCTTCGACAGTCCACGGGGCCACGTTGCGGTCCATTGACCGTCCCGCTTGCCCTCAAGCACACAACTGCTGGACCCGCTGCCGGTGGAGCGCACGCGCCACTGATCACGTCCGGACGGCAAGGTGTATGCCGTTCCACCAGTCCCTGAGCTCACCTTCAGACCTGGCCGGTGGTCCACCTGCACCACGCCGTCGTTGTCGACGGTGATGCCTACTCGGATCGTGGAATAGTCGCGAGTCTCTAGCCTGGTGCCCGGATAATAGAAATCCAGGATCTCGCGGTGGCTCAGCCCCGCGCGACCAGCGCCGTCGGCACCGTACTGCGACATTCCGATCCTGTGACCAAACCCGCCCCCGATGGCCTCGTAGACCCCGTCGTCTGGTCGTGGGTAGACCTCGGCCCCCGGCGCAGGACGTGGCAGTGCCGTCACGCTCTCCTGCACCACGGCGGCCCCGACCTTATCGACGCTGGCCAATTCCGACTCGGTTAACTGTCCGTAGCGCTGATCGGCGATCACCTTCGGCCCACCGCCCTCTTCGTCGCCGCCTGGCGAATCCTGCCCGGCGGCGGCTGGGCCAGTGAGGCACACCGCAAAGGCGACGATGCTGGTGATCAGGTAACGGCGCAAGTGCATTTCGGTGCCTAACGTGGCCGGAAGAGCGGACACCAGACGGCACCCCATAGTCGGACATTCCCACGGCTCCAGGCCTAAACGTCGCGAAATGACCGAATCAGCGCCAAGAAATGACCACCGGCACAGGTCTCGCTGACTATGCTCTGACCTCGTCGCGACCTAGTTGGACGACCATCTTGCCAGTGTTCTCGCCCTGCAGGACCGCCAGGAAGGCGTCCACGGCCTGGTCGATCCCTGTCCGGGACGTTTCGCGTGACGTGAGTTGTCCAGAGTCCAGCCACCCTGCGGCCCGCTCGGCATACTCGCCGGCCAGGTCGCTGTGGTCGCCCACCAAAAAGCCGCGAATGGTTCCGCGGGTTTGGATCAGTCGGGCGAGATTGCGCGGGCCTGGAGCCGGCTCCGTGTCGTTGTAGACCGAAATCGCTCCACAGATCGCGATCCGTCCACCTTGGCGTAGCGATGAGATAGCGGCATCGAGACCCAGCTCCCCGACGACGTGAGCGACCTTTTCGGCCGAACCGGCGCCGCCGATGACCCGGCTGGCCCCAGTGCCTTGGCGATCTGACCGACGCCACTCCCGACTGCCCCTGCGGCGCCGGACACAAAGACCACGTCGCCGGGTTGGATGTCGGCAATCCGGGTCAGGCCACCTCACGCCAGCCCGAACCGTGCAGGACGTGGTCGCCAACCGCGGCGCTTGCCGATCGTGACTCTTCGACGACCCCGACGGCCGCACCGTCCATGGCCCGGCCCAGCTCGAACGGTGGCGCATAGGACTTGGCGTCACTCATGCGACCTCGCATGTAGGGATCGACCGACATCACGACGTTGCGCACCCGAAGTTGCCCCTCACGAACCTCGGGGACGTCGCTGTCGACCACCTCAAAGTCGGCGCCGGTGGGCCAACCGACAGGTCGGGAGACCAAACGGACTTCGCGGAGTGCGGCTGGGGACGGGGTGGTGTGCTGCGACATGTCTACCTTTCAGTCGGCGATTGTGTGGACTTCTTGGACAACATCCGGCGCGCCCCTATGCCGTTTAGCGCCGAAAGTTCAGACCTAGGCGCTGAGACGGTCCACGATGGCCGACCCCAACGCGGCTCCGGAGAGGTATGCCGACTCGACGCGAGGGCGCTGCGACCAGGCGTCACTGCATACGCCAATGTTGTCGTCGCCCAAGTAGAACGACTGGTCGCGCGACCCCGTCGGCTTAGCCACCGACCAGCGGTGCAGGTGGGTCCAGCGCGGCTCTTCTGAGATATCTAGTAGCGCCATCAAGGACCTCAGCATGGGGGCCTGAGCATCGTCGGGCACGTCAAGGTGCGCCGCTGCGAGGGTCGGTGTCGAGTGCGCGACGAGCACAGGGGCGTCGTCCCCGCGGCGTCGACCATCGTCGGCGATCCACGACAGGTGCTCGTCCCCGTTCACGAAGGCCCCGTCGAAAGCACTGGCCCCATCGGAGCCGCCTGCCGGGGAACCCCATGTTCTGGTGTCCCAACCGGCGCTGAGCGCCAACACGGGCTCAAAGGGATCGTCGAGCGCTGCCCAGGCCGACGACAACGGGTCCAAGAGCTTCCGGGCCTGCGGGTCGGGCATCGCCAACGCGACCGCACTGGCCTCTCGATCGTCCACCCGCACTTGCTTGCCGGTGGACGCAACAGATTCGACACTTTGCCGCTCGACGTCCAGTCCGCGCGCCAGGTCCTCGACCAGGGACCGCAAGCCGCGCCCTGCTGCCCAACGGTCGTTGCCGGTCTTGCGCTCCCCCGCGGCGCCAGCATCGAAGACGTCGAAAGTGTCGGTCCATCGGCGGGCCAGGCCCCGCTGCTCCCAGTCGTGGACCACTGCGGCATAGGCGTTGTCGCTGACGGTGAAGTACGAAGCCCCCGTATCGACCGGTCGCCCGTCGAACGTTCGGTTGGCCATCCGGCCCCCCACCCGGCGGCCCCGATCAAGCACGGTGACCCGAAGGCCCGCCGAGGCGATCACCCGAGCACACGACATACCGGAGATTCCGCCGCCGACCACGATCACTGGATCCATTCACCTATCGTCGCAGTGACCCCACGCGGCGTCTCGGCCGACTCCACGGATCCTCGGTAGCAGAACTGCTACCGTCGCTTGCCGGTGACGGTGGCTGGCCGCCCCATCGCCGAACTTATCCCTACCCAAAAGGAACGTTGGCTCAGCGGAGCGGCCCTGGAGAAAGTGTGGGATCGGGAAGCGCCTCGCGGGTGGGATGACGATCTCGCGGGATTTCCAGGTCAACTCGTAGATCCGTTCTCTGGGTGAAGGCTCTCTTAGACACGTCGGTTCTTATCGGCGGCGACGCCCCCCAGGGCCTGCAGGCGGCCATCAGCGTGGTGTCCATCACCGAATTGCATTTCGGTGTGCTTGCGACGAGCGATCCCGACGAACGGGCACGTCGGGTGGCCGGGCTCGCAGCAATCGAGTCGACCTTCAACCCCTTGCCGGTTCGTCGCCCACCTCCGACCCCCGGGTAGGGACGCTATTTCGCGCCAATGGTCGCGGCCCACACTCACACCAACTCGATCTCGCAGGGTGCGTTCGGCATGCCGCTCAGTCGCGCGTCGGCGGTGACGAGTGGCAGCTCACGTGACACCGCGAGCGCGACATGCAATACGTCATAGACGCTGACGTTGTCTCGCCATCTCCACGCGCGTTCCCCCCAGGGGGCCAGCGTGGGGGTGCCTGCGATCAACGACTGCTTTTGATGCCGTGAAGATGGCCATCGATTCCCGTTGCCCTACTTTCCCCTCCCGCTCGTGTCGGCGCAGGACGTTCCCCACCTCGGCGTCAATGAGGTGAGGCGCGTGCACATACGCGACGGAGAGCCTGCGACCCAAAGTCCTCGCCTCGTCCGTTGTGCTGGCCAAGGACAGGATGAGGGCCGACGCGTCAACAACGCAGTCGTTCACCGGCGGGCGCTTGCGACAGGTCGCCATGGTCGCCTCATCGTGGCGATATTCGGGCAGGCTACGGAGGTTCTGCCACTACTGCACGGTGTCGGCGTCTTTAGTCACCGTGACCATAAGCGCGCCGCGAGGCGCCGGGATAATGTCGAGCATCCCGGTCTCATAGGTGAGTCACAGCAGGAGTGAAGTATGGAGCTACGCACGATCCGCTATTTCGTTGCGGTCGCTGACGCTGGCTCCGTGACGGCCGCCGCCAAGCAGGTACCTCACCCAGCCCTCTCTGTCGCGGCAGCTGCACCACCTCGAGCGCGAATTGGGGCTAACGCTCTTTAGTCGCTCCGAGGGCAAACTCACCCTCACCGCGGCCGGCCGAGCGTTCTTGCCTCGGGCCCGTGACCTTCTGCATACAGCGGCAAAGGCGAAGGCCGCGGCGGGCGACATCGGCTCCGGCCGGTTGCAGCACATCACGGTCGTCGCGCACGCGGTGACCCTCAACGACGTGATGGCACCCTTCATCGCCACGTTCGGCCCCGACGATCCCATGCCGTCGGTCTCGGAATTGCGCCTGCACGACGGCTACGAATCCTTGGACCGCGGGGCCGACCTCGTGCTTGGGGCCCTGCCGCCCTCCGACGAATTCGCGCACCTATGGGTAGCCAAGTTCCCCATCTGGGCCTACGTGTCACCGGAGCATCCGCTGGCCAACCACGAATCCGTCGACCTCGAAGAATTGGTCAGTCACGAACTGCTCTTGATGAACCAGGACTCACACAGCCGGTGGACTCTGGATGCCGCGATGGCCGGGGCGGCGCTGAGCTATACCTCCACCCACGAATTCAGCTCGTCACACGTCGCCCAGGCGGTAGCGGCGGCAGGGCGAGGGGTCGCCGTGGTCTCTGACGACACCCGGTTTGGCCTTCGCCACGTCCCGATCCTGGGCCCGATGGGCCGACTGCAACTCAACCTGTATGCCGTCTGGCACCCCAAGCATCACGCCGCCGCCCAACTAGCGGTGCTGGCGCAGCGGCTCAGCGCCTACGCCGTGGAGCAATACGGTCCCGACGTGGGGCCGAGCCGCTAACGACTTCATACCTATCTAGCCGGGCTGACCCGACCCGACCCGCTACGCGGCAGCCAGAGCTTCGGTCAGCACGGTCAGACCCTCGCGCAGCAGATCGTTGGAGATCGTCAGCGGCGGAAGCAACCGCACGATGTTGCCGTAGGTGCCACAGGTCAACACGATGACCCCTTGGGCGTGGCAGGCCTTGGCGATCTTGCCCGTCAGGGCAGCATCGGGCTCACCCGTGGTCGGGTCGACAAACTCCATGGCGAGCATGGCGCCGCGGCCACGGATTTCGCCGAGGCGAGGGTCAGCATCCACAACGGGAGCGATGTGGTCGCGGACGACCGTTTCGATCTCGCGGGCGCGCGCCACCAAGCCGCCGAATTCGAACGCATCGAGGGCAGCAATGGCCGCTGCGCAGGCAACGGGGTTGCCGCCGTAGGTGCCGCCCAAACCACCGGCATGCGGGGCATCCATCATCTCGGCCCGACCGGTCACTGCCGACAACGGCATACCGCCGGCTATGCCCTTAGCCATCACGATGAGGTCGGGGACGATGCCTTCGTGGTCGGAGGCAAACATCTCGCCGGTGCGTGCAAACCCGGTCTGCACCTCGTCCGCGATGAACACGACGTCGTTGGCTGTGCACCACTCGACGATCGCAGGCATGAAGCCCTCGTCAGGCACGATGAAACCGCCCTCGCCCTGGATGGGCTCGATGATGACAGCCGCCAGGTTATTGGCGCCGACCTGCTTCTCGATCACCGAGATCGCTCGCTTGGCGGCATCGGGACCGCTGAGGCCCGCATCCCGGTAAGGGTAGGACATCGGCGCGCGGTAGACCTCGCTGGCAAACGGCCCGAAGCCACTCTTGTAGGGCATCGACTTCGCGGTCAATGCCATCGTGAGGTTGGTGCGTCCGTGGTAGGCGTGGTCGAAGGCGACGACGGCCTGCTTGCGGGTGTAGGACCGGGCGATCTTGATGGCGTTCTCGACCGCTTCAGCACCGGAGTTGAACAGCACTGAGCGTTTGTCGTGGTCCCCCGGAGTGAGCCGGTTCAGGCGCTCAGCAACCTCAAGGTAGCCCTCGTAGGCGGTGATCATGAAGCACGTGTGGATGAACTGCTCGGCCTGGTTGGCCACGGCGGTGACCACGCCGGTGTCAGCGTTGCCGACCCCGGTCACCGCGATGCCCGAGCCCAGGTCGATGAGTGAGTTCCCGTCGACATCGACCACCACACCGCCACCGGCCGAAGCGGCGAAGACCGGCATCATGACGCCGACCGCGCTGGAGATGGCTGCGTGCTTGCGGGCCATCAACTCGACCGACTTGGGGCCGGGCAGATCGGTCACCAGACGGCGTTCCTGGGGAAGGCCGGGACCGCCGATGCGCAGTGGTGTCTCAATGGTCATGACTGTGTCCTCTGATCGATCCTTGCGGGATGGGCGCCTCTCGGTCGCTGAGCAGCGGCAGAGAAGGATCCCAGGTTGTGCCGTTGCGCTCGTCTTGCCGTTTGCGCGCAATGGCCGACAAACATTCTAGGACGACTCGGTTGGCCAACGCGGCGGTGATGTCGGCATGGTCATACGGCGGAGCCACTTCGACCACGTCGATGCCGATCACGGGCAACTCCAGGCAGATCCGGCGCACGGAATCCAGCAGCTCTCGGGATGAGAGGCCGCCGGGCTCGGGGGTGCCAGTGCCGGGGGCGCTGCCGGGGTCGACAACGTCGATGTCGACCGAGAGGTAGACGCCCTCACACCCGTCGGTGGCGATGGTGAACGCCTCCGACAGGCACGTCTGCAGTCCACGATGGCCAATCTCGGTCATCTCGTAGGACCGCATGTTTTCACCTGCCATCCATCTCAGCGTCTCGGGCTCGGGCCAATAACCCCGCAGCCCAATCTGCAGGAAGCGGTCACCGCGGACGGCGCCGGACTCGATCAGGCGGCGCATCGGCTGCCCATGACCCCAGAGCGACCCGAACTCGATGTCACCGGTGTCGGCGTGTGCGTCGAAGTGGATCATCGACACGTTGCCCAGGCCCAGCACGTTGGCGCACCCCTTGGCGTCGGGGTAGGCGACCGAATGGTCGCCGCCCAGCGTCACGGGTATGACGCCCTGTGCCCGGACCTTTTCGACGGCGGCTTCGAGGTTGCCCAGGGCGGTGACGACGTCACCGTTGAACATCTCGACGTCACCGGCGTCGTAGACCCGCAGGTCCTTGAGGCCAT
>JBBSKS010000082.1:0-10501 GCA_038256095.1 Actinomycetales bacterium | reverse complement strand
CACGCCTTCGAAAACGGGGTGAACACCTTGTACGGGTCGCCTGAGCCGTTGCGAATCGTGCCCGGCCCGACGGCATACGCGCAGCCGGTGGCCACCAACGAAACGTCCTCGGGCAGCGCCTCGCGCACCTTCTCGTCGCGCACCCGACCAAACGGCGTGGACTCCGCGGAGATGTGCACAGATCCCGCCTCCGACTCACGCACCAACGCCGGGATGACCTCTTCCGGCGAGCCGGTGCGCACCACGATCGCCCCGTCATACGCCTTCTGCGCTGCCGTCAACGCGCTCAGCAAACAGTGAGTCCGGACAGCGGAAAGGTCCGTCAACGCCGGGTCGAGCACGAACACCGGCAGCACCCGGCCCCCATCGGCGGCCTCGTGTGCGGCACCGAGGGCAGGCAAGTCGTTCAGGCGCAGGTCACGTCGGAGCCAGAGCAGTGCGGTAGGCATGAAACCAGGGTAGGGCGGTCGATACGATGAGGCGCACCAACCCTTTCAGGAGGCCAGCGATGGTGCACGTCACGAGGCAGTTCAAAGTCAACGTCGAGCAGTCGGTCGCAGTCGCTTACCTCAAGGACTTCGGCAACGCGACAGATTGGGACCCGGGCAGCGTGGCTAACGAACGCCTCGACTCTGGGCCGATCCAGGTCGGCTCGACGTGGCGCAACACCAGCAAGCTGATCTTCATCAACACCGAATTGCGGTACGAACTCACCCAAATGCGCGACGACGGCGTGGTCTTCGTCGGCACCAACGCAACGGCCACCTCCATCGACACCATCGACGTCATCCCGGCTGGCGACGGCAACGGCGTCCGCATCACCTATGACGCCAACGTCACCTTCAACGGCACCGCGCGGTACGCCGACCCGCTGATGACCCTGATCTTCCTGAAGTTGGCCGGGGAAACAGTGGCCGGAATCACCCGGGAGCTGGGCAAGCTCTAGGCTCAGGCGAGCCACTTTTGTGCGTGCTGTCGGTGTTCTTCCTGACGGTCGTCAGAGAACCCATCCCACATCCGCGTCATCATGCGGGACCGAAAGTTGGCGTCGAAGACGTCACGATGGTCCTCGACGAAGGTCCAATACAGGCCGTCCCAGTCGTCCATCGAGTCAGTCTTCGGCAGGTCCGACATCTTCTTTAGGTAGTTACTTCCCGAGACGTATGGCTTAGTAGTGATGGCGCTTCCAGCGGCAAAGAGGCTCATCGCGTAGACGTTGGGCACCATGACCCAGTCGTAGGCATCGACGAACATCTCCATGAACCACTCGTAAGCCGCATCCGGGCGCACGCGCAGCAGACACATGGCGTTGCCGAGCACCATGAGCCGCTCGATGTGATGCGCATATCCAGTCGCCAATACGGACTCGAGCACGTGGTCCACCGGCGAGAGGCCAACCTCGGCGGTCCACCACCCGGCCTCAAGTGATCGGTGATGCTCGAGTTGATTCGACGTCCGCATCTGGCGTCCCCACAGCAGGTAGGTCGCCCGCATGTATTCACGCCAGCCGATGACCTGTCGGACAAAACCCTCGAGGGATGGCAGCGGGATGTCCTGCTGCTCGGCCTCAGCCAAAGCCTGGTCAACGATGTCGCCCGGTGCTAGCAGCCCAATGTTGAGCCCAGGCGTCAGCAGTGAGTGGAACAGGAAGCGATGTTCCTTACTAATCGCGTCCTCATAGGGCCCGAACTCTACAAAGCGCTCGCCTAAGAACTGGCGGTATGCCGATTGTGCCTCGTCGTGGGATGTGGGCCAGGCAAAGGTATCGGGGTCACCGGGAGCATCGGGGAACTGGTCCTTCACCCAGGCGACCGCCTCGGTGACCTCTGCGTGCTTTTCGATCGAATGCACGGCCGGGACCAGATGCCTTTTGGGCAGCTTCTTGCGGTTTTCCGCGTCGAAGGACCACTGGCCCCCCACCGGCGCATCTCCGTCAACCAAGATGTCGAGCCGCTGCCGCTGCCACGAGTAGAAGTGCTGCATACGGGCAGAGTTGTTGCCGAACCACGTTCGGATCTCATCGCGAGTCGTCATGAAGTTTGGAGACTCCATCACGTCCCGCGACGGCTCAAAGTCCACCGGGAGGCGGCCCAACATTGCAGTCAGCCGCTGGGACAGCCAGTCATCGACCGGGTCGAAGAAGGAAACCGACGACGGATCCTTGTCCGCCACGAGCGCCTCAAGCCGCTCACCACTGCTGGCTTTCGCGTCGGTATCCACGTGATGGACCGCGTACCCGGCCTCGCGCAGTCGAGTGGCGAAGCGTCTCATGGAGGCTCGATGCAGGATCAGTTTTTGAGCGTGGAAGGAGTACTGCCGAAAGAATAGGTCGTCTTCGACCAGAACAAATTCGGTACTTCCCTCGGCACGAAGGTGCTCGACGAACAATTGATGGGGGAAGACCAGTCGCAGCGAAACCACCCCACCATCATCCGGTGGGCGCCGGGGCCGATTTCACCCGGGTGCCCCGCGGTCGGAATATCGTTCTGTCCACGACGTCACCGACCGCTCTCTCGGTCTGGCATGCTTCGCGCAGATCGAGGACCTTGCTGGCGATCTTTCACGGTTTCTGGGTCACGACGGTCACGGCAATCGGTAACGGTTTTGCCGGTGCCCGGGCGCGGCGAGAGTCGTTGCGCAGCCTTGGGGAGGTGGGGTGGTCCGGGGAGACCGTCGTGATCGACCTGGCGCAGCGAAGACGGCGGAACGAACCGCACATCGGGATTGCCGCTTCCGATTCGCATTACCTTCGATGTCGGCACCCTTGGATGCTCGATCGGCTTTAACGAAAAGTTCATTGAGCCTGAAGGAGCCTCAATCCGGCTCACGCCCGAGTGTTTCGATGGCGAGCAGACGGTGCTGAGACGATCCGACCTTGGGAACTTCGGCTAGTTACTCACCACCCGAGAGTGCCCGGTGCCCCCTTGAAGGGTCCGCGCACGCGGGAGGTGATCCAGCCGCCGTAGAACGATCCCTCTTGCGGCGTGACGCGCTCCCCAGCCACGGTGCAGTAGTCGACCATTCCCGGCATCAAAGCCACGTAACCAGCGAGCATCTCGAAGCCTGGTGTCGTCTTCGGGTAGTGCCACGCGGCCCTCGGCGCCGCACGTTCTTCGCTCATCCCCGCCGCGTCAGGCGCAGTGTCGGCAACGATGTTGAAGTAGTGCGCCACCCCTTTGAACTCACAGAACGTCGTGCCGCGCACCGGCTTCAGCACACCCTCGGTGAAGGCACTCATCGGTATGTAGTAGGTCGGCGGGTGCGACGTCTCGCGGATCCGAAGGCTCTGATCTGTGTGCGCAATCCGCTGCCCCGCGAAGAACACCTCGACTTCTTCGTCGGAAGGCACGACGTCGGGCGGGCGCGGGTAGTCCCACACGGATTCGATCTCGTCGGCAGACAGTTCGGCCATGTGGGGTCCTCGCTTTTCGGTGGGGTGCTCTGGTGGGTGTCGGTGCTGCGCGGTAACGTCGTGCCTTCAAGAGTACTTCGACCAGTGAAGGAGCATCCAGGGCTATGACCACCACGTCCTACACCGTCCCGGGGCTGTCCGGCGAGCAGAGCAACACCGTGATCGCCACCCTGCAAAACCGCCTCTCGGCATACAACGACCTGCACTTGACGCTGAAGCACGTTCACTGGAACGTCGTCGGGCCGCACTTCATCGCCGTGCACGAAATGTTGGATCCGCAGGTCGACCTAGTGCGTGGGTATGCCGACGAGGTCGCCGAGCGCATCGCCACGATGGGCGGCTCCCCGCAGGGCACCGTCGGCTCGATCGTGTCCGACCGCACCTGGGATGACTACTCCATTGGCCGCGACACCGTGCTGGCCCACTTGGCCGCACTCGACCTCGTCTACGTCGGCGTTATCACCGACAACCGCAAGGGCATCACCGCCTTTGGCGACATCGACCCGGTCACCGAGGACATGCTGATCGGTCAGACCGCAGAGCTGGAGAAGTTCCAGTGGTTCATCCGAGCCCACCTGGAAGACCTCGGCGGACAGTTGTCCAACGCTGGCGCCCACACCGAAGAAGACGCCGCCGACGCGGCGCGCTGACCTGGCGGCAACCATGAGTGACCGAAGCAGCTCAATTGCGTCTGGCAACAATCCCGACGACACATTGCGCAGTCCCCCCAGCAACAACCCCAAAGAGTTGCTGCGGTTCTTGCAGGCCGCTTTGGTCACTCAGGTCCCTCGCGATCACTCGCAGACCAATTCCGAATTCCGCCGCCGCCGCATCGTGGTGGTGATCACCCTGTTTCTAGGTTCATTTCTGCTGGGCTACGGCCTGACCAGAGAGCCTGGCGACACCAGTTTCTACCTCGCCACCGGCGCATTGGCTTGCGTATGGACGATCGGCGCCTTTGCCTCTGGCCCGTTGCACTTGGGTTGGGCGCACACTCGCGATGGCGCTAAGCACGCCCGTCCTGTCCTGCAACCTTTTCTGCTCGGCGTCTTTGCGGTCCTGCTCTTCAGCGCCGGAGCCGTGATCGTTGCCCAAGTGTCCTTCTTGCGAGACCCGGTCAGGGATGTGCTCGAGTTTGCTGAAGCGGCGCCGATCCTGTTGGTTGCCAGTATCACGATGCTCAACGGGATCGCCGAAGAACTGTTCTTCCGCGGGGCCGCCTTTGCCGCTATCGGTCGCAAGCACCCCGTCATTATTTCCACGCTTCTCTACGCTTTGGTGACGATCAGCACGGGCAACGTGATGCTGGTCTTCGCCGCCGCGGTGCTCGGCATCATGGTCGGTTTGCAGCGTCGGGTGACCGGCGGCGTGCTCGGGCCGATCATCACCCACCTGACGTGGTCGACGTCGATGCTGTTCATCCTGCCGCCGCTGCTTGAGTTCGCTTCCCCCATGTGACCCATCCCTGCGCACAAAGGAAATCCCATGTCACAACGTCGCGCACTCGTCACTGGTGCTACCGGCTACATCGGTTCACGCCTCGTCCCACAGTTGCTCCGCGAGGGCTGGACCGTCCGAGTGTTGACCCGCAGCGCCCAAAAGATCAAGGCACGGCCATGGCACGACGAGGTCGAGATCAGCGAAGGCAACGCCGATGATGCCGAGGACTTGGCCGCAGCGATGAGCGAGGTCGATGTGGCCTACTACTTCATCCACTCGATGGACGGCAGTGGCGACTTCGTGAAGCGCGACGCCGACTTGGCCACGCACTTCGCGAAGACGGCCGAAGATCAGGGCGTCTCGCGGATCATCTATCTCAGTGGGCTTTACCCCCCGGACCAAGAGCTCTCGACCCACCTGGGCTCGCGCAAACAGGTCGAGGACATCTTCCTCGACTCCGGCGTGCCGACCGCAGTGCTTCGCGCTGCCGTCATTCTGGGTGCTGGCTCAGCCTCATTCGAGATGCTGCGGCACCTGACCGACCGTCTGCCGATCATGATCGCCCCACGCTGGTTGAAGACCAACATCGAGCCCATCGCCATCATCGACGTCGTCCGCTACCTCGCGGGCTGCGCTGACCTGCCCACCGACGTCAACCGAGGGTTCGACATCGGTGCTGGCGAAGTGCTGACCTACAAGGACATGATCGACCGGTATGCCGCGGTGTCCCGCCTCGCCAAACGTCGCGTGCGCACGTTGCCCGTGATGACGCCGGGATTGGCCAGTCACTGGGTGGGCCTTGTCACTCCTGTGCCCTCGGGCATCGCCAAGCCGCTCGTCGGCAGCCTCATCCACGAGGTGATCTGCAAGGAGCACGACATCGCCGACTACATCCCCGATCCTGACGGCGGTTTCGTGGACTTTGACGAAGCTGTCCGACGGGCATTGGCGGGGATGCAGCCGGTGCCGCTGCGTCCCGAGGTCGACGTCGACAACCCGTCACGAATCAGCGCCGCCGACCCCAAGTGGGCCGGAATGACGGTCTTCTCCGATGAGCATGTGTCCACGGCCCAGGCATCCCCCGAGTTGGTGTGGGCCGAGGTGGAGCGACTCGGCGGTGCCAACGGGTGGTTCGTTCCCGATGCATTGTGGAAGCTCCGCGGGTTTGCCGACCGCCTCGTCGGCGGTCAGGGCCACACCCAGCGCCACGACTCAGGGCCCCTCCAGGAGGGGTCGCACATTGATTCGTGGGTGGTCGAGTCGATTGATCCCGGCTGTGAGTTGGTGTTGAAGTCGCAGATGAAGACCCCCGGCAAGGCCAGGATGATTATTCGCATTTCGCAGGGGGATCAGCCGGGGACGTCCCGGGTCATGCAACAGGCTCAGTTCACCCCGTTCGGCCTTGCCGGTTTGGGCTATTGGGGCGTGCTCTGGCTAGGACACAAGCCCACGTTTGCGTTGATGCACTCAGGTTTGGTTAAGGCTGCTGAGTCCGCCGCCGCAGATAGCCCTGGGCAGCCCGCTGCCCACTGACCATCGCGCCCTGAATGGAGGCGGTGTCCATGTGGTCGCCACACGCGATGACATGGGCACTGACCTGCATGGGCTTGCGCGTCTGGAGCGGAGCCTCTTGAGAGGGCAGGGCATGCTGCACCTCGTGACGGTGGATGTGCTCCCACTCGCCGGTGGGCACCCCGTACATTTCGGCAGCGTGCGCTCGCACGGTGTCGAGGCCCAACGCCTGCGCTCCGTCTGCCATCAACACCGACGTCTGCACGAGGTGCTTGCCGGCGGGCGCGTACGACGGGGCGGCGGCTGTGATGAGCGCCGTGTTCTTGATGGGGCCCGCGGCCTGACGTCCGTCCACGATCAGCATGTCTAAGTAGGTCGGCGCCTCGTCCATCGTGAACCAGTCCGTGACCACGCCTTTCATCTTTGGCGCGGGTATGCCGAGCAGACCTTCCGCAGCACCGGCACCCGTCGCGACGACGACCAGCTCAGCGCGCAGCGTCTCCCCAGCCACCGCCACTTCGGCGCATCCATCGGTGCCCTCGCCTAAGGCATCCACGGCCAGGCCGGTGCGCACAGGGCGGTCGAGACGTTGGGCCAACTGCTCGGGCAGCGCCCGCATCCCCCGCTGCGGCAGGCCGGGCGAGCCCAGCGCAAACATCCGCATCAACAGTTGGGTGAAACCGTTGGAGGTGCTGCCGTCGTCTTCCAAGACCACACCGGCGACGAAGGCATCGACCACGCGCCGTAAGGGACCACTCAGCCCAGCGTCCGCCATGCTGTCCGCCCGGGTCGTGTCGTCCCCAGAGGTCAATCGAGAGACCGGCCCGAGCGCGGGCAGCGCCCACTTGGCCAGCGCCAGCAACTCGGCAGGGTCAAGAAGTCCGCTGCGCAGCACGTCAAGAATGTGTTCGGGTTCACGAAGAGGGTCAGCCAAGATGGCTAGGCCGTCCTCACGAAGCACCCCCGCTCCGGAGCCAAACATCTGCAAGCCCAGCGCCTCGACGTCAATGTGTTGCTGCACGGCGGGATAGGCGGGGTTCAACACTTGGAAGCCGCGGTCCATCAGGAAGCCATCGACGACGTCGGTCCGGATGCGACCGCCGACGTCATCCGCTCCGTCGAGGACCATCACGTCGACCCCGGAGCGCTGCAGGGTAGTGGCGCACATCAGACCGGCTAATCCGGCACCAACCACAATGACTTCGGCGTCACTCATGAAGCCTCTTCTCTGCCTGGTCGCGGGGAAAGCTCGGCTTGATTCTGCTCCAATCCTGCCATGGCCCACCGAACCGTTGCGGTCCCGAGATGCCCCAGCGGCTCCGCGACCCACTTCGCCACCACTTCTGGCATCGGCAGCCCCAAAAGCTCTCGGGCGTAGGCCGGCAGCAAAGCCACCCCGCCAGCGGCGAGCGCCCCGTATCCCGGACGCGCCGACCACGGCAACGGCGGGGACAACAACAAGAATCTGGCGGCCTCACGGGCGGCCGGCGTCGTCTCCATTTCGGGCCGGAATCCCTCGAGCACCGCGTTGAGTTCGGCGACCGTCTGTGGGGCATCAATCACGCCAAGTTTGGTAGCAGACACCGAAGCCTGGGCAACGTAGGTGTCGGCGTCAGCGGCGCTCAACGGCTTGGGCGCATAGGACTGGAAGCCGCGCAGGAAGGCGTCGATCTCGGCAATGTGCACCCACATCAGCAGGTGCGGGTCACTGGCGAAGTAGGGACGACCGCGCTCATCTTTGCCGCGCACCCGCTCGTGGATGGATCGGACATGCGCGATGGTCGCTTCGGCGTCTTCGATGGTTCCGAAAGTGGTCGTGGCGAGGTAGTTACTGGTGCGCTGCAACCGCCCCCACGGGTCACCCTTGTAGCCACTGTGGCCGGCCACGCCAGCCATCGCAAGGGGGTGGAGCATTTGCATCAGCAACGCCGTCACCCCGGCGGGGAACATGGCCGCGTCGGCGTGCACCCGCCATACCGGATCGGTGTCTTTGAACCAGCGCTCGCCTTCGGAGCCCCAGATCCGGGCGGCGCGAGTGGGCGCGTCGTCTCCGGCTACCTTGGTACGCAACGCCTGACCGACCTTGAGCTGCACCGTCCCGGCGGCTCGCTGGACTTGGGTGCGCATCGCATCGGTCACTGCCATTGCTGTCTCATTTCTTTCACACGTGGACCGGGTCTGGGTCTTTCTCGAGTTGAGCCTCGACACCTTCTTCGGTGTGCTTACCCGGTTGCACTTTGCGGGGCCAATAGAACCGATCGCCCATGGTCAACACGATGGAGGGCACCAACACGGTTCGCACGATAAGAGTATCGATGAGCACTCCGACGAAAATGATGACCCCCAATTGGGCCAGCACCACCAGCGGCAAAACGCCCAGAGCGGCGAAGACGGCGGCCAGCAAAATACCCGCGCTGGTGATCACCCCACCGGTGGCTGACAGGGCGCGCAAGATGCCCGCGCGGGAACCGACCACCTTGGTTTCTTCGAGTGCTCGGGTGATGAGGAAGATGTTGTAGTCGACGCCGAGCGCCACCAGGAACAGGAACGCCAGCAGCGGCACTCCGGCGTCCAGGCCGCTGAAGCCAAAGACCGTGGTGAAGATCACCCACGACAATCCGAGCGCCGACAGGTAGGTCAGCAGCACGGTCAACACGAGGATGATCGGGGCCACGATCGAGCGCAGCAACCCAAACAGAGCCACCAGCACCAACCCGAGGATCAGCGGGAAGAGGAGGAGCCGATCGCGAGCCGTGGCCTCGTCGGCGTCGATGGCTTCGGCGTCGGCGCCGGTGACGAAGGTCTGGTCTTGTCCACCTAGAGCCTCGCGGAGGTCTTTGATCGCCTGGACCCCTTCGGGGGTGTTGGGCGCCGCCGACAGCACCGCAGTCAAGGTGCTGATGCCGGCGTCGGTCTGCCAGGGGCGCACGGCACTGACCGCGTCCACGGACTCAACCGCGGTCTGTATGTCGGCCAGCTTGGTCTCGTCGCCGCTGCGGGTCACGATGACGGTCGGGTCGGAGTTTCCCGCAGGGAACGACTCGCCGAGGCGGGTAGCGGCGCTGATGGCCTCCGGCTCTTGCAGGAACTGCTCGCTGGTGGGCAGACCAAGGTCGATACGGGTGGTGCCGACCGCCATGATCGACAGGACAACCAGGGTGCCGACGGTGAAAGCCGGGGGGCGACGCGCCACGGTGTCGCCGACGCGCTTCCAGATGGACCTGCTGTCGGCGAGCGTCGCCTGCCCTTCGCGTGGGACGAGCGGCCAGAACACCCAGCGGCCAAAGTTCACCAGCACTGCGGGCAGCAGGATTAACGCGAAGAGTGCGGCCACGACGATGCCGACGGCGCAAGCCAATCCAAGGCCACGGGTGGCGGGGAAGGCCGAGAGTAGGAAGGTCAGCAGACCCAGGAACACGGTGGACGAGCTCGCAAAGACCGCCTCTGAGGTGCGGCGCAGCGCAAGGTTCATCGCCTCGTTGCGGCTTTCGTGGTTTTTGAGCTCGTCTCGGTATCGGGAGATCAGCAGCAACGCGTAGTTGGTGCCCGCACCGAAAACCAAGACCGACAAGATGCCGGTTGTGGACTCGTCCCACGGGATGCCGGTGGCCTCGAGCACCCGGGTGGCTGCGGTGGAGGCGAAGACGTCACCGAGACCAATGACCACTAGCGGGATCAGCCACAAGAAGGGACTGCGGTAGGTGATGAGGAGCAGCAGTGCGACGACGCCCGCGGTGGTCGCCAGCAGCGTTATGTTGGCGCCCTCGAATACTTCGGCGAGGTCGGCCTGGATGGCAGCCGGGCCGGTGACCGCGGTGGTGACGGTGTCCGGGGCACCGTCGGTCAGGGCCTCGCGTAGGGCCACCACTTCTGCGGCGGTGTCGGTGGCTGTGGTGGCGGTCACTGTGAGCACAGCGATGGCGGCGGTTCCGTCTTCGGAAGGGGCCGCTTGGGTCGGCGGGTAGGCGTCTCCGCTGGTGGTCGTCAGCCCGTCAAGCAGCGCCTGGATGGGACCGAGTTGTTCGGTGATGCCGGAATCGACGGTGAAGAGAGCGATGGCCGTCGAAGAATCGTCAGCCGGGAGCTCATCGAGCAGTGCCACGCCCTGAGTGCTGCCGTAGTCCACGGGGAGCGCAT
>JBBSKS010000081.1:0-10577 GCA_038256095.1 Actinomycetales bacterium | reverse complement strand
GGTCATCCGCCTTGACGGCGCGTTGCGGATGCCGCCGCGCTAAACGCTTTCGCGTGCAGGTAGACGCGCCACCGTTAGCCCGACGGTGGCGCTCGGCGCATCCATCGCCGCAAGCGCAGTCGGGATGTCGTCGAGGCTGATGATGTCGCCGACCAGGGCGCTTGGATTCAGCCGCCCGTCGGCAATCAACGCCAGCATCGCGGGGTACTCGTGAGCCGCCATCCCGTGCGAGCCGTACATCTCGAGCTCGTGAGCGGTGACGCGGTCCATCGGCAGCGGCGGCGTCGATGCCTCTCCCAGCAATAGGCCGATCTGCACGTGTCTACCTCGGCGGCGCAGACTGCATACGGATGCGATGGCGGTCGCCGGGACCCCAAGCGCATCGATCGAGACGTGCGCGCCACCGAGTTCTTGGATGCGCCCCGCGGCGTCGGGGCCACCTCGTAGGGCGACTTCAGCGCCCAGAGCAGTAGCCTGTGCGAGCGCCGCCGGGTTCAGATCGACGGCGATCACCCGCGCCCCCAACGCGACTCCGATCATCACTGCCGATAAACCCACCCCGCCGCAGCCGTGGACAGCAAGCCATTGACCCGGCTGCACCCGGCCATGCACCACCAGCGCGCGGTATGCCGTGGCGAACCGGCACCCGAGCGAGGCTGCGGTGACGTCGTCGATCACGTGAGGCACGGCAACTAAGTTCACGTCAGCGGCATGCAGCGCGACCTGCTCTGCGAACGACCCCGGGCCGGTAAATCCCGGCTGAGTCTGTTGCGGGCAGACCTGAGCCTCGCCCGCCAGGCAGACGTCGCAGCGCCCACACGCACAGACGAACGGCGTGGTCACTCGAGCCCCGACCTTCCAGCGCCCCACCAACGGGCCGACAGCCGCGATGGTGCCGACCAGTTCGTGGCCGCCGATGTGCGGCAGCTCGACGGGGTCGTGGCCTTTCCACGCGTGCCAGTCCGATCGGCATACCCCGGTTGCGCGCACGTCCAGCACCACACCGTCGTCGGCGCAGACCGGGGGCGGCACGTCGACCAGACGGGGCATCTCACCGAAGGTACGAAACTGAATCGCCTTCACGGAGCCGCAAGCAGCCCGAGCGCGAAATCGGTGTGCGTCACCAACCCCTGCAGATAACCGCCCGCGAGCGCTGCCCGAGCCGCTGGCACCTTTCCGACCCCGTAGGCCAAAGCGATCACCATCGGAACCTCTTTGAGCTGAGCTGCGGAAATTGCCACGATGCGCTCGCTCAACGACGATTGCACCGCACCGCCCTCGGCGTCGATCAACACCCCGGACAAATCCGCCTTGACTCCATCATGCAAAGCCATCACCCGTTCATCTGGGCTCATTGCGTCGTGCAACGTCGAGTGCGGCGGGTCCCAACCGCCAACGCCGACGATCGCCTTGGTGACGCTTCGGTAGTGGGCTGTTGTGCTAACTACCTGCTTTTGGCGATACAACCCTTTGGCAGTATCGACGTCGCTCACCAGCAGAGGAGCATAGAAGATTGAGTATTCGGCACCGGCTTTGATCGCGACGTTCCGCACCACCTCGGGGGCACTGGAATTGACGTCACTACGCGTCAGGGCACCGGTGACTTGGACCACGCGCTGGGCCTTCAGTCCGTCCAGATGAGTCGCCATGTCGAGCACCGCGCGGGCCCAACTCAATCCGATCACATCGTCGACGGTGCTGATCTCACACAAGAGGTCAGCAGCCGCTTGGCCGATCTGGGCTCGAGTTTGCTCGGAGCTTGCTCCGCCGGTGCGTACCACCACCGCATGGTCCAGACCGAACTTCGCGCGCAGCTGCTCACTGAGTGCAAGGTCGAGAGCTCCCGGCTCGTTGACGCTGATTTTCACGATGCCGGCCGTCCGGGCGAGCTCGAGCAGCCGAGCAACTTCAAATCGGGTGATGTCTAACGACGTCGCAATCTGCACCTTTGACTGTCGTGCGAAGTAGAAAAGCCGGGCTACACGTGCAGCCAGCACCATCTCTGTCGTGCTTTTGAACATTGAGGAAGCCTCCATTGGGAACTCTTCATCGTCTCTCGGACCCGGGTTGACGCATACGCTAACATTTGAGCACTTCTATCACCTATGCGCTCATTTGATGAGCAGGAGGTTGATCATGGCCCCAATGAAAGTCAGCGTGCTCAATGGCGTCGGAGACGTCGGCGTGCAAGAGCGAGAGATCCCGGACGTCGGGCCGGATCAGGTGCTCGTCGAGATCGGGGCTGTGGGGGTGTGCGGCTCAGACGTGCACTATTACGAGCACGGCAGAATCGGTCCGTATGTCGTGGACTCGCCGCTGATCCTCGGCCACGAGGCAGGGGGCACGATCACGAAGGTCGGCGAGGCCGTCACCTCCTTGACCGTCGGCCAGCGCGTGTCGCTCGAGCCCGGCATACCCTGCCGCTCGTGCCCGCAGTGCCTCGCTGGTCGCTACAACCTCTGCCCAGATGTGGCCTTCTTCGCCACTCCCCCGTACGACGGCGCCTTCGCCCAGTTCGTGGCGGTTCCCGCGGCCTTCGCTTACCCCATCCCCGACTCGATGAGCGACGACGCCGCCGGGCTGATCGAGCCGCTCTCGGTGGGCGTGTGGGCCTGCCAGCGAGCTCACGTTGGCCCGGGCAGCAACGTTCTGGTCACGGGCGCCGGACCCATTGGCCTCATTGCCGCGCAGACTGCTCGAGCCTTCGGCGCCACGACGGTGACCGTGTCGGACGTCAACCCGCACCGGTTGGCGCTGGCTGAGAGCCTAGGGTTGCGGGCGATCAACGTCGCCGAGACCTCGCTCGCGGACGCCGACCTCGAGCCCGACGTGCTGTTGGAGTGCTCCGGCAACGCACGCGCCACCTGGGATGCTGTGTCGATCACCGCTCGCGCGGGCCAGGTGGTCTTAGTGGGCATGGGCGGCGACACGGTCGAACTGCCCCTGTCACACGTGCAGGACCGCGAGTTGGTGGTGACCGGAGCGTTTAGGTATGCCAACACCTGGCCGACCGCTATTGAGCTCGTGGCCTCGGGCAAGGTCGACCTCGACGCGATGGTCACCGGGCATTTCGGTCTGGACGAGGTAGAGACGGCGCTGAAGGCCGGCCGCGAGGACCCCACGTCGGTGAAAGTCATGGTCTGCCCCGGAAGGTAGGCCTGCGCCTTGGCGTCTCCTCATCGAGGTTGGCTCTGCAAAACTGTGCGCGTGGACACCCCCCGGATGTATGCCGACCTGGCCCGTTGGTGGCCGCTGCTTTCCCCACCCGAGGATTACGTCGAGGAGGCTGCCACCATCGCCGGCCTCTTGGGCACCGGGGTCAACGAAGTCCGCACGGTCCTGGAGTTGGGCAGCGGCGGTGGCCACAACGCCGTCCATCTCAAGGCTCAGTTCGAGATGACGCTGGTCGATAGTGCCCCGCAGATGCTGGAGGTATCGACCCACCTCAACCCCGACTGCGAGCACCTCGAAGGCGACATGCGCGACCTGGAGCTGGGCCGCACCTTTGATGCCGTCCTGATCCATGACGCCATTGACTACATGCTGACGCTCCGCGACCTCCGCGCTGCCTTTGCTACCGCCGCCAGCCACCTTGGGGTCGGTGGGCTGCTGGTGGTCATGCCCGATCACATGACGGAGACCTTCGAGCCGATCACCGGGCACGGCGGCAATGACGCCCCCGACGGCAGCGGCATTAGGTATCTGGAATGGACCCACGACCCCGACCCCGGTGATCACCAGGTTGTCACTGATTACGTCTACGCGATCCGTGAGGTCGACGGAGGAGTGACCAGCGAGAACGAGCGCCACCACTTCGGGCTCTTTGCGCAGGACCAGTGGACCGACGCCATGTCAGGCTGCGGCTTCGACGTAACGGTTTTGCTGGAGCGAACTGATGAGGATCGACCGCCACGGCGCATCCTGCTCGGCGTGGCCCGCTAGCGCGAGCGCTCGACGCGTCCTTCGTCCCAGATCGGCCCGTCAGTTTCCCGGACACGGCCATCGGCGCCAAACACCAGATACCGGTCGAACCCTTTAGCGAACCACCGGTCGTGGGTCACCGCCAGCACCGTGCCCTCAAACGCTTCGAGCCCTTCTTCGAGCGCCTGCGCTGAGTGCAGGTCCAGGTTGTCGGTGGGCTCATCGAGCAGCAGCAACGTCGCCCCGGACAGTTCCAGCAACAGGATCTGCATCCGCGCTTGCTGGCCTCCCGAGAGCGTGTCGTAGGTCTGCCCCCCGGCCTTAGCTAACTCGTACCGGTCGAGGGCGCGCGCGGCCTGCTCTTGCGGCATACCCCGGCGATGCTCATCTCCTCGGTGCAAGATCTCCAGCAATGTGCGCCCGCGCAACGTCGAGTGGTCGTGCGTTTGCGCAAAATATCCGGGCCGCACCCTCGAGCCCAGTCGTGCCCGACCAGTGTGGTTGACCGGCTCGGGCAACATCTCGCCGACCGGTTGGTGCTCGATGTCGGGGTCAGAACCGCCGAGCGCGAGCAAGCGCAGGAAGTGCGACTTGCCGGACCCGTTACTGCCCAACACGGCCACCCGCTCGCCGTGCCAGACCTCTAGGTCGAAAGGCTCCATGAGGCCCGTCAGACCGACCCCCTCGGAGATCACCGCGCGCTTGGCGGTGCGCCCGCCCTCCAGCCGCATCACCACCTTCTGCTCGGTCGCGACCACCTCAGGCGGCCCCGCCTCCTCGAACTTGCGCAGTTTGGTCTGCGCGGACTGATACCGCGAGGCCATGTCCGAGAAGTACTTGGCCTTCTCCATGTACATCAGCACCTGAGCCCGCAACTTCTTCAGCTCCTCATCCCAGCGCTTGCGGTCTTGCGCCAACGAAGCGTTGCGCGCCTCGCGAGCCTCATGCCACCCGGCAAACGATCCGGGGTGCACCCACAGCGTGCTGCCTTTGGGCGAGGGCTCCAACGTCGCAATTCTGGTGGCTGCGCTGGCGAGCAGTTCGCGGTCGTGACTGATCAGCAGCACCGTCTTGGGTGACTCGGCGAGTTGGGCCTCCAACCACCGCTTGCCCGGGACATCGAGATAGTTGTCGGGCTCATCGAGCAGCAAGACCTCGTCGGGGCCGCGCAGCAACGCCTCCAGCGCCAGCCGCTTCTGTTCCCCTCCCGACAGGGTGTCCGTGGTACGCCACTGTGTTTTCTCAAACGGTATGCCGAGGGCCGCGATCGTGCACACGTCCCACAGCACTTCGTAGTCGTAGCCGCCAGCGTCCGCCCAGTCGACGAGCGACTGGGCATAGGCCATCTGCGACGGCTCGTCGTCCACCTCCATGAGCAGGAGCTCGGCACGCGTGAGTTCGTCAGCGGCCCTGCGGACCACCAGCGGCGCCACCGCTACGAGTAGATCGCGGACCGTCGGCTTGTCGGCGACATTGCCCGCTGAATCAATGATCCGCTCGCGCCCCATGGTCCCGATGAACTGGCGCATCACGCCGCACCCACCGGTGATCGACACCGACCCGCGATGACCATCGAGATCCCCCGATAGGAGGCGCAGCAGGGTGGTCTTGCCGGTCCCGTTCGGCCCGATCAACGCAACCTTGGCACCTTCGCCCACCCGCAGCGACACGTCGTTCAGCAGCGGTCGGCCATCGGCCAGCACGTAGCTGACTCCGTTGATTTCTAAGTGCCCCATAAGCGCCCAGTCTGGCGCAAAAAAAACAAACCACCCCCACGACATACAGCGCGTAGGGGTGGCTTAGCGGGTTGTGCTTAGTTGGTGAAGTTGGAAGGCTTGACCTTGTCGAGCAAGCCCTTGCTCTGCTCGCTGGGGCGCTGCTGCTCGCCCTGCTGTGCTCCCATGAAGATGAGCACGCCGGTGACGGCCGGGATGGCCCACTGGCAGTACTTCAACTGTTTCTGCGCCGAAGCCAATTCTGGATCCGTGCCCTTCGCGGGCTCGGTGGCGCCTTCGGTCACGTCGTCTTGGTGGTCATAGACCTTCTTGCCCAAGGCGCCGCTGTATGCGGTGAGGCCGACTGCCGCGACCGTGAGCCCAAGCTTGACGGCCGTGTTGCTCTTGGCCCCGTCCTGACGCTCCAGACGCTTCTTGTTGCCAGCAATCAGACCTGCGCCACCTAGGGCGTGAACGGCGATGGCGGCGGTCTGGACGGGGGCCCAGCGTGCCCAACCAATCGAGGACAATCGAAGGGTTTCCTGCGAGGATGTGGCGTCGGACGTTGCACCGTTGAGACCGACTGCTCCCATGAGCGAGCCGCCGAACCATGCCGCGAGGCCTACATCGTGAGCGGTCCGAACGAGCGTATTGCGCTTTGACACGTGATCTCCTGCTGTCAGTAGGGGGCGCCAGCGATCATCTCGGCCGGCGTTGGGTGTGCACCCTTGCAAACCCATCCTTCAGTCTACGTTGTATACGTCTTAGCCACACGGGCGCATCCCATGTGGGTACCGAACTCAGGCTCAGATGTAGACGGCAGGCCCTTCCGGTGGCCCATGGCACTTACCCTTGCCCTCATGATCGCGCTCCAGGCAATGAGGATTACTACGTGAACGTTGGGCTAGAGATTGCGATTGTCCTGATGCTCGTCCTCGCTAACGGTGTCTTTGCAATGGCCGAGATGGCACTGGTTTCGGCTCGTGAAGTGCGGTTGAAGTCTTTGGCCGACGCCGGTGACGCGGGAGCCAATGCTGCGCTGAAGTTGATGGATGAGCCGAGTCGGTTCCTATCGACGGTGCAGGTGGGTATCTCCCTGATCGCCGTCGTGCTGGGCGCCTTCGGAGGCGCCCGTCTATCTGGATATCTTGTCGACCCTTTGGCGCGCATCGGACCGATTGAGCCGTATGCCGAGCCGCTCGCGTTCGTCGTCGTCGTCGTGATCATCACCTATGTATCGCTGGTCCTGGGTGAGTTAGTGCCTAAGCGCGTGGCCCTGGCCAACCCCGAGCGAATTGCTTCGCTCTTGAGCCGCCCCATGCAATTGCTGTCGAAGGTGTCGGCCCCGGTGGTGTGGGTGCTGACCGTTTCCACCAACTCGGTCGCCCGCCTCTTCGGCGTGACCACAGACTCGAACGACCCCGACGTCACCGAAGAAGAGATCCGGGCACTGCTCGCACAGGCAGCCACGTCTGGGGCAGTGGAACCGGCTGAGCGTGAACTCGTCGAAAAAGTCTTCACGGTGGGCGACCTGCGTGTGGATGCGCTGATGACCCCGAGGCCGCAGATCGCATGGATGGACACCAACGAGCCGTCGGCCGACACGTGGACTCAGATGTCAGGCTCCGGGCACTCGGAATTTCCGTTGTGCGACGGCACCCTCGATGAGGTGCTCGGCCTGGTGTCGATTAAGCGTCTCTGGCTACAGGGTATGAAAGGTGACGCCCCCGACCCTCGCGCTGCGATGCGCCCCGCGCCGACCGTGCCTGAGAATATGCCGGCCCTGGCGGTATTGGAGGTCTTCCGCCGCTCCGGCAGCCATGTGGTGCTGGTCGTTGATGAGTATGGCGACACGCAGGGTCTCGTCACGCCGGTCGACGTGCTCGAAGCGATCGCTGGGGACCTGCCTTCCGTGGACGAGCCGCCGGATCTGCGCCCGACCCAAGAAGAGGATGGGTCGTGGCTGATCGACGGCGGATTGCCGGCTCGGTCGATGTTCGAGACCCTCGAACTCGGTGATTTGCCCGAGCAAGACCGTGGTGGCTATCAGACCGTCGCCGGTTTCGTGATTACTCGCCTGCAGCGCTTGCCTGAACCCGGTGAAAAGTTTGAGTACAGGGGCTTCACGCTGACAATCCTCGAGGTCACCGGCAACCGTGTGTCCCGTGTCCGCGTCAGCCACGACCCCGACCTTTCGGATGCTGCCCTCGCCCTTGAAGGGTCTGACACGTAGTCACCAACTGGTTCGAGACACCGCCCACAGCATCGCTTAACTACTAGATGACACTGTGGCGAACCTATGCCGTTCACTTACAGCGCGAGAGCGTGCTGCGGGATGTCCATCCGATGAGTGGGATGCCTGGCCAGGATCGCGCCTTACTCAGGCGTCCTTATCAGGCTGCGGCAGCTGACCGGCTTATCAGCAAGCGCTTACGGCTCCAGACATTCGGGGATGGAATCTGACAGCCCGCGGGGGCTTGAGGTTCGGCCCGCTGGGTCGTAGATCTTGACGTAACGCACGGTGTCGAACTGCTTGAGGGTGGGCACGAGGAGGTTGGCGATCGTGAAGGTCGAACCTCGGCTGTCGCATCCGCCCAGGAGCCTGACTCTGGCCACGCCGGAGGAGCTGATGGTGAGGCGGTCGAAGTCGGTGGCGCCTGAGCGCACGGTACGCAGACCCGCAGCGCGCTCGGTGGCCGTCGGACCGGCAAAGAGATGGTGCAGCACGCTAGCCGCCGGGGTGAACGCCGGCACTACACGGCTGACTGGACGCGTATCTGGCTGCTGCCCTGCGGCGAATCGCGGCTCATCCTGGAAGTACACCCGTCGAGTCGCCTGCTTGTAGTCCTTGCCAATGTCGAGCACGAACCGGCTGGGGTTGCTAAGGGTGAACACCGTCCAGTCCTGTCGCCGTGCCAGCCCAACGCCGTAGTCGACCTGGGCCTCGAAATCCCCCGAGCGCACCACCTCGACCACGTTGGGAAGTCCGGTGACTAGGCGGCTCGGAGCTGCTGTCGGTGCGCCGGTTGTGGGGTCGTGGGCGTCGGCTGCGCTGAAACTCACTTTCAGCACGGCGTCACCGGCGATTCGGATCGGCAACCCGGACGCACTGCCGGTCAGCTGGTCGACGTAGCCGACGGTGCGCTGAGCGGGCAGGCCACCGCGGAACTCCCAGACCACACGGTCGTATCCGGGGTGCGAGGCGGCTCGAACCGCGACCAACTGCGGCGTCGTCGGTGGCGCAGCCGCCGGATGTGTGAGGGCGGCTCCGGCGGCTGGGCTCGCCAGGAGGGAGAACGCGAAGAGGATGATGACTAACACTGGGTGACGTCGCATCAGGTGCTCCCACGGAGGATGAGTCGCCGGGGAGTACCAGCGGCACCTAAGTACCATAGATCTGGCTAGGTCGCCACGTCTAGGGGTCAAGGGTGTATTTGCCTACCTTGTAACGAAGTTGTGACATCCCCGAGCTCGTCTTGGACGGACGTGCCACTCACCTTTGCTCATTCTGGACTGATGCACCGGAGCATCAGCTCAGCGAAAACCAGGTTAGTGGTTTGATGTCACCTTTTAAGAGCTGGGCTGGCGAAGAGACTCGAACTCTCAACTTCCCGAGGACATCGCTGGCCACCTGGCGTTCTTCTCCGACCGGGCGGAGATCTTGGTTGACGGCTCCCCGCTCTGAGCGAGCCAGGCGCAGCCGCCAACACTGGCCACCGCAGTGGTCGACTAGCCGCAGAATAGCGACCTGAGCAACTCCCGCTTTGCGAGACGCGGGCTCAGGTGGCGTATAGCGATCCTGGGATGTTGTTGCCTCGCATTAGTCGGCTCACGGTGGGCGCGACACTCAGCACCGAGATGGTCAGGACAGCCACACTCAGCCATCCGTACGTTTGAAGGTCTATCGAGATGGTGCGTGCCCCAAGCAGGCCTGGACGGCGCCGGCGGCATCGCGCCCAACGTACCGAAGGAGGGCGAACGGGTTGGGCATCAACCCCGTGGTCGCCGCCATCGCCTGCACCTCCGGGTCGATGGTCTTCAGCTACTTCAACGAGCCCTACTTCTGGGTCGTGACCCGCTTCACCGGCCTCGAGGGCACAACTGCGCTCAAGGGCTGGTCCGGGATCACCACCGCGGTGTGGGCGGGCTCCATTCCCCTGCTCTTCATTCTGAACCTGATGTTGGGATAAGCAACCCGCTCATCCACCGCGACATCACGCGAGCAAGTCGGTCGACAGCAGGCACCCACCCGGTACGCGGGAAGGTCCCCCTCAGCGTGGGGGTTCCAGCGGGTAGATCCGACGGGTGTTGCCGGCCGCGATCGCCGCGTGGATGTGGTCGGCATCGCAGCACGACCTGATGCTCATCGACTGCCCACCCGAGTTCGGTGCAGCCCCATTTTCCTTGTAGATTCGGGGTGACGGGGGCACGCTGATCCCCTCAACCGCTCCGGTGTTTCCGCGGCGACGTAACGCATTAGGTCTTTGACCAGTCCTTTGCCTCGTGGGACAGCGGCGAGGTTGTACGCGCGGGTGTGATCTCCCCCCTGGTTTGGTGAGTACCGCCTCCGCCTCGAAGGCCGTCGGGCAAATGGGCTTCTGGGGTGCACCTGCCCCCCCGGATCTGTTACTAAAAGCGCAACCACCCTGGGTAACGTGCATCTGAGGTCTACCGAGCGACACCACCAGCGCCAGCCCCTCAGTAAGGGCCGTCTTGCAACCTCATCGATCTGTGCCGGTCATCGAGCCCCTGCGGGACGGTCCAGGCCGGCAGCTCAGTGACGGGGCGTCGTCGGAAGCGGTTCGGCTTCTGGGACGTACGGCCCGCAATTCGGGCAAACCCACACGGCACCGTCCCTTGGGTCGGGAGGACGCCTTTACGCAAGGATCTCGGCGAGACCGAGGCGCAAAGCCGAGACGTCGGTGTCGACGGCGACCAGGT
>JBBSKS010000080.1:0-10632 GCA_038256095.1 Actinomycetales bacterium | reverse complement strand
CCGACCCTGGTCCGCCCCGGCGGAGTGGCGTCGGTGACCTTTGAGGATGAGGTGAAAACAGCCAATGCGGCCGCCGCCGACTTGGTGGAACAAGGCGTCGAATCCATCGTCGTGTTGGTTCATGAAGGCGGCATGCAGACCGGTGAATACGACCAGTGCGAAGGCATCTCCGGGCCCATCGTCGACATCGTCAAAGGTTTTGCCCCCTCCATCGACATGGTGGTCACCGGTCACACTCACGAGCCCTACGTGTGTGACATTCCGGATTCCAACGATGAGTCACGTCTGGTGACCAGCGCCAACCAGTACGGCCGCGTGGTGACCAACTCCGACGTGGTGCTGAGCCAGACCGACGGTGATGTCGTCCGCGACGCGACGAGCTCGAACAACGTGCTCGTCACGCAGGACATCGAAGACCTCGAAATGGCCGCCCTGGTCACCAAGTGGAAAGACCTGGGCGACGAGGTGGGCAACGAAGTCGTCGGCACCTTGGCGGAAGACATCACCGGTAGCGCAGGTGGCGACCGCGGGATCGAAACCCCGCTGGCTGATCTGATCGCCGACTCGATCCTGTTTGGCACGAGCGGAGCAGAAGGCGGCAACGCGGAGATCGCATTCACCAACGTCGGCGGTATCCGCGCGGACCTGCTGGTGGCCACGCCCGAGGGCGGCACCGAAGAAGACGGTGAGATCACGTATGCCGAGGCCTACTCGGTCTTGCCGTTCGGCAACATCTTGGTGTCTATCGACATGACCGGTGCCGACATCAAGGACGTGTTGGAGCAGCAGTTCGTCGAGGATCGTGGGCGCCAGCAGTTGGCCCTGGGCGTCTCCGAGGGTTTCAGCTACACCTGGGACGCCGATGCGCCGGTTGGCTCCAAGGTCAGCGACATGCAGTTGGACGGTGTGGACCTTGAAGAAAACACGACCTACCGCGTGGCGACGTTGAACTTCCTCGCCGAGGGTGGCGACTCGTTCACGGCCTTCACCAAGGGCACCAATCTGCTGGGCGGGCCGGAAGACTTCGAGAACCTCGTCGACTTCTTCGAGGCCAACCCTGACCTGAAGGCGCCAGCCGATCGCGTGGCCGGTCTGTAGTTCGTCGTTGTTTGCTCGAAGGGCCGTACCCACCTCGGGTGCGGCCCTTCGCGTTGGGTGCAGCCCGTTCTGGGCCCGCCGCGCGGCTCGCTATCGGCTTGCGAACAGGCCTGTGAGATTCGTACACAACGTCGGGCTATAGAACGATGGTAGGTACGTGATGTGGGGTTGTGTAGGCAAGGCGATGGTGAGGTCGGCACCGAGACCGGGCTTAACGGACGTCGCCTCGGTTGTGGGCCGTTAGTGGTCGCTGCCCCGCAACTGGGACAACACGTGCCCGAGCAGCGGAACGAGTACGTCCATGCCCTCTTGGACTCCGGCCGGACGCCCTGGGAGATTGACGAGCAGCGTGCCACTGGTGCGGTCGGCGTGGTCGATGACGCCGATCATGCCTCGAGAGACTGCGGCGTACGGAGTCTTGGTGCAGCCCTCGCGGCGCAACAACTCGGCGAGGCCGGGCATGTCGCGGGTGATCAGGGTTTTGCTGGCTTCGGGGGTCAGATCGCGCGGCCCGATCCCGGTGCCTCCAGTGGTGACGACGAGCAGGGCACCCGCGTCGACGGCTTCGCGGACTGCGGCGGCGACAGTATCAATTCCGTCGGGGACGATGACCGGACCGGTGACCTCAAAGTTGGCGTCGGTCAGCAGGTGCACCAGCAGCTGACCTGACGTGTCTTCGCGTCGTCCGTCCGAGCTGCGATCCGAGACGGTGATGGCGCAGGCGCGGCCCAGTGAAGTCGCCCTACGGTCGGCCGGGTTTTCGTGATGGTGTGCGTGAGAAGCCATAACGCCAGTATGCGCGGCGATGGTGTCGATGGGGTTCAGCTGTGGGTTGACAGGTGCGTGGTCAGACTTGAGCGGTCGGGGACGGCATGGCGCAGGCAGGGGAGCCGCCGGGAAGTTGGCCGCGGTGAGCGGCGACCCAGTCGTAGGCTTTGGCTGCTACTGGGCGTAGCGCTTTGGCATCGAGAGCGATGCCGATGGGCCGCCACGGAAGCAACGAGTGGCGCAGGGCGTGGGCGATCGCGCGGTGCCCCGCAAACACGGATCCATCGGCACTCACAAACTGGGCGGCACGGTCGCACTCGGCGTCGGTCAGCCGGTATGCCGACAGCTCCAGCCGCTGATAGGGCGCGATGGCGTAGGTGACGGCTGGGTCAAACCACCGGCGGAGCACCCCGGCACTGGTGGTGCAAAACCCGCAGTCACCGTCGAAGATGAACACCGGTCGAGGGGTGGTGGCCCAGTCATTCGTCATACCTCACAGCCTCGCATGCGGCGGCGACGTTCTTCCCACGGTGTACCTTCGCTGCCCCTCCTACAGCGTCATTCCGTCGCGAACCGTCGGACAGGGACCTGTTCTTAGACTGAGCCGGTGAGGTCGGTGCTGATCAGTTGTGTGCTCGCGGTGATCGCCTTGAGCCTGGCGCTGGCGACGCCCCTGGTTGCGGCACCGATCTGGGCGTTGCTGCTCGGAGTTGCGCTGCGGCAGTGGTGGACTCCCGGTGATCACGCGAAGGTGGGCCTGAAGTGGTGCTCGACGTATGTGCTGCAGGCCGCGGTCGTCCTCTTCGGGGCGCGGCTGACGTTCGGCGAGATCGCTGAGGTCGGGGTCGCCACGCTCCCGGTGCTGGTTGGCACGCTGCTGACCGCGCTCGCGCTCGGGCCGTGGCTGGGCCGGATGCTCGGGGTGGATGGCCAGGTCGCCACTTTGGTCACCGTGGGCACCAGCGTCTGTGGCGCCTCAGCGATCGCGACCATCGGGGCGGTCATCGGCGCGGGGACCTCGGCGATGACGGTATCGATGGCGGTGATCTTCGCCTACAACGCTGCTGCGGCCGTGCTCTTTCCGATCCTGGGCCACGCGATGGGGCTCTCGCAGGAAAGCTTCGCTATCTGGGCCGGCACCGCGATCAACGACACCTCATCGGTGGTCGCGGCCGGGTCGGCATACGGCGCGGTGGCGGCGACCGGGGCCGTCGTGGTGAAACTAACTCGCACACTATCGATCATCCCGATCGCGATCTGGCACGGATATGCCGCGCAGAAGTCCGAGCGTGTTGAAGGCGACGAGAGCGGTGCGGCTCCGCGGTCCACGGTGAAGCTCACGCGACTCGTGCCACCGTTTCTGATTCTGTTTGTGCTGGCGGCGGCGCTGCGGTCGGCCGGTGGCATCCCCGATGTTGCCCTGGAGCCGATGCGGTTGTCTGCGCTCGGCGGCACGTGTATCGCGATGGCGGCCATCGGTGCGCAGACCCCGCTGTCGGCGATCCGCGAGGCAGGATGGGGGCCGATGATCCTGGGTGGCCTGCTGTGGGTTGCGGTGGCCACCAGCGCGCTAGCCCTGATCGCCTGGACCTAACGAGCAGCTCGCCTATCGTCAGCGCATTGGGAGTAAGTGGCGCCGAGGAGCAGATTAGCTCCCGAGCCGCAGCCGGTGCGACACCATGGTGTATGCCGCCTGGACCCCCGTGCTTAGCGTGGGCTCGATGACGGGGGCAAAGAGCGATGAGTGGATCGACGGCACAGGTGCGTCGCCATCGAACACCTCATCAGGCAGGCCGCCGAAGAACCAGAACACCCCCGGCACACCGATGGCCTGCGGGAGGTGGCCAAAGTCCTCGCTGCCCATGGACGGCGGGATCTCGCCGACCTTGTCAGAGCCCAGCAGCGCGCCCAGCACGTCGACGGCCTCTGCGGTTAGCGCTTCGTCGTTGACCAGCAGCGGAAACCGGTAGAGCTCCTCGATGGTCGGCTCCGGGGCAGCCGATGCCTGAGCCTCAGCCAGAATCACCCGCCGCAACGCAGCCAACACCTGGTCGCGCACCGCTTCGTCGAGGTTGCGGATGTTGAGAGTGAACTCGGCGGTCCCCGGAATGATGTTTTCTTTAAGGCCGGCCGAGATGGTGGCGACGGTGATCACGGTGGCACTCTGCGCCGCAACCTCCCGGGACACGATCGACTGGATGCGCACAATCATGTGGGCCGCCAGCAGCACAGGGTCAATGGTGGCCTCGGGCCGCGAGCCGTGGCCACCCCGTCCGTGCACCGTTACCTTCCACGAGTCGGCCATCGCCATCGCCGGCCCCGGCGTGACGTCGATCGTCCCCGCCCGGCCCGGCCACACGTGCTGGCTGTACACAACATCAGGAAGGCGTCCAGCCGGAAGCGACTTGCCCCATACATCGTCGTCGAGCATGGCCCGGGCCCCGGCGGCCGTCTCCTCGGCGGGCTGAAAGATGAAGATAGCCGTGCCGGACCACGCGGCGAGGTCGCGAGCCAGCAAGGCAGCCGCACCGATGGCGCAGGTGATGTGGGTGTCGTGACCGCATGCGTGCATCACCGGGACATCGGTGCCATCAGGCAGCACTCCCCGCGCCTTGCTTGCGTAGTGCAGGCCCGTCTCCTCGGGCAGCGGCAGCGCATCCATGTCGGCTCGGAAGGCCACCACCGGGCCATCGCCGTGGGTCAGAACGGCCACCAGCCCGGTGTCCGTGCACGGGGTCACGGCGTAACCGAGTGCGGTCATTTCTTGCGATACGAACTCGGCGGTCCGGTGCTCAGCCATCGAGAGCTCCGGGTGGGCGTGCAGGTGGCGATAGACGTCGTGCAAATGGTCGCGCAGGTCGGCGGGAATCTCTATCGACGTGGTCACGTCCACATTCTGTAGGGCGAGATCGGGCAGCGGCAAGGGTGATGAGCCATCGAGCGTCCCTCGGGGTAGCCGACCCCGCCCGGGGTGCTTCGACATACACAAAAGAAGGATGTGGTCACTGTCGCCGACGTGGACGACTCCATGGCGCACATCAGTAGCGCGTCCGGCCCGGGGTCAGTGGAGGCCCAACGCCGGGTGCTGCACCATCTGTTTTCCCTCAGCACAGCCGAGGAGCAGCGGTGGCTGACCAAAGTGAAGCCTCGGCATACGTTTGACTTGGTGGTGACCGCGATCGAGTGGGGCAGTGGCTGCCGGAAGGGGTGGCTGTCCAACATTCACCTTGCCGCGCGCGACGAAGCCAGCGGCGAGTTGGTCATGGTCGGCAAAACGTTCAAGGGCATGACGGACGAGATGTTGCGGTGGCAGACCGGGCGTTTCGCTGATCTCGAAGTCAGCACCGACGGCAAAGTGGTGCGCGTGGACCCGGTTCAGGTTGTGGAGATTGCTGTGGATAGCCTCCAACAAGCACCTGATGAAGTCCTGCATGACTTACGCGGTCTGACTAAGGGTGCAGCAGGTTGGCGAGTTCTTCGATGCCGTCGACCAAGCGGGTGCCCGGTCGGGCCCACGAAGCGTTCGCGTCCACCGCATGAACCGGTATGCCGACCGGCAGCACGCCCGAGGCGACCAGCTCGGCCTTGATAACTTCTGATTGGGCGCGGTCGAAGCCGCACGGAGCCACGATGATGACGTCGGGCGCTTCGGCATAGATGGCGTCCCATTCGACGCGGACGGACGTGTCGCCGGCCCTCCCCAGCACCGGCACGCCGCCGGCGGCTTCGACCATCTCAGGGATCCAGTGCCCCGGGGCAAAGGGCGGGTCGGTCCATTCGAGGATCATGACCTTCGGGCGTGAGCTCTGCGACGACGTCTCGGCGACCCGGCGCTGGACGGCGGCCAGGCGGTGCCTTTGCTTTTGCACGAGGGCGGCCGCTTCGTCTGCGTGGCCCGTGGCAGCCCCCAACTGGGTGATCGAATCGAAGACCTCGTCGAGGGTGTGTGGGTCGATGGTCAGCACCTCTGCGCGGCAGCCTAAATGGGCAAGGGCGTCCTGCACCACGCTGACGTCAACGGCACAGACCGCACACAAATCCTGGGTGACGACGAGGTCGGCGTCGAGCTTGGACAGTGCCCCCTCATCGAGACGGTAAAGGTCATCCCCGCGCTGCATCGCGCCGACCACGAAGGAGTCGATCTGGGCGGGGCTGAGCCCCTCGGGCATGGCCGAGGTCGACACGATGGTGGCCTCGCGGGCGTGCGGCGGGAAGTCACATTCAAACGTCACGCCGACCACATCAGGCCCGGCGCCAATGGCGTGCAGGATTTCGGTGGTCGAGGGCAGCAACGACACGATCCGCATACGGGGCACTCTAGAGCGCCTTGCTGGCGGTCGACCCGAATTCGTCACCAAAAAGTATGCCGTCGAACGGCCCACAGGGCCATGATGAGAACGTATACATCTCACCCGTACCCTCGGGCCCCCGCATGAGGAGTCAACGATGACCAACCTGGCGCACCATCTCAGCAACACCGCAACGAAGCACCCTGACCAGCCTGCCATCATTCTCGATGACCACCGCGTGAGTTATCACGACGTCGATGCCGCCGCCCAGCAGCTCGCTGGATGGCTCATCAAGGAGGGGGTGCAGGCCGGCGATCGGATCGCCCTGATGCTGCCGAACCTGCCGAGCTTCCCGGTGATCTACTACGGGGCCATGCGCGTGGGAGCCATCGTGGTGCCGATGAATCCCCTGTTCAAGCGGCGTGAAATCGAGTATTACCTCAACGACTCCGGCGCCAGCATGATCTTCGCGATGCCTGGCGAGGAGGTCGACGCCGCCGCGCAGGCCGCTGGCGCCACGGTCGTGCCGGTTGGTCCCGAAGGTCTGCGGGCGTTGCTGGCCGACGTCGAGCCGCACACAGACATCGCGGATCGGGACGACTCCGACACAGCCGTCATCCTCTACACCTCGGGCACGACTGGACGCCCCAAGGGCGCTGAGCTCACCCAACACAATCTCGACACCAACCAGCGCAGCACTGCTGAGACGTTGATCCACTTGGACACCGGAGACGTCGTGATGGGCTGTCTGCCGTTGTTCCACGTCTTCGGGATGACCTGCGGGATGAACGCCGCCTTCGCTAACGGCTCGACGCTGACGCTGATCCCGCGCTTCGACCCCGCCAAGGCCCTCGAAGTCATCGAGCGAGACAAAGTCACCGTGTTCGAGGGAGTGCCCACGATGTATGGCGCCATGCTGGCTGCCGCAGGTCGCGCCGAGACGGTGCCGGATCTGTCAAGCCTGCGCACCGCCATCAGCGGCGGCTCGTCGATGCCGGTCGAGGTGCTGCACCAGTTCGAAGAGGCCTTTGGGTGCGTGATTCTTGAAGGCTACGGACTCTCAGAGACCAGCCCCGTGGCCTCCTTTAATCACCCCGACGCTGAGCGCAAAGCAGGCTCGATCGGCACCCCCATCCGCGGCGTGGAGATGAAGTTGTTGGATGCCAGTGGGGCTGACGCGGCCACCGGTGAGATCGGTGAGATCGCCATCAAGGGCGACAACATCATGAAAGGCTACTGGGCTAACGAGGAGGCTACCGCCGAGGCCATTCACGACGGATGGTTCCGCTCGGGGGACTTGGCCCGCAAGGACGATGACGGCTATTACGTCATCGTCGATCGCAAGAAGGACATGATCATTCGCGGCGGGATGAACATCTACCCCCGCGAAATCGAAGAGTTGCTCTATGAGCACGCGGCGGTGGCCGAGGCTGCGGTAGTCGGTGTGCCGCACGACGAGTTCGGCGAAGAGGTCACGGCCTACGTGGTGCTCGCCGAGGGCGCATCCGCCACCGAGGATGAGCTGCGTGAGCACGTGAAGTCACAGGTGGCCGCCTACAAGTACCCGCGCCGGATCCACCTGATCGAGGCGTTGCCCAAGGGCGCGACGGGCAAAATCCTCAAGCGGGAACTCGGGTGAAGAGGCGACCGGATCGTCCGGGGCCGAGGCGGCGTTAGGGTCTGCCAGTGACTTTCCTCGCGCTGCGCCCGTGGCGTCTTGACGACGTCTCGTGTCTGCTGACCGTGTGCGCCTCCGACGATGTCAGGCCGTATGCCGGTGATCTGACGGCTGACGACGAAGCCCACCGGCGTATCGTGAGGTGGCAGGCGGCGCAGGCGGCCGGAGAATCGGCCGTCTTTGCGATCGCCGTGGACGACGTGCCGGTCGGTGGCGTGGCGCTGCAGCAGATTGCGCATCGTCACCAGACCGCCGAGATGACCTACTGGCTGGCGGAGTTCACCCGAGGTCTCGGTTTGGCTTCACGGGCGGCTGCGGCCGTCGCCGCATACGGCTTCGGGGAGTTGGGGCTGCACCGTCTCGAGCTCTCGCACCGGGCCAACCACCCGAAATCGCGCGGCGTCGCGCTCAGGGCTGGGTTTGTGGCCGAGGGCATCCAGCGCTCCAAGGTGCTCACCGACGGTGAGCGCTTCGACGTTGAGACTCACTCGCGGCTGGCCACCGACCCTGTGCCGCAGATCGAGGCCTTGCCGATTTCTTAGGGGCGATGAGGGAAACCGCAGCAAGCGTTCGCCGGGTTTGACGCTGGGGCGTGAATGTCGGTGCACGCTTGAGGGGATCAGAGCCAGCCGCGGCGTTGAGCGACCTGGGCGGCCTCACCTCGAGCGGTGGTGTGGGTTTTCCCGATGGCACTGGAAAGATAGTTTCGGACGGTGCCGTGCGAGAGGTGCACCCGCGACGCAATCTCACTGACCGGCACGCCCGTCAAAGCCACCCGCAGCACATCCTGCTCCCGGTCGGTCAACGGGTTGATGCCATCGAGCAGCGACTCGGTGGCCAGCGTCGGATCAATCACCCGTATGCCGGCGTGCACGGAGCGCACCGCATCCGCCAATTCACTCGCTGGGGTGTCCTTCACGACAAACCCGCCAGCCCCGGCATCGACGGCCCGCCGCAAAAACCCCGGCCGGCCGAAGGTCGTCACGATTAACGACCGGACGCCCGGCATCGCCTCGGTGAGCTGTCGGCAGACCTCGATACCGTCCAGGCCCGGCATCTCAACGTCCAGCAGTGCCACGTCGATCGGCTGGGCGCGAGCAGCAGCGAGCACCTCGTCGCCCCTGGCCACTTGAGCCACCACCTCCAGATCCGGCTCTAAGCCGAGCAGGGCTGCCAAGGCCCCACGCACCAAAGCCTGATCGTCGGCTAGCAGCAGCCGGATCACAATCGAACCTTCAACGATGTGCCTTGACCGCTGTCGGTGCCGACCATCTCGAGGTGGCCACCCACGGCTTCGACCCGCTCGGTCAGCCCACGTATGCCGTTGCCCGACCGCTGCGAATCGGCGCGGGGACCGTGCGCGAGGGGGTCGACGAGGCCCTTGCCGTTGTCGGTGACCGAGACGCTTGATGGTCCCAAAGCAACCGTGCAGTGCGTGGCTCGGCTGTGCCGCACGACGTTGGTGACGGCTTCGCGCAGCACCCACGCGCAGACCGTACGGTGCCGAGGATCGACGGTCGCGGTGTCGCCCGTGATGGTGCACTCGATGCCCGCGTCGGCCAGCACCGTCTGGGCTGTCTGCACTTCATCTTCCAGGCGGGCCGAGCGCAGCCCGCCGACAGTGGTCCGGACCTCGGCCAGCGCCTGACGACTCAAGGTGCGGATCTGCACCAACTCGTCTTTGGCTCGCTCGGGGTCGCTGTCGATGAGCCGCTCGGCCAACTCGGCTTTGACCGTAATGACCGTCAAGGAGTGGCCCAGCACGTCGTGCACGTCACGAGCCACCCTGTCCCGTTCGGCGGACAAGGTGACTTGGGTAGTGAGGTCCACCTGGGCCTCTTGCTGGCGATCCAACGAGTTGACCAGTTGCGTGCTGACACCGACGAGCAGCACCACCCCGGGTAAAATCCACAGTTCGGGCCCACCCAACGTGATGGCTAAACCGGTCAGCACTAACGAGACGGCGATGACGACGAGGGCTGTCCGCCGCGTGAAGAAGAACGACGAGAACGCGACCATAAACGGCACGACGCCCACGGCCTGCCACTCAATGATGGGGGCCATGGCTAGGCCAAAGCCTCCGAGAATCAGGAACCGGGAGATGCCAAGGTGGCGGTGAGCGGCCGCAGCCAGCGGGTAGCCCAAGGCGATAAACGCCCGGACGTAGACGAAGCCAAAGGCGAGGATTAAGCCAATGGCGACCGATCGCCATACCCAGGCCGTCGGCTCATTGAGTGCCGCAACGAGCGGAAAGATCAAGAACACCAACCAGATTGAGCTCATCACCCATCCGTAGCGCTCCCATGGGTTGCGTATATACATGCGGGTCACGCTATCGAGAGCGGGTGGGTTGAGGTATCCATAACCGTCATATGTCACCCATGACAGGTGTCATGCGCACGCTAGCCTCCCCTCACTCCATACAACCCAGAGCGCTGGCTACCTACTCGACCGTGCTGTCGTTGAACGGCATAAACGGTGCAACCTCGGGGAAGACGTACAAAAACAGGATGACCACGACGGCCGCGCAGAGGGATCAACATCAAGGTGAACCTCCACCACCCTGGCCCAGGGATCGAACGCCACAGTGCGATACATCAGCGGTTCACCCGCCCATCTCAGCAGGCGGGCCATCGGACCGCGGCTGCTCATAGTCGAAGGAGTTGAACGCAATGATGCTTTGGGCGGCACTGAACTTAGTCTCCACGATGCTGGGGTCGCCTGGTTGCAACTCGGCAACGGTCCACATGGGCCGTCCGTAGGTCGTCCGGTACCCAGCGACCGCGAAGTTGCCGATCT
>JBBSKS010000079.1:0-10713 GCA_038256095.1 Actinomycetales bacterium | reverse complement strand
CACGTCGTAGAGGTCGACGACGGACCCGGTGGGGTTGCCTGGGGATGCGAGGAAGACGATGCGGGCACCCGTGGAGCGGACGGCAGACGCCACGGCTTCGAGGTCGTGCTCGAAACCGGTGCCGGTGTCGTGCTGAGGCACATCGTGGGCTGGCACCCCGTGAATGGCCGCGCTAACGGCGTACATCCCGAAGGTCGGGGAACAGGTGATGATGCCGTGGTCGCCACCGGGAGCACAGACGGTGCGGATCAGCATGTCGATGGCTTCGTCACTGCCGCGCGCCAGCAGCAACTGTTCATAGTCCGCGCCGAGGTATGCCGACAGGGCCGTGCGTAGCGCCTCGGGCTGAGGCTGGGGGTAGCGCCTCGTGCGGCCGTCGACGTCGGCGGCGTTGGCGCTCGAGGCTTCGTTGGCGTTGAGCCAGATCGTCGCCGGTGGCCCGTCGAAGCTCGTGCGGGCCGAGGAATACCCACCGAACGCAGCAAAATCCTCACGGATCAAACTCATCGGGAAAATCACGGGAGCACTCCCCTCATCGCAGCGCTCATGAAGGAAGGGGGCACGAAGGACGTACTCACGAGGAAAGCGGCCGGGCGAGGCGCCTGGTCACGGCACGCTGGTGGGCGTGCAGCTGCTCGGCTTCGGACAGCACAACGGCGCACGGCCCAACCTCGTGCAGACCGGCCTGGGTGACGGACTGGACGGTCATGGCGATCTGGAAACTGGCGACGTTGACTCCCCCGGTGAACCGGGCCGCGCCAGCGGTGGGCAACACGTGGTTGGTGCCGCTGCAGTAGTCACCGAGGGTCTCCGGGGCCCAATCGCCCAAGAAAACCGACCCGGCCGACGTCACCCGGGCCAACCACTCGCGGGGCTCGCGCAACGCCAAAATCAGGTGCTCGGGGCCGTACTCGTTGCTGATGTCAAAGGCACCGTCGAGGTCGCTGGTCACGATGACCCGGCTGCTGGCCAGCGCCTTGCGAGCAATCGCTGCGCGGGGCAACTCTTCGACCTGAGTTTCGATCTGATCAACCACGGCCTGACCCAGAGCCCGGTCGTCGGTCAGCAACAGGACCTGGGAGTCCGGGCCGTGCTCGGCCTGAGACAACAGATCGGCAGCCACGAACTCGGCATCCGCTCCGGCGTCAGCAATGACCACGACCTCCGACGGGCCAGCGGGAAGGTCGATCCCGGGGCCGCCCTCAGCAGTGCTGACCTGGCGCTTGGCCTCGGTCACCCAGGCGTTGCCGGGACCAAAGATCTTGTCGACGGCGGGGATGGTCTCGGTGCCGTAGGCCAATGCGCCCACGGCCTGGGCTCCCCCGCCGAGGAAGATCCGGGTGATCCCACACTCGGCGGCAGCGGCCAGGACGGCGTCGTCGGCTCGCCCGTCGCGTCCCGGTGGCGTGATCAACACGACCTGTGGGCACCCAGCCAGTTGCGCGGGTATGCCGAGCATCAAGGCCGTGGATGGCAAGGGTGCCGAGCCGGCCGGGACGTACAGACCGACGCGCTCGATGGGACGCATGACCCGCTCGCAGATCACTCCGGGAGCGGTCTCGACGGCATAGTCGCTCGGCATACCCCCTTGGTGGAAGGTCCGGATGCGTCCGGCCGCTTCGGTGATGGCGGCACGCAGTTCGTCGCTGATCCGCGCGATGGCGGCTTCGACGTCGGCGGCCGACACGGCCAACTCGGTGATGTCGACGCCGTCGAACCGCGACGTCGCTGCGATGACCGCAGCGTCACCCCTCGCGGCAATCGCGGCCAAAGTGGTGGTGACTGATGCCGTCACTTCGGGGCCCGCTGCGACCGTGCCGCGGGCAATGGCGCCAGCGCGCCGGGGAGCGTCGAGGTCATCCCAGGTCAAGAGGTTCATGCCAACATCCCTTCGACGGGGAGCACCATCAGTTGGCGGGCTCCGGCGCGTTTGAGGTCTTCGAGTCGCTGCCAGGTCACTGCGCCGTGGCACAGCAACTGCAGGCTGACTTCGCTGGTTTCGGGTGTGCTGTCGCCCTCAAGTGACAGGATTGTGGGCTCATGGCCCTCGGGGAGGTTGTTGAGCACCTCCGGCAGCTGGGTGCGCAAGGCGCGCAACATCAGCAGTCGGGTTTCTTTGAGCCGCACGGCACCGTCCATCCGGCGCAGCAGCAGCTCGGCCAACTCGCCACGACTTCCCTCCAGGGCATGGGTCGGGCCGACCACCACCGCCTCCGAGTGCAGCAGCGTCTCGACCGGCTTGAGCTGGTTCGCGGCAAGAGTGCCGCCGCTGGAGACGAGGTCACACACGACGTCGGCCTGACCCAGGCGGGGCGCAATCTCGACCGAGCCGCTGAGGGTGACCACGTCGGCGACCACGTCGTGCTGGGCCAGCCAGTGACCCAAAATCTGTGGGTATGACGTCGCGATGCGCTGCCCGGCCAGCTGCGCCGGACCCTGCCACTCCAGATCAGCGTCGATCGCAATGTCCAGGCGGCAACTCCCCCAGCCCAACTCGCGCAGCTCAGTCAGCCCGCCGATCGCCCCCGCAGACTGACGGGCCAGGTCGTGCTCGGCGATGACATTGCGACCCACGATCCCCAGATCGCACACTCCATCCGCGATGAGCCCGGGGATGTCGTCGTCGCGCACCAGCAACAAGTCGATGGCCAACGATTCGCCGTAGCAAAACAACTTGTCACGACTCTCACGCCAGGTCAGACCACAGGAAGCCAACAGGTCACGAGCGGGCGCGGCCAAACGGCCAGATCGCTGGATCGCGACGCGCAGGCGGTCACGCGGCTGGGCAGATGGACTCATGAGGAACCTTCCAAGGCAGGTGCAGTGTGTATAAGCAGTAGGTGGAGACGTGGCGCGGCCAGTCGGGTGGGTTCACCAACCGCTGCGGCGGGCTTAGCGCGTTGTGGGTGTATGTCGCTCCAGTGCGGCTCTGTAGCCGTTGCCCGACTCCCAGCAACGCGCAACGCGGCCTATCGTGGTGACGCTGACACCGGTCTGGTCGTGAATCGCGCGGTAGGGCACGCCTTGCGCAAGCAAAGGCACCACCACCCAGCGGTCCGAGAGGGCTTCAAGCTCGGCGGGAGTGCAGAGATCCACGAGGAAGTCTTCGATGGCGCCCGCGTCGTCGAGGGTTGCCAACACGGATGACAACTCGACCAGGCTCGCCTGGTTAAGCCCTTTGCGCCGCTTCATGAAGTCCTTCGCGATGAGGTGAAATGTCAGTGGGCTATACACGACAGTCGGGCTGTCACGTGATAGCGCACTAGTACGCTATCACGGCGGAGAGTGACCACGCCCCCAGCGATCCGGTAGACCGTCGGTCGTCGGCAGCCCGCTAGTTCCCTCTATCGGAAGAACGTCTTGGCTACGTCTAGCCCGAAAAAATGGCGAGCCACCAGCAGCTCGCATAGGTGGTCGGGCACATCGAGGGTGGTTATGGGCCCTTCAGCTCCAACGGCTGGGCGAGCTCAACCCGCAGCGCTGCCACGGCTTCGGCGGCGGGGACCGTGAACTGAACCTCGCGGCGCAAATCCTTGATCGTCACCGTCCCAGCCTCGATCTCTTGAGGGCCAAGGATCGCGACGAAGCGGATGCCCGCCCGGTCGGCATACTTCAGTTGCTTGCCGAGCTTGCTGGCCTGCAGGACCGACTCGGAGTTGATGCCGCCTTGCCGCAGGGTCGTCGTGAGCTCCAGCGCTTGGGTCATCAGCGAGTCGTCGACCAGCGGCACCAACACGTGAACCGTGCTCTCGGCGACGTCAACGAGACCGGCTTCGCGCAGTTGCCAGAACAACCGGGTCAGGCCGATGGAGATCCCGACGCCAGGCAGGCTCGACTTGCTGTAGTGACTAGCCAGATCGTCATACCGACCCCCGGAGCAGATGGAGCCGATGCCGGGGTGGCTATCCAGCGTCGTTTCGTAGACCGTGCCGGTGTAGTAGTCCAACCCACGCGCGATGGAGAAGTTCAGGCAATAGTCGCTCTCCGGAACGCCGAGTGCGCGGACCAGGCCGAGGACTTCGCGCAGTTCGTCGACGCCGCGAGCCAGCTCAGCACTGCCCGCGCTGCCGTTTTCGAGGGTGTCCAGCTTGTTCAGCGCGTCATCGTACGACGTGCTGCGGGCGCTCACAAACCCTAAGAGGGAGTCAATCACCGCGGCGGAGAGCCCGAAGGTGTCCCCGGCCAAGGTCGAGCGCACGTGCTCTTCGCCGCGCTTGTCCAGCTTGTCGATCTCGCGGAGCACGGCGCCCTGCAGGTAACTGTCGCTGACGCCAAGGTCCTCGAAGTAACCCCGCATCAACCGCCGGTTGTTGATGCCAATGGTGAACGGCCCGATGTTCATGTCGGAGAACAGCGCGTGGATCACGGCGGGGCACTCGGCGTCGTGCTTCACGCTCAGGGTGTCTTTGCCGACGATGTCGATGTCGCACTGGTAGAACTCCCGGAACCGGCCTCGCTGCGAGCGCTCACCGCGGTAGACCCGTTGCATTTGGTAGCGGCGGAACGGGAAGGTCAACTGGTGCTCGTGCTCGGCGACGTACCGCGCCAGGGGAACCGTGAGGTCGAACCGCAACGCCATCTCCGGCAACGCGCTCTCAGCGTCAGAGGCGGCTGCATTCTCCAAGGACCCCGTCGATTGCACGAAGTAGACCTGGCGCTCGGTCTCTCCCCCGGTCTTGGTCAACAGCACGTCGCTGACCTCAAACACGGGCGTCTCGATCGGCAAGAAGCCGAAGCGCTCGAAGCCCCGACGGATCGTGTCGAGCATCCGCTGAAAGGCGATCTGCTCGGGCGGGAGGAGTTCGAGGACCCCTGACGGTGTGCGTGGTGTGATCACGTGGCGGAGTCTAAGCGAGCGGAGCCTGCAGATAGGGGTTGGCGGCTCGCTCGGCGGTCATCGTCGTCGCCGGTCCGTGTCCTGGCAGCACCAAGGAGGTATCGGGCAGCGCCAACACCACGTCACGCAGAGAGCGCTGCATCGCCGCTGAGTCGCCCCCCGCAAGGTCGGTGCGGCCGATCGATCCGGCAAAAAGCACGTCCCCCGAGAGCACGGTGCGGTCCAGACTCAGTCCATCGGGCGCTGTGACGTTGTCCGGAATGCCCGCGACCTCGAAAAGCACTGACCCTTCGGTATGCCCGGGGGCGTGGGTGACGGCAATCTGCAGCCCGGCAACCGTCAGGGTGGCCATCGCGCCCGACCGTTCAGATTCGCGGCTCTGTGAGGCGGCTGCAAACTCCAGGATGGCCTCCGGCTCGCGCCACGTTGCCTTGGTTGTGAACTGGGCCTCCAGCATGGCCACAAAAGTGGAGTCCACGTCGCCGAGGGGATTGATCAACCGGTACCGGTCCAGCGGATGAATCCGGGTAGTGACCGAGCCAGCGAGGCCGAGGGTGGGGACGTCGTAGACGTGGTCGAGGTGACCGTGTGTGAGCAGAATCGCGGCGGGGCTCAATCCCTCCGCACGGAGCACCTCATGCACCCGGTCGGCCACCCCAATCCCGGGGTCGACAATCACGCACTCCTCGCCCGCATTCGGGGCGATCACGTAGCAATTCGTTCCGAAGGCGATAGCGGGAATGGCGCGGATCAACATCGGACCACTGTAAACAAGCCCACTGGCGGCTCACGATCGTGTCCAAACCGTTGCCCAGTTTGCCCCTGCGCGCGAAAAAGGCTGCATAAACTGATTCATCACCCATATGTGCCTTTCAGGAGGTCATCTATGCTGCCCAGCAGCTTTCGCAGCACCCGCATGATCGCCCTGACCACCGGAGTTGCCGCCGCGCTGGCGCTCTCAGCGTGCGCTGACGATGGCCAGCCGGACTCTTCTTCGTCGCAGAGCGCAAGCGCCCCAGCAAACAGCGCTCAGAGCATCGCGGACATCGATTGCGACCCGGCCCCGGCCATTCCTACTGATGTGCCAACGTTCCGGGCCACCCAGGCACCCCCGGCCACTGCCCCGGACGTAGCCACGGTCCGCATGGTCACCAACTGCGGGCCCATCACCTTTGAGCTCAACGGAGCTGCCGCACCACAAAGCGTCGCGTCGTTCCTGCTTCTAGGCGAAGGCGACTTCTGGACGGACAGCCCGTGCCACCGACTCGTCGATGGCGGCATTCACGTCCTGCAGTGCGGTGACCCGACCGGCACCGGGCGCGGCGACCCGGGGTACACCTTCGGCATCGAGAACGCTCCCGCCGACGGTTTCTACCCCCGCGGCAGCATCGCGATGGCGCGAACGAACGATCCAGACAGCAACGGTAGTCAGTACTTCATCGTCTTCGCCGACACGATGCTGCCTACAGATGGGGGCGGTTACAGCATTTTCGGTACAGTCACCGACGGAATGGACATTGTGGAGTACATCGCCGCAGCGGGAGTTGACGGTGGTGGCGTCGAGGGTATGCCGGCTCAGCCGATCAGCATCCTGGACGTCGAAATCGAGGGAGAGGCGGCATCGTCGTGAGCGAAAACTCAACGCAACCGGAGCAGACCACTGAGGTAGAGGTGGATGAGGCTGTTGATACGGCAGCACCTGCACCTACGGCCGAGGTAGCGGCACAGGCTGTCGCTCCCGCAGAGGTCGAGGCCCCCGCGGCGAAGCCAAAGCCCCGCCCGATGATGCCTTCACCAGCACAGATGGCCGGCCGCAAAGCAGCAGTACGACCAGCAGCCTCCCCCGCCCAACCCGAAGGCGCCTCCGAGGCGGCCATGGCCTTTGGCCGGGTCGGCGACGACGGCACCGTGTTCGTCAAGACGGCAGAGGGTGAGCGAGCTGTCGGCTCCTATCCCGGCTCCACCGAGCACGAAGCCCTGACGTACTTCGCCCGCAAGTTCGACGACCTAGATGCCGCCGCCGTATTGCTCTCGCAACGCCTTGAGCAGACCGATCTGTCGGCGCACGAGGCCCGCGACGCACTGAAGACGCTGCGCGAGCACATTGGCGAAGCCAACGTGGTCGGCGACATCGACGGCCTGCAGGTCCGCGTCACCGCCATTGAAGACCAGGTGGCCACGCGCGCCGACGCTGAGGCCAAAGACCGAGCGGCCGCCAAGATCGTCGCAGCCAAGGCTCGCGAGAAGACGGTAAAGAGCGCTGAGAAACTCGCCGGGAGCGATCCCGCCAAGGTCCAGTGGAAGTCCGCCAGCGCTCGGATGCGCGAATTGTTCGACCAGTGGAAGGCACAGCAGCATGCCGGCCCGCGGTTGGACAAGGCCACCGAGGACGAGTTGTGGCATCGCTTCAGTGAAGCCCGCTCATCCTTCGACAAGACGCGCCGAGCCTGGTTTAACCAACTCGACGAAGAGCAGGAAGTAGCGCGCCGCGATAAGGAAATGCTGGTGACCGAAGCTGAGGCTTTGGCCACCAGCAAGGACTGGGGCTCCGTCGCCGGAGAGTTCAAGCGCCTCATGGAGCAGTGGCGTCGCACGGGACGCGCCCAGCGCTCCAGCGACGACGAGTTGTGGCAGCGCTTCAAGGCAGCCCAGGACCAATTCTTCAACGCCAAAGACGAAGTTGTTGCCGCGGAGCGTGTCGAGTTCGAGGCCAACTTGGTCGCCAAAGAGGCCTTGCTCGTCGAGGCTGAGGCACTGCTGCCCATCACAGACCTCGGGCAGGCCAAACGCGCCTTGCGTTCGATCCAGGATCGCTGGGACGAGGCAGGCAAGGTGCCACGCTCGGACATGACCCGCATCGAAGGCCGCCTTCGCAAGGTCGAAGAGACCGTCCGGGACGGCGAAGACAAAAAATGGACTCGGACCAACCCCGAGCTCAACGCCCGCGCACAATCGATGGTCGACCAACTCGAACGCGCCGTCGAAGGCCTCGAAGCGGATCTTGCCAAGGCTCAGGCCAAAGGTGACGCTCAGGCGATCACCGCTGCGGAGCAGTCCCTCTCGGCACGTCAGGAGTGGCTGGCCTCGGCTCGCACCGGGCTGTCGCTGTGATCGGGCTGTCGCTGTGATCGAGAACCTGGCGGCATACCTCGACGCCAGCCCGTCGCCGTTTCACGCGGTTCAAACGGCCACGCATATCCTCACAGCCAACGGTTTTGTCGAGTGCGCCGAGCACGACCCCACTCCATCAGGGCCGGGCCACTTCTTTGGCCGCCGTGGTGGCTCTCTGGTCGCCTGGTCCCAACCCCACCCCGTCACGGCCGAGCACCCGTTCCGCGTCGTCGGCGCGCACACCGACTCTCCCAACCTGCGGATCAAGCCTCACCCCGATCGTCATTCACACGGTTGGCAAAGCCTCGGCGTTGAGGTGTATGGCGGCCCCTTGCTGACATCGTGGCTTGACCGCGATCTGGGTTTGTCTGGGCGCGTTGTTCGGCGCACCAGCGAAGGCCCGATCACCGAGCTCTTCCGAATCGACGATCCCATCCTTCGCGTCTCACAACTGGCCATCCACCTCAACCGCGAGGTTCACACCGAGGGCGTCAAGCTCAACCCGCAGCAACACCTCTCCCCGCACTGGGGCCTGGGTCCGGCGCCGGGCGACTTCCACACCTACCTGGCGCACGTTCTCCAGCTTGAGGGTGGCGATCTGCTGGCGTGGGAAGCCATGACCCACGACCTCACCCCCGCGCGGGTGATCGGGCGCGACCGCGACCTGCTCGCCAGCGCCCGTCTGGACAACCAGGCCACCTGCCACGCGGCCATCCGCGCTCTCGTCGAGCCTCCACAGAGCGCCTCACCATCGATGCCCACCTCGGTGGTGGTCTTGTTCGATCACGAAGAGATTGGCAGCACCACCTCCAGCGGCGCTGGCTCGACGTTCTTGGCCGGCTGGCTGGAGCGGATCGTCGCCGCTCGCGGTGGCACTCGTGAGCACTACCTACGGGCGATGGCGGCCACCGTCGTGGCCTCGGCCGACATGGCGCACGCCATTCACCCGAACTACCCAGAGCGGCACGAACCCAGCCACCAAGTGCAGATGAACGGCGGCCCGGTGCTGAAGGTTAACGCTCAAGGGCGCTACGCCACGGACGCACTCGGAGAGGCAGCCTTTGCCTTGGCCTGCGAGCAGGCCGGAGTGCCCATGCAAACTTACGTCCACCGCACCGATCTACCGTGCGGCTCCACCGTCGGCCCGATGACCGCCGCCGCCTTGGGCGCGACCACGGTTGACGTGGGTGCAGCCACACTCTCCATGCATTCGGCCCGCGAGGTATGCGGTGTGGCCGACCACGCGGCATACATCGACGCCCTTGCTGCGTTCTTGGCTCCTGCCGCGTAGCGTTGCACGGGTAAGCGGTCTTAAGACCGCCACCAATCCGTGAGGAGTTCCCTTCATGAGCGAAGACAAGAGCACGACCGTTAGCCGTTCCATTGATGCATCCACCGCGAAGATTTTCGAGGTGTTGTCTAATCCTGAGCACCACGCCGCAATCGATGGTTCTGGTTTTGTGCGCTCCGTCGCACAAGCCGATCGCATCTCACACACCGGGCAGGTGTTCACGATGAACATGGAAGGCCCGCACATGGGTGGCGAGTATCAGACCGACAACCACGTTACTGGCTTTGACGACGGCGCGCTGTTGGCGTGGCAGAGCACCCCCGCAGGCGCGGAGCCCTACGGGTGGGAGTGGGTATGGCGCTTGGTTTCGACCGGACCCGACTCCACTGATGTTTCCCTGACCTACGACTGGAGCAAGGTCACCGACAAAGAGATCTTGTCGAAGGTGACGTTCCCCCTGGTCAGCGCCGACCAGCTTGAGGACTCGCTGGGCAACCTTGCCGGTGCCATCAGTAATTAGATGCCGGAGGCGACGGGGACCGGAGTCGGCGATCAGCGGCAGCAGGTTCGTCTCAGGCGGGCCAGGTAGGTTAGCGCCGTTCAATAGCCTTACCGCCCGAAGCCTGTCTCCGGCTCCGGTCCTCAACGCCCCAAAGGATCAACGATGGCTCGTTCTCAATCGTCCACGGACCGTGCCCAGCGCGCGGCCGCGATGCAACGCCAGGCCCAAGCCAAGGACCGGCGCAGCAGCCTCATCGTCTGGGGCATCGCGGCGCTGGTGCTGCTGCTGATCGTGGGAGCAATCACTTATGCCGTCGTCTCCCGGCCGAGCCTGAGCGGTGTTGCCGAATACGAGGATCTCGGCCGGGATCACGTCGCCGAAGCTGCAACGTACGAGCAGGACCCGCCGGTGGGTGGGGATCACAACCAGGCTTGGTGGAACTGCGGCATCTACACCGAGCCCATTCCGCCCTACCACGCGGTTCACTCGCTTGAGCACGGTGCAGTGTGGCTGACCTACCAATCAGATATCGACCAAGACAGCCTGGACACCCTGACCGAGCTCGCCGATCGTGAGTTCATGTTGTTATCGCCGAACGACACCCAGACCAGCCCGATCGTAGCGACGGCCTGGGGTCGCCAACTCGAAGTAGCCACGGCCGACGACGAGCAACTGCCACTGTTCATCACTGAGTTCGTGCAGGGACCGCAGACCCCCGAGCCGGGCGCAGCGTGCACCGGCGGCACGACGACCGATCTCGTCGCGAGCCCTTAATGCCCGAGGCCGCCACGAGAACGACGCGCCCCACGGCACCACAGAAGCTCACCATCGCCTATGTTGTGGCCGCGATGGTGGTGGGAGTTTTGGGCGGGTGGTTGGTCTTCGGGCAATCCAGCCCAGGCAGCGACAGCGTCGAGGCGGGCTTCGCCCGTGACATGAGCGAGCACCATGCGCAGGCCGTGGACATGTCGT
>JBBSKS010000078.1:0-10847 GCA_038256095.1 Actinomycetales bacterium | reverse complement strand
GGATGAACGAGTTCAAAGTGCCCGTCATCGTCGAAATGATCCTCGAACGCATCACCAACGTGTCGATGGGCCTCAACATCGACGCCATCACCGAATTCGAAGACCTCGCCGCCGAAGGCAAAGACGCCCCAACCGCCATCTTTGTCCCGTTGGACTGACCAACGAACCCGCCTCCGGGGTCCACACGCAGACCTGTTCCCCGCCGACGCAGCCGTACCTGTTCGTGGAACCTCGACACACTACGTCGATCCCGTAAGACGCACGCGCCCAGGGTCACCCCCGGATAGGACGTGGCAGCGCGAGGCTCGGCACAACAGTGTCTGCTTGTGACATAGTGCAATTCCAGGTTGGCTTAGACCGGCAACGTCGGGATCAATGATTCGAGACGAGCTCCTATGGGTGTGGCATATCGCGCCGATTCCGGTGAACAGATGGGCTCCGCTACTTCCGGCGAGCAGGGCAGACGCAGGGGTGTGATGCTTGCGCTGGCGACTGTGGGCTTCGCCGTCAACTTTTGGGCGTGGGCGCTCATCAGCCCCCTGGGTCCGATGTTCCGAGACACCGGTGTTCTGGGTGATCTCAGCGAGTCGGACGTCGCCTTGCTCGTAGCGGTGCCGGTGCTGGTCGGGTCGTTGGGCCGGATAGTGGTCGGCGCGCTGACGGACCGCTACGGGGGCCGGATTATGTTCCCGGTCATCTCGGCGGCCACGATCCTGCCGGTGCTGTTCATCGGGTTCTTCGCTCTCGACTCCTACGCGTTGTTGCTCGTGGGTGGTTTCTTCCTCGGCATCGCGGGCACTGTGTTTGCCGTCGGCGTACCCTTCGTCAATGCCTGGTTCCCACCGGAGCGTCGCGGGCTGGCGATCGGCATCTTCGGCGCCGGCATGGGGGGCACGGCGATCAGTGCGCTGACCACAGTGCAGCTGTTCACTCAGCAGGGCGAGCAGGCGCCCTTCCTGATGACGGCAGTGGTCCTGGCTCTCTATGCTGTCCTGGCGTGGGTCTTTCTGCGCGACGCCCCTGGTCGGGTGGTTCCGACGACGAGCCTCATCGGCCGTTTGAACGCGAACGCGAGGCTGGCCATCACGTGGCAGGCCAGCGTTTTGTATGCGGTGGCTTTCGGTGGGTACGTCGCGTTCTCGGTCTACCTGCCTGCGTACCTCAAGGCGGCCCACGGTCTGACCGCAGCGGACGCAGCCAACCGGATGGCCGGATTCGTGCTGGTTGCGGTGATCATGCGGCCGGTCGGAGGCTGGCTCTCCGACCGGTTCGGAGCGGTCCCGGTCCTGGCCGGGTCATACGGCGTGGTGGTGCTTGGCGCAGCCGTGTCGGCGGCCACGCCACCCTTGGACGGGGTTGGGACGGTCGCCTTCCTCGCCATGGCAGCAGCTCTTGGAGCTGGGAGCGGGGCCACGTTCGCTCTCATCGCGAAGGTCACGCACCCCAGCTCAGTCGGTGGAGTGACGGGGCTAGTCGGTGCTGCGGGTGGTCTGGGCGGCTTCGTGCCTCCGCTGATCATGGGCTACGTCTATGGGCGCACCGAGTCATACGCGATCGGCCTGTGGATGTTGTCGGTCACGGCCGCCCTCACTCTCGTGCTTACCCTCACCATCGTCCGCCGCTCGGTCCAAAGACAGGAAACTCGATGAGCAAAGATGTCGGCATGGACGGCCCCGTGGCCGATGCGCTCGTGCGCAGCAGGCGATTCTTCACTCGGGGCACCCTCTCGGATGACCTGCGGACGTTAACGCAGGTCGGTGGTCGTGAGGCTGACGACTTCTACCGGGACCGGTGGAGCCACGACAAGGTCGTCCGATCCACCCACGGCGTGAACTGCACAGGGTCCTGTTCGTGGAAGGTCTACGTCAAGGACGGGATCATCACCTGGGAGACCCAGCAGACGGACTACCCTTCGGTCGGCCCGGACTCACCGGAGTACGAGCCTCGCGGCTGCCCGCGAGGTGCCGCGTTCTCCTGGTACACCTACTCACCGACTCGGGTCCGCTACCCCTACGTGCGCGGGGTTCTGCTCACGATGTTCCGCGAGGCCAAGGCCCAGCACGGCGGGGACCCGGTGCTCGCCTGGGAGCACATCGTGGAGAACCCCCTGCGCGCGAAGGCCTACAAGTCCGCCCGAGGCAAGGGGGGGCTGGTGCGCGCCACCTGGGAGGAGGCCACCGAGATCATTGCGGCCGCCCACGTGCACACGATCAAGAAGTACGGCCCGGACCGGGTCGCAGGCTTTTCACCTATTCCCGCAATGTCAATGGTCTCGCACGCTTCCGGGGCCAGGTTCGTGAATCTGATTGGCGGGTCGATGTTGAGTTTCTACGACTGGTACGCAGACCTGCCGGTCGCCTCACCCCAGGTGTTCGGGGACCAGACTGACGTCCCGGAGTCGGGAGACTGGTGGAACGCGGGCTACCTGATCATGTGGGGCTCCAACATCCCGGTCACGCGAACTCCCGACGCGCACTGGATGATCGAGGCCCGCTACCGCGGTCAGAAGGTCATCGCGGTAGCCCCCGACTACGCAGACAACGTGAAGTTCGCCGACGAGTGGCTTCCCGCAAAGCCCGGCACGGACGCCGCCTTAGCGATGGCCATGGGCCACGTCGTGCTCAAAGAGTTCTTCGTCGACCGGGACACTCCCTACTTCACGCAGTACGTCAAGACCTACACGGACCTGCCCTACCTGGTGAAACTCGACGAGGGGGATGACGGCCAACTCACTGCCGGCAAGTTCTTGACGGCCTCGGACTTGTCCGGCACGGAACCGAACGATGAGAACGCGCACTTCAAGACCGTCCTCATCGATGCCCGCACCGGCCAGCCTGTCGTGCCCAACGGGTCGCTGGGCCACCGGTTCGGGGAGTCGGGGGTCGGTCGGTGGAACCTGGACCTGGGTGACGTCGACCCGCAGCTGTCGCTTCTCGATGGCACCGAGGAGACCGCGCTGGTGCGGATGCCGCGTTTCGACACTCCGGATGGCACAGCGGGCGATTTGTCGCGCGGCGTTCCTGTGCGTCGCGTCGACGGTCATCTGGTCACCACGGTCTTCGACCTCTTGCTGGCGCAATACGGCGTCGGCCGCGAGGGACTGCCGGGGGCTTGGGCCAGCGGGTATGACGATGCGGAGTCTCCCTACACACCCGCCTGGCAGGAAGCGATCACCGGGGTTCCGGCGGCGACAGCGGCGCGGGTTGGCCGGGAGTTCGCCGCTAACGCCGAGGAATCCAAAGGCCGGTCGATGATCGTGATGGGCGCGGGAACCAACCACTGGTTCCATTCCGACACCATCTACCGGGCGTTCCTCACCCTGACCAATCTAACCGGCTGTCAGGGCGTCAACGGTGGCGGCTGGGCTCACTACGTCGGCCAAGAAAAGGTCCGGCCCATCACGGGTTACACACAGGTCGCCAACGCACTCGACTGGAACCGGCCCCCACGCAACATGATCCAGACCGCTTACTGGTATCTGCACTCCAACCAGTTCCGTTACGACCAGTTCGGCGCTGATACCTTGTCCGCGACGACCGGCACCGGGCAGTTGGCTGGGAAGTCCACGGCCGACGTGCTGGCCCAGAGCGCGCGGATGGGCTGGATGCCGTCCTACCCCACGTTTGACCGCAACCCTCTCGACCTAAGCGACGACGCCGCCGCCGCGGGCAAGCCGGTTGGTGAGTATGTGGTCGAGCAGCTCAAGTCCGGCGATCTCGACTTCGCCGGTGAGGATCCGGACGCACCCCACAACTACCCGCGCATTTTGTCGATTTGGCGGGCTAACCTGCTGGGTTCCTCGGGCAAGGGCAACGAGTACTTCCTCAAGCACCTGCTGGGCACGGACTCATCCGTGCGGGCAACCGAAACACCTCTAGCCCAACGCCCCATTGATGTGACATGGCGGGAGAAGGCTCCCGAGGGCAAACTCGACCTGCTCATGACCATCGACTTCCGCCAGACGAGCACGACGATCTTCTCCGACGTCGTCCTCCCGGCGGCGACCTGGTACGAGAAGCACGACCTGAACACCACGGACATGCACCCGTTCGTGCACTCCTTTAATCCCGCGATCGCCCCGCCGTGGCAGACCCGCACCGACTGGGACGCCTGGCAGACGATCGCCGCGAAGTTCAGTGAGCTCGCAGCCACTCACCTCGGGGTGCGTAAGGACGTTGTTGCTACCCCGCTGACCCACGACACCCCTGATGCGATGGCGAACCCGCACGGTGTCGTCCTCGACTGGAAGAAGGGGGAGTGCGAGCCGGTCCCGGGCGTCACGATGCCCAAACTGACCGAGGTCGAACGTGACTTCGGAGCAGTGGCTCAGAAGATGAACGCGCTTGGGCCGCTGGTCGACACGCTCGGCGCGACCACAAAAGGTGTGACTTTTGAGGTGAGCGCTCAAGTCGACTACCTCAAGCACAAGAACGGCACAGTGCGCGGTGGCGTCGCCGCCGGCCGCCCTGTTCTCAAGACTGACATCCACATGTGCGAAGCAATCCTCGCGCTCTCGGGGACGACGAACGGTCACCTCGCGACTCAGGGCTTCAGGACTCTGGAGAAGCGCACCGGTGTGAAGCTCGCTGACCTGGCCGAGGAGCACGAGGGCAAGCAGATCACCTTCGCCGACACCCAGGGGCCACCGGTGCCGGTGATCACCTCACCGGAGTGGTCGGGCACCGAGACCGGCGGGAGGCGTTACTCACCTTTCACCATCAACGTTGAGCGCAAGAAGCCGTGGCACACCCTGACCGGTCGTATGCACTTCTACCTCGACCACGACTGGATGACTGAGCTCGGCGAGGGGTTGCCCGTCTACCGTCCGCCGTTAAACATGGCGGCTCTCTTTGCGGAACCGGCTCTAGGCAACGTCTCTGACGGTTCGGGTGGACAGGTCGAGGGTCTGACGGTGCGCTACCTGACCCCGCACAACAAGTGGTCCATCCATTCTGAGTATCAGGACAATCTGTTCATGCTCTCGCTCTCACGCGGGGGGCAGAACATCTGGATGAGCGACCGGGACGCCGTCAAGGTCGGCATCAAGGACAACGACTGGATCGAGGCGGTCAACCGCAACGGCGTCGTCGTCGCCCGGGCCATCGTCTCCCACCGGATGCCTGAAGGAACGGTCTACATGTACCACGCCCAAGACCGGCTCATCGATGTGCCGATCGCCGAGACGTCGGGCAAGCGAGGCGGCATACACAACTCTTTGACGCGGCTGCTCGTCAAGCCGTCCCACCTCATCGGCGGGTACGCCCAACTCACCTTCGCCTTCAACTATCTGGGTCCCACCGGCAACCAACGCGACGAGGTCACCATCATCCGCAAACGCTCACAAGACGTGGAGTACTGATATGCAGGTTATGGCTCAGATGGCGATGGTGATGAATCTGGACAAGTGCATCGGTTGTCACACCTGCTCGGTCACGTGTAAGCAGGCGTGGACCAACCGGTCAGGTACGGAATACATCTGGTTCAACAACGTCGAAACGCGTCCTGGTCTGGGGTACCCGCGGACGTATGAGGACCAGGAGAAGTGGAAGGGCGGTTGGGAACTGAACAACCGTGGCCGCCTCACGCTCAAGGCCGGTGGCCGGTTCAAGAACCTGATGACCATCTTCTCCAATCCCATACTCCCCTCGATCGGTGAGTACTACGAGCCCTGGACCTACGACTACTCCACGCTCACCGATGCACCCGCCCAGGAGCACACCCCGGTGGCCCGGCCCAAGTCGTTGATCTCCGGCAAGAACATGAAGATCGAGTGGTCGGCCAACTGGGACGATGATCTTGGTGGCTCGACCGAGACCGCGCATCGCGACCCGATGCTGGCCAAGATCGCCGAGAAGGTGAAGTTCGAGTTCGAGCAGACCTTCATGTTCTACCTGCCGCGGATCTGTGAGCACTGCCTGAACCCCTCATGTGCGGCCTCCTGCCCCAGCGGGGCGATCTATAAGCGGGAGGAAGATGGCATCGTCCTGGTGGACCAGGACAAGTGCCGCGGTTGGCGCAAGTGCGTGTCCGGCTGCCCATACAAGAAGATCTACTTCAACCACCGCACCGGCAAGGCCGAGAAATGCACGTTCTGTTTCCCGCGCATTGAGGTGGGACTGCCCACCGTGTGCGCCGAGACGTGTGTGGGTCGGTTGCGCTACATCGGCCTCATGCTCTACGACGCGGACAAGGTCCTGGAGGCTGCGTCCACCGAGGATGATCAGGGGCTGTATGAGGCTCAGCGTGACGTCTTCCTGGATCCCTTCGACCCCGAGGTGGTGCGCGAGGCCGAGAAGGCCGGCATCGCGCGCGACTGGATCGACGCCGCGCAGCGCTCACCGATCTATGCCCTCATCAACACCTACAAGGTGGCCTTGCCGCTGCACCCGGAATACCGCACCATGCCCATGGTCTGGTATATCCCGCCGCTGTCACCGGTCGTCGACGTCGTCCAAGAGACGGGGGAAGACGCCGAGGACAAAGGCAACCTCTTCGCCGCGATCGACGCGCTGCGGATCCCGGTGGAATATCTGGCCGAGCTATTCACCGCCGGTGACGTCGCACCGGTGGACGCCGTGCTGAAGAAACTAGCTGCCATGCGGTGCTACATGCGCGACATCAACATGGGCCGCGACCCTGACGCCTCTATCCCGGCGGCGGTCGGGATGGAGGAGGAGGCGATGTACGACATGTACCGACTCCTGGCTATCGCCAAGTACGACGAGCGATACGTTATCCCTCCTGCCCACACTGAGCAGGCGCACTCCCTGGAGGAGTTGAGCACCGAGTGCTCGGTCTCGGAGTACGGCGGTGGCCAGCACGATGTCTTCGGTGAGGGCTCCGGAGTGCCGACCCCTATCGCGGTCGAGAACTTCGCGATGCTCCAGGACCGTCAGACCTCGGACTCACTGACCGGCCCATCCAACAAGAAGGCTCGAGTTAATTTGCTCAACTGGGACGGCAAAGGCTCGCCGCCTGGGCTCTTCCCGCCAACCGGGGGCCAGGGATCATGAGCATCCGCCGGTCCAAACCCACCCTTTCCCCGGAGCAGCTGACGATCGCCTGGCAGTCGGTTTCCCTGCTCCTGGACTATCCCGATGAGGCGGTCTTGGCGCGGGTCGAGCTGATCAGACCCGCTTCGCTGCGACTGCCCCCGGCGATCGGGGACTCGATCCGCCGTTTCCTGGACCACCTGGAGAGCACTGCTCCAGCGACGCTGCAGGCCGAGTACGTCGAAACGTTCGACAACCGGCGGCGCTGCAATCTTTTCCTCACCTACTTCGCCCACGGGGACACCCGCAAGAGGGGGATGGCCCTGTTGCGGTTCAAGCAGACCTACCTCCATGCCGGATTCGAGCTGGACGACGCGGAGCTGCCGGACCATCTGTGTGTCGTCTTGGAGTTCGCGGCCACGATCGACCGCGACCTCGGTCGGGACCTGATGCTTGACCACCGCGCTGGCCTTGAGCTGCTGCGTCTTTCTCTGCGGGATATGTCCTCACCCTGGGCCTGCCTGATCGATGCCGTGACCGGCACGCTGCCGCCCTTGCGTGGAGAGGAACGCGACGCCGTGCGCCGGCTCGCCGCTGAGGGCCCACCCGAGGAAGAGGTCGGGCTGGCGCCCTTCGCCAACCCGCAGTTCAGTCCCGGAGCGGCCGCGACGCCCACCCCCGCACAGATCCGACTTCCCATGCCTTCGTTCCCGGGAGCCCGCTAATGGACGTCTTCCTGTTCGTGATCTTCCCCTACATGTGCATAACCACATTCGTTGTGGGGCATATATGGCGCTACCACTACGACAAGTTCGGCTGGACCACACGGTCCTCCCAGCTCTACGAGAACCGCCTCCTGCGCATCGGCAGCCCGCTCTTCCACTTCGGGATGCTCGGCGTTATCGGTGGACACGTGATTGGCCTGCTCATTCCCCAGGCGTGGACGGACGCGGTAGGGGTCAGCGAGCACTGGTACCACATCGTGGCCGTCGCAGGTGGTCTCGCCGCTGGAGTGGCCACCACGGTCGGGATGGCGATCCTGATCTACCGGCGGCGCACCGTGGGGCCGGTCTTCTCCGCGACGACCGTCATGGACAAGGTGATGTACGCCTTCTTGGCTGCCGCGATCTTCCTGGGCATGTGGAACACCATCGCCGGCTCGATTTTGACGATCGGTGGTGAGTACAACTACCGCGAGGGAGTCTCCGTGTGGTTCCGTTCGTTCCTGGCCTTTCAACCCGACGCCCAGCTGATGGCGCAAGCCCCTCTAGGGTTCCAACTACACGCTCTCGTGGCCTTCGGACTCTTCGCGCTGTGGCCCTTTACCCGTCTCGTGCACGTGTTCAGCGCGCCCCTGGGCTACCTCACTCGGCCCTACATCGTCTACCGCAGCCGCGACGACACGGACCTCGGCAGCCACCGGGCACGACGGGGATGGGACCGCGTTGGCTGACCGCCAGTCGACGCGCTCAGCCCTGGCCGGGCCGGCGACCACGATCGAATCACTCACCAGGAGAGCCACATGCACAAAGAGTCACTGACAGCGCTCGTCCGGCACCACCTAGCGACCGCTTCGAACGCATCCAGCGGTCGTAGTGCCCACACGATCTACGGAGGTCACGAGCACGTCCTGCGTCAAACCTTGATCGCCCTCAAGGCGGGCAGCAACCTGGACGAGCACGAGAACCCCGGTGAAGCAACCCTGCAGGTCCTGCACGGGAGGGTCACCCTCGTGGCAGGCGAAGACCGCTGGAACGGTTCACCCGGTGACCTCATCCCGATACCCGACTCACGTCATTCCCTCGAGGCCGTCCAGGACTCCGCGGTCCTGCTCACGGTCGCGATGCGGAAGTCCTAGCCAGCGCTGATCGTCTAAACACCATCAAGCACGACGCGTAGATTTCCGTCATGCGAAAACTGGATTCCCCCTTGTGGAATATGTGCTGAAAGGCTACGTTCGGTAGTAGTTAATTCGAGAGCGGCGCCTCCGCTACAGGATGTCGCATCTCCGGACGCCCGACCCAAGCACGCAACGAAGGAGAATTTCAGACATGGCGATTGAAACCTGCTCTACAACAGCCGTTCTCGAAGGTTCGCGCAGTGTCTCAACAACGGAAGCGCATCGGCTGCTCGCAAATACCGACAGATCAGGCTACGTCTCGTCATCTATTCCCGATGGAGTCGTTTTCGCGGAGTCGACCGAAGACATCATGGCCACCATGGCGCTCGCCACGGCCAACCACACTCCTATTGTCACGAGGGGAGCCGGAACCGGCCTTGCCGCGGGCGCTGCGGCACATGCCGGTGAGGTAGTTCTCGACGTCTCTCGCATGAGGCGGATCCTTCGCATTGATCCGGTAGAGCAACTCGCCGTTGTACAGCCGGGAGTCCTCAATGCTGAGTTGAACGCAGCCGTAGCTGAATATGGACTCTTTTACGCCCCAGACCCCGCCAGTACCGCTATTTGCTCTATAGGTGGCAATGTCGCTACCAATGCAGGGGGCATGAGATGCGCCAAGTACGGGGTCACCCGCGAAGCCGTCCTTGCGCTTAAAGTTGTTCTGGCCGACGGCAGGCTTTTAAGGACGGGTCGGGAAACCCTCAAAGGAGTTACGGGCTATGACCTCAACGCACTCATGGTCGGCTCGGAAGGAACGCTTGGTGTCGTGGCGGAAGCAACTCTTAGGTTGCGCCCCATTCCAGTTGCGACGGCAACGGTTGCCGCGTTTTTTCCAGACTTTGCCACCGCTGCCGCTGCTGCTTCGGCCATCATCGCCGCACACGTACAGCCCTCGATTATGGAGTTGATAGACGGCCAAACTCTTGAGGCAATCGACATGGCCCTCGGAACCGACTACCGGTCCCAGGGCGGAGCGTTCCTCTTGGCGCAGACTGACGGCTTCGGCGCCCACCTCGAGCAGGAGGTGGTCATTGAGGCGATCAGGCCGTTCACATCCTTCTACGAGATAGCGGCGAGCGAGGAGGAGGCAGAGCAATTGGTTGCCGCGCGACGCGAGGCGATTCCCTCCCTCGAAAAATTGGGACGAGTGTCCATAGGCGATATCGGCGTTCCACGCAGCCGGCTCGCCGACGTGGCGGTGGGGCTGGGCGAAATCTCAGCGCGAACTGGAGTGAGGATCTTTACCGTGGCTCATGCGTCGGACGGAAACCTTCATCCCATGATCGTCATGAAAGAGGAGGACTCCGTCACCGAAGGCCCAGCGAAGGTTGCCCTTGGAGAAATGTTCCATCTGGCGAAAAAGCTTGGTGGGACGCTGACCGGCGAGCACGGGGTCGGGATCCTTAAGCGCGACTGGTTACTGCCGGAATTGGGCGAGATTTCACTCGAGGTGCATCATGCAATCAAGAACGCCTTCGACCCTCTGAACATCCTCAATCCCGGAAAAGGGATCTAACCTCGACCTCTCACGGTTGTTCAGAAGTGAGCGTGCAACGGGGCGACTCTTGCCTTTGGCCGCCGCCACCCACGCCGGTCGCACCGGTCAACGTCCTCACGTGTGCGGATTCATGCCCCGCACGTCCTGCTTCCCCACACGCATGCAGGGCACTACTGCGCTTGTCCTTTAAGCGCGCATCGGCTGTTTCGGGGTCTCGTTGGTGCAGTTGCTGACGCCGTGGATGATCGGGTTTGGGATGATCGGCTTCCTCCGGACCCGGTGGCCCATGTCTTCTGGGGGTGCGTTCGTCGCTGCTGCAGCGTGCGTGTTCTTCTCGCTGAGTATTTGGTGGTTTGGGAGCCTGTGGATATCGCGCCGTGGAGCCATTGTTATTGCCGTAGAGGGCCAGCGGTCGCCCGGCTGGGAGCCGCTGGCTCTTTACAGGGTGTTTAGCCGT